>JBEGMC010000066.1:0-69684 GCA_041183265.1 Bacteroidota bacterium
TCAAACAATTGTGTGAAGCACTTGCGGCGGCAGGGATCGATGTTGTGGTCTATGCACAACTTCCGATGGATAATTTCAAGTCCACCAAAACATTCAGTGACGAACAGGAACTCGATCAATCATTCGATGCTGTCATTTCATTGGGTGGAGATGGCACATTGCTGGATACGGTATGCCTGGTCCGCGACAAGCAGATCCCTGTATTGGGTATCAATTACGGCAGGCTTGGATTTCTGGCTAGTTTGAGAAAAGAAGATTTGCAGGAGGCAGTGGATGCCCTCAAAAACAACACATATGTTTTGGATAAAAGAAGCCTTGTTCATTTGGATGCCAATGTTCCTTTGTTTGGAAAAGATCCTTTTGCCTTGAACGAATTCACCATTCATAAAAGGGAATTTTCTCCAATGATCAAAATACATACATATTTGAATGGAGAATTTCTCAATACATTTTGGTCTGACGGATTGATTGTTTCAACGCCAACAGGTTCAACCGGATATTCCCTGAGCTGCAATGGCCCAGTAGTTTTTCCGGAGAGCAACAGTTTTGTTTTGACGCCCATTGCACCCCATAACCTCAACATCCGTCCCATTGTCGTTCCCAATCACCATGTGCTCTCGTTTCAGGTGGAGGGACGAACCGAGGATTTTATCTGTACACTCGATGCCAGAAAAGAAATTGTTGACAAGTCCGTTCAACTCTCCATCAAAAAAGAAGATTTCACATTCAACCTGATCAGGTTGAATGAAAATATATTTTTAAAGACTTTGAGAGAGAAGCTTACATGGGGATTCGATACACGAAACAGATGATATTTTACAACTATTTTAACCCTGATATACCATTCAGGTAATGTCAACTTCCTACATTTACGTGTACATGAAAAAGGTCCTTCCTTACCTCTTTGTATTTTCAATGATTTCCCTCCTGTCCTATGCTCAGCCACAGGCCATTGTGCAGGAAGGAGAAGTAGGTATCACCATCGGTGGAGCACATTATTTTGGTGATTTGAACAAAGGTGTCGGATTCAAAAATCCTCAATTGACATACGGGGTATTGGCAAAAAAACAGTTTGGTCCCTATGTTGCGCTCCGGGTAGCCGGGCATTATGCCAAACTGGGCTATGCAGATTCCATGGTGAATCCGGCGAAGTTTCCTTTTCAAAAAACCCGCAACCTGGATTTCCAAAACAAGGTTTGGGAAGTTTCGGTGCAGGGCGATTTTAATTTCTTCAAATTCATTCCCGGTGATCCGGAACACCGATTTACTCCATATATCACCCTCGGTGTGGGCATCATCAAACACAATCCCTACACTTTCTTGGATGGTGTCAAAGAAAAACTGCAACCATTGGGCACTGAAGGTCAGTTGGCAGCAGGAAATGCATACAGTGACCAGGCCTATTGCTTCCCGCTCGGAATGGGAGTCAAATACAATATTGCGAACAATCTGAACCTTGGCTTCGAGGTTGTTTACCGCTATACCAATACAGACTATTTAGATGACGTCAGCGGCACCTATGCTCCCAATGATGTGTTGAACACTTCTGGAAACGGAAATCTACTGTCTAAAGCTTACCGTTTGCAAGACCGCTCGATCGGACAAATCAAAACAAATGGAGATCAACGCGGCTTCAGTCAGCAACGCGATCAATACCTGCTTGCACAGTTTACACTTACCTTTTCTTTCTCCTCTTATAAGTGTGCCGACCCCCGCTAGGATCCCTCTAAATACATTAACTTTGCACCATGTCTCTCAAGCAGAATATTGATCTGGAGCGAATTCCGCAGCATATTGCCATCATCATGGACGGCAATGGCCGTTGGGCACAGGAACAGGGACAAGACCGCCTGTTTGGCCATTTCAGGGGAGTTGAAAGTGTGAGGGATATTGTGGAGGGATGTGCTGAATTGGGGGTTGAATACCTGACTTTGTATGCATTTTCCACTGAGAATTGGGACAGGCCCCTGCATGAGGTGACTGGATTGATGGAATTGTTGGTGGAAACCTTGAGAAAGGAGGTCCCCATCCTCAATAAAAACAACATCAAAATGCACGCCATTGGTGCATTGTCGATGCTTCCTCCCAACGCACGCCAGGCGCTGACGGAGGCGCTTGACATGACAGCAGGCAACACCGGACTCAACCTCGTCATGGCCTTGAGTTATAGCTCAAGATGGGAATTGGTCAATGCGGTAAAACAGATTGCCAAAGATGTAAAAGAAAATTCACTCGATCCGGATGAGATCACCCAAGATACCCTACAGCAATACCTCACCACCAGTGCATTCCCTGATCCGGAGTTGATGATCCGTACCAGTGGAGAATACCGCATCAGCAACTTTCTGCTCTATCAATTGGCCTATGCGGAATTGTATTTTACGGAAACCAGGTGGCCGGATTTTCGAAAAGAAAATCTCTACGAGGCCATTTTGGATTTTCAGAAACGCGAAAGAAGGTTTGGAAAGACCAGCGGTCAAATACAAGCCCCTTTAACAAAGAATTAGACAAAAACCCGTTATTTTGCCCTCCCAAACCATGTTTTTGAAGATTAGGAATTGTATGCTGTTCATTCTGATGGGTTTACTCATGTTTTCGAACAGTGTATTTGCGCAAAACGATACTTTACCAGCACCTTCTGTGGATCCTGCATTGATGTCCATTTTCAATGCCAAATATCCCAAGAAATACATCATAGCGGATATTGCTGTGAAAGGGAATAAAGCATTTGATCCTGCAATTGTAATCTCTGTATCGGGACTCGCTGTTGGTGATGAAGTAACATTGCCGGGGGGTGACAACTTCGCCAAGGCGATCAACAAACTTTGGTCCCAAAACATGTTCACCAACATCAATATTTGGATCACCAAACTTGAGGAGAACAACATTTGGGTAGAGATCGATGCAGTGGAGCGTCCCATGCTGGCAGACTATAAATTCAAAGGCATCAGAAAAACAGAAGCAGATGAATTGAAGGACAAGGTTGGTTTGGTAAAAAGCAGGGTGGTAACAGACAACATGAAATTGTCTGCAAAAGAAAACATCATCAAATACTATACTGAAAAAGGTTTCAGGGGTGCTGCCGTAGACATCGAAGAAAAACCCGATGCATACAGTCCGGATAAAACAGTGCTTACATTCAATATTGTAAAGGGACTCAAAGTGAGGATTTCTGAAGTATTTTTCTTTGGAAACCAGTCAGCAGCCATTCCTTCGCTGAAGAGAAAACTGAAGGGTACAAAAGAGATGACACGCATTACGCTTTATCCAGACAGCGCTGTCAGTCCCTATGGCCCCGTCAAAACGTATACAGCGAAAGAGTTCATCAAAAATTGGGGATTTTTAAAACCCTCGCAAATCAGAGATTTCATGGATCCCTGGTTCAGATTCAAACTTTTTGCGTCTGCCAAATTTGATGAGAAAAAATACCTCGAAGACAAGGAAAAAATTTTACAGTACTACAATTCACTGGGATACAGAGATGCTGTCATTGCAAGTGATACACAGTACTATGACAAGAAGGGAAGGTTGAATATTTCCATGAAATTGGAGGAAGGAAGTAAATATTACTTTGGCAACATGACCTGGAAGGGCAATACCAAATATGCAGACAGCATTTTGAACATGGTATTGGGGATCAAAAAAGGCGATACCTATAACATCGACATCCTGAACAAGAAACTTGGAAAACAATTATCACCCGAGGGTGGTGATGTAAGTTCCATTTACATGGACGATGGTTACCTGTTTTTCAGTGTCAATCCTGTTGAAACATCTGTATACAACGATACCATTGACCATGAGTTGAGAATTACGGAGGGACCGCAGGCCACCATCAAAAATGTCAACATCTCCGGAAACGATAAAACCAAGGAACACGTTATACGCAGAGAGCTGAGGACCGTTCCAGGTGAAAAATTCAGCCGCTCTGATTTGATCAGATCTCAGAGAGAAATTTTGAACCTCGGTTATTTCAACCAGGAAAAACTCGGCATGCAGCCTGTTCCCAATCAGGAAGATGGTACAGTAGACATCAATTATACTGTTGAAGAAAAATCTTCAGATCAACTTGAGTTGAGTGCAGGTTGGGGAGGTAATATTGGATTGACAGGTACACTCGGTGTTACGTTCAATAATTTTTCCATCAAAAATATCTGGAAAAAGACAGCATGGGATCCTTTGCCAACAGGTGATGGCCAGAAACTCAGCATCAGGTATCAATCAAATGGACGTTATTTCAGGTCAGTCAATTTTTCTTTCACTGAACCATGGTTTGGCGGCAAGAAGAGAAACTCTTTTACATTCAATGTTTTCAACACCAAGTTTACCAATGCATACAATCCGTTTACATTCAGGTATGACAGAAACTTTGTTGATTCATCCTATCTCAGCACTTCCGGTGCAACGATCGCTTTTGGAAAACAATTGAAATGGCCGGATGACTTTTTCTCATTGGTAACATCGCTTAACTATATCCAGTACAGAGCAAAAAATTATGCCATCTTCCCATCTTTCTCAACGGGAATTTCCAACAACATCAACTTGAAGTTTGCATTGCAGCGTACTTCCATTGATCAGCCAATCTTCCCGAGAAGTGGTTCCAATTTTCTTGCCAGTGCGGCATTTACTCCACCTTGGTCCTACATCACTGGTGTAAATCAAAAAGATATTTTCAAACTGGTGGAATACCACAAGTGGAGATTCAATGCTGAATGGTTTGTGCCGATCGGAAAACCTGCAGGAGAAGACAAGAGCAGGCAATTTGTATTGCGCATGGCTGCGAAATATGGATTCATCGGCAGGTACAACAAAAACATTCCTATTTCACCGTTTGAAAGATTCCAGGTGGGTGATGCGGGTATTACAAATAATTTTGGTGTATTGGGCTATGATCTCGTAGCACACAGGGGATATCCTGTTTACGACAATTCTGATCCCACTGTCAATCCTGATAAGACAGCAGCAAGCAGGTTCTTCACCATCTTCAACAAGTATTCTTTGGAGATGCGCTATCCGTTTGTTACCAATCCAAGCAGTACGATTTACGGATTGGCATTCTACGAAGCTGCCAATGGATGGTTTAGTTTCAAGGAGTGGAACCCCTTCAGGTTGAGACGTTCAATGGGACTCGGTGTGCGATTCTTCCTGCCCATGTTTGGATTGCTCGGATTTGATTACGGAGTGGGCTTGGATCGGCTTACGCCCAACGGGAGACTGCGCGACGCCAGCAGGTTTACATTCATGTTAGGTTTCGAACCGGAATAATTTTAAAAACATACTTCATGAAAAAACTCACCACACTGCTCTCGCTGATGTTGATCTGTGGATTGTTTGCACAAGCCCAACGGTATGCCATCATCGATACGAGGTATATCCTCAGCAAGCTTCCTGAATACACCGATGCACAGAAAAAACTGGATGGCTTCAGTTTGCAGTGGCAAAAAGAAATTGATGATAAGCAAGCTGCACTCGATCTCCTTTACAGAAATTATGAAGCAGAAAAAGTGATGTTGAGCGAGGAGCTGTTAAAGAAAAGAGAAGATGATCTGTTCAACAAGGAGAAGGAAGTGAGAGATCTTCAGAAAAAACGATTTGGATTTGAAGGGGATTTGTTTAAAAAAAGACAGGAATTGGTAAAACCCATACAGGACAAGGTTTACAATGCAGTTCAAAAGCTGGCTGTTACAAGGCAATATGATTTGATTTTGGATAAAAGTGAAGGCATTACTGTGATTTTTGCTGACCCAAAACTGGATCGAAGTGATGATGTGTTAAAAGAGTTAACCAGCAAATAAAAAAACCCTATTTTCGTAGCACTTAAAACAAACAAGCAATAATGAAAAAGTTTTTATTCCTGGGTATGGTGATGATCGCGATCATGTCCTTCAATCCTATGCTCAACGCCCAAAACAAACATGGTTATATCAGTATAGATGAAGTAGTTCAGCTGATGCCAGAGTACAAAAAAGCAATGGCTGAGATGTCACAGTTTGACAGCGCTTTGCAAATCAATTATGCCGAAACGCTGAAAGAATTGAATCGTCAAGACAGTATTTTCAAAGCAGATTCAACCAAATGGTCCAATGCCATCAGAACTGCCAACAGAGAGAAAATGAAAAAATTGTTGGTGGAGTTGCAGGGATATGAGCAAAGCTATCAGCAGCAAATGCAACAAAAGCAGGAAGAATTGATGTCACCCGTTGCCCAAAAAGCAAACCAACTCATCAACGATGTTGCCAAGGCAAACGGATTCAGCTATGTATTCAGAAAGGAGGCACTTGTTGTATCGCCTGATGCAGATGATCTCCTTCCGCTGGTCAAGAAAAAAATTGATGCAGGTTCACCCAAACCACCTGCCAAATAAATAATCCGGACCGAAACATTGTTTCGGTCTTTTTTTGTCATGCCATTTCAATCGCCCATAGGAGTATTTGATTCCGGACTCGGTGGACTCACTGTTTTAAAAGAATTGGTGAGACGTTTGCCGGATCAAGATTTTATTTATCTGGGCGACAATGCCAGAGCGCCATACGGACCGCGTGATTTTGAAACAGTATATCAATACACGCTGCAAGCCGTTCAGTGGTTGTTTGATCAGGGATGTCCGCTTGTCATCCTTGCCTGCAACACCGCCTCAGCCAAGGCATTGCGTACGATACAACAAAAAAATCTTCCGCTGATCGATCCCTCCAAAAGGGTATTGGGCGTCATTCGTCCAACGACTGAAGTCATCGGCGATTATACAGAGACCCATCATATAGGTATTCTGGGAACACAGGGAACTGTTGATTCAGGCTCATATCTCATTGAGATACAAAAATCGTTTCCGGATGTAACGGTCTATCAGCAGGCTTGTCCTGCTTGGGTTGAATTGGTTGAATCCGGAGAGCACTTGACTCCCAAGGCAGTTGAACCTGTCAAAGCCTGCCTGGATGCTCTCTTGCAGCAATGTGAAGGCATCGATACCATTTTATTGGGCTGCACCCATTATCCGCTTTTGATGCCGGTGATCCAAAAGCTGGTTCATCCAGGGGTTCAGATCATTGCTCAGGGTGAAATTGTTGCAGAGAGCCTTGTCAGCTACCTTCAAAGACATCCTGAAATGGCTGGCAGGTTGTCCAGCAACGGAACGATTCGCTTTTATACAACTGGAGATGTTGAGAAATTTGGCCACGCAGCTGGAATTTTCTGGGGGGAAGAGGTCAAAGCCAGCAAGGCATCCCTCTAAATTCGATTCGGACTTGCCAAATTACCCCAAAACTGCTACCTTTGCCGTCCTTTCACAAATCCACAGGTGTGGTGACCCGTGGACCCATTGAACAGCATTGATCGCTTCTCCCGATCCATTGTTTCAACAAAAAGGAAAAAGCAAAAATTATGAAACGTACATTCCAACCGCACCGCAGACGCAGAAAATCAGTTCATGGTTTCCGTAAGCGCATGCAATCTGCCAACGGACGCGCAGTATTGGCAAGCAGAAGAAAAAAAGGTCGCAAAAAACTCAGTGTCTCCGACGAGAGCAAACTGAAATAGGTCGACTACGTATATTTTCAACTTACTATAGCCTCGGATCTTTTCTGGGGCTATTTTTGTTATACAATGGCAGGGGTCTATACACTTTC
Source organism: Bacteroidota bacterium (assembly GCA_041183265.1). Classification (GTDB taxonomy): domain Bacteria; phylum Bacteroidota; class Bacteroidia; order Chitinophagales; family Chitinophagaceae; genus Pollutibacter. The sequence continues at coordinate 7,623 of JBEGMC010000066.1, forward strand.
AAAAAATGAGCGATTGAAAAGTCTGAAGTCAATCAGGCATTTGTTTGAGTACGGACAAAAATTCAAGGTTGCTCCCCTGTTGGTTTATTATCATACCGAATCAATTGCTGTTGCTGAAGCATTTCCCCTGAAAATGGGAGTTTCTGTTGGTGCCAAACATTTCAAGAGAGCAGTCGACAGAAATCTCATGAAAAGAAGAATGAGAGAAGCATTCAGAAAGCAGAAATTACCCCTGTTGGAAGTGCTTCGTCAGCACCAGCTCCGCATGGATGTATTTTTTGTGTACAGCCATGGGTTGTTGGCAGACTATGCTGTGATTGTACAGTCCATGGAAAATGCCCTGGAAAAATTGATCAACCTGATTGAAAAAAAACAACATCATGACTGACGAGTATTTCATGAAAATGGCCCTCAAAGAGGCTGAAAAGGCATTCAATGAGGACGAGGTACCTGTCGGTGCTGTGGTGGTTCAACAGGGAAAGATCATTGCCAGGGGTTATAACATGGTTGAAAAATTGAACGACCCTACTGCACATGCAGAAATCATTGCACTCACGAGTGCTTTCAATGCAATGGGTGCCAAGTATTTGCCGGACGCCACTTTGTATGTGACCGTTGAGCCATGTCTGATGTGTGCAGGTGCATTGCATTGGAGCAAGATTGGCAGAATCGTTTGGGGGGCACCCGATGTCAAAAACGGACACCAATGCTATACCGGCAGTAAAAATCCATTTCATGCCAAAACGCAGGTTCTCTTCGGACTCCTTGCCGATGAATCAGCAGAAATGATGAAAGCCTTTTTTAAGAAAAAGCGTTCCTGATTTTTTATCTTTGCAAAAAATAATCTTATGCCGTTTACATTACCTTCTTTGCCCTATGCACATGATGCACTGGAACCACATATCGATACTACTACCATGCAAATTCACCACGGGAAACACCACCAGGCTTATGTTGACAACCTCAACAAAGCCATCGCAGGCACTGCGCATGAAAATAAAACATTGGAGGAACTGGTTGCACAGGCAGGGAGCATTTCTCCGGCTGTACGCAACAACGGAGGTGGTCACTGGAACCACAGTTTCTTCTGGGAAAGTTTGGCCCCACAAGCTGGCGGACAACCTGAGGGAGCACTCGCAGCTGCCATTGATGCTGCGTTTGGTTCTTTTGATGCGTTCAAAGAAAAATTCAGCAATGCAGGCATGACGAGATTCGGAAGCGGATGGGCATGGCTGATTGTAAAGGATGGTAAGCTTGAAATTTCATCTACTCCCAACCAGGACAACCCATTGATGGATGTTGCAGAGGTGAAAGGCAAACCCATTCTGGGGGTAGACGTTTGGGAACATGCTTACTATCTCAAATACCAAAATCGACGTGCAGATTATTTGAATGCTTTTTGGTCGGTTGTCAATTGGAAAAAAGTAGCTGAACGTTTCTAAGCAGGATCATAACCGCTGCCACCCCATGGGTGGCATCTTGATATTCTTTGAAGGGCCTTCCACAGGCCCTTTATCATTCCATATTTTCTCAACGCGTCCATTGCATATTGAGAGCATGTGGGGGTATATCTGCATTTGGGACCCATCCATGGTGAAATCACCAGTCTGTATGCCTGAATCAGCAAAATAAAAGGAGCAATCAACAATCTCCTGAATGATGTTTTCAACCTGCTCATGCTGTGTAAAGCTATCTTTTATATGTCAAAGAAACTGCAGTTGACGGGAATTAACCTTCAAGAAAATGATGGGATCGACTTTTTCGTGGCCGTGCTGTTTTTCAATTTTAAGAAAACAAATCACCATGACTTTGCCCATCATTGTAAAAGAGAAAATCAAGCTCCATGAACCAATTCTTTCCTCAGCGTTGCTGACGGACAAAGAAATTCAGCTGACATTGAACAGGTGGATCCATTTGCTGCACCAACACCATATCCATGTTGTTTTCAATCAAACCCCCATCAACATGAGAGAGCAATACGACTACCTGGCAACTTCTTTTTTCAACATGGAGTTGCCACCGCATCCCAGCGATCTGCATTTTTGCTTTATGTACGATCGGGTAGCGAATGAATTGCACGGAGATGAAGTGGATTTGATGGTGCGTCAGATGCTCGAGGATGTTTTCAAAAAGCAGCAAACCGGCAGCATGCCCTGCTTGAAAAAGCGGTTGCAGTTCAATGCATACGAGAATCTCTCAGAACCTGAATTCAATTACCTGGTGAAGTCATGTACCGAAAAAAAACCCGCCATCAGTCAGTGCAGGATTGACATCCATCATAAAAAATACGAGGGTGTTGGAATGGTCGTACGCGGAAACTATTTGTTGGGATATGCCGGACAGGAATGCTGCGATCTCCAGCAGGGAGCCTGGATGGTAGCATTGAATAAAGCCGAAGGAAACTGGGCTGTTCAATCTCTTTACATCGACGGATTTTAAGGAAGCGGGTGGATGTGATTTTAACCTGACGGGTTGTACTTCCCTTGGGCCAATTCCTTACCTTAGCGTTTCCAAAAATTGGAGCGTGGAGGAGAACAAGACTTTCTTAAAACGATTGAGATCAGGAGGTGGCGATGAAACGGAAATGAGTTTTATTGATCATCTGGAAGTATTGCGTTGGCACATCATGAGATCGGTGTTGGCCATCCTGATTTCAGCCATTCTTTTCTTTATTTACATCGATGAAATTTTTGATGTGGTGATCATGGGACCCACACGCAATGATTTCATTTCCTACCGCGTGCTGTGCAATCTCAGTCACTTTTTGGGAATGGGCGACTCTCTTTGCATGCCACCCATGAAATTGAATTTGCAGGTGACTTCCATCAGCGGCACCTTTATGTCGAGCATTACCATTGCTATTGTGGGAGGTATTCTTCTGGCCATTCCATTTGTTTTTTATGAAGTTTGGAAATTCATTCGGCCCGCGCTCAAACCTACTGAACTTAAATACACCAGCGGCATCATTTTTTGGGTGAGCTTCTTTTTTTTCCTGGGTGCTGCTTTCGGCTATTTCATGCTCGCTCCCTTCACATTTAATTTCCTTTCCAATTATACCATAGGTGCAATGGGCGTGATCGATTATCGTCCTACACTGACCGATTACCTGGATACACTGATCGACATTACTTTGGGTGCAGGCATCGCATTTGAACTTCCAATGGCCACTTGGCTTCTATCAAAATTGGGTATCATAACTCCCAGTTTTTTGAGGAACTACCGCAAATACGCATATGTAGTTTTGTTGGTGCTTGCTGCCATCATCACTCCTTCGCCTGACTGGGGATCTCAATTGATTGTGGTGATTCCATTGGTACTTCTTTACGAAATCAGCATCCTGATTGCCGCAAGGGTAAAGAAAAAACAGGATGAGGAATGGGAATAATCAAATGATGGATATGAACAAGACAATCGCCATAGGATCTGATCATGCCGGATTTCATTACAAATCAGCGGTCATGGATCATCTTCAGCAAAAAGGATTTCAAGTAAAAGATCATGGAACTTTTACAGATGCATCATGCGACTATCCGGATTATGCACATGCTGTAGCCGAAGCAGTCGAGGAATCCCATGCTGCTATGGGCATTCTGATTTGCGGCTCGGCCAATGGTGTTGCCATCACAGCCAACAAGCACCAGGGTATTCGTGCTGCCATTTGTTGGGAAAAAGAAATTGCTTCGTTGGCAAGACAACACAACGATGCCAATATCATTTGTATTCCTGCACGATTCGTGAGCATTGATCTTGCTTTGGAAATGGTGGATACATTTCTGTCAACTGCATTCGAAGGAGGCAGGCATTTAAACAGGGTTCAAAAAATAAAAATATAATTCATGCTTAGACTTATCTCAATGGTTGTATTGCTGACATGCTCAGTGACACTTTCTGCCCAAAAGAAAAAAACAGCAACAGCAGCTGACCCTAAAAAATATGCTGCAAGCATCACGCCCGAAGATTTGAGCAGGCATTTGTACATCGTTGCCGGTGCAGAGATGGAAGGAAGGGAAACAGCGACAGAGGGACAAAGAAAAGCTGCAGCGTATATTGAAAATCATTTCAAATCACTCGGTCTGTTGCCTGGAAACAATGGAAGTTTTCAGCAATTGTATCCTGTATACAAGGATGAAATCGGGAATGCATCCATCAGTGTGAATGGAAAATCATTCACCGTGCACAACGATTTTAGTCCGCTGGCCAACTGGAACAATACCGCCACGCAGTATTTTTCTGAAGCCGTGTTTGTTGGACATGGAATTGTCGACAAAGAACTGAATGACTATGCGGGACAAAATGTTACAGGTAAACTGGTATTCATGTTGGATGGCGCTCCCGCCGGTTACAAGCCTTCTGCCGGAGGTTTCAGGTCACCATCCAGTTGGTACGGGAAATTGCAGACTGCAAAAAGCAAAGGTGCTGCGGCAGTGGTGATGGTTGCCAATGGTTTTCCGCGCAAAGCTCCCACAGAACCTACCATGCATGTTGATTTATACAAATCCGAGTTGTATCCCAACTCATATTTTATCTCTGAACAAATTGCCAATGCAATGCTGGGTGATGCATTTGCTCAGTTGAAAGAAGCCGGCAAGTCAAAGTCTTTGCCTGCACAAATCATCAAATCAAATGTCAAACTTGTTTTCGAAAAGAAAACAACAGAGGTTTCCAGTTCCAATGTACTCGGATACATTCCCGGATCAGACAAGTCGGATGAATGGTTGATCATTACTGCACACTATGATCATTTGGGTAAGCGTGGGGATGTCATTTATTATGGCGCAGACGACGATGGTTCAGGAACGGTAGGTGTTTTGGAAATTGCTGAAGCATTTGCAAAAGCAAAGGCAGACGGCAAGGGTCCCAGAAGAAACATCCTCTTCATGACGGTAAGTGGAGAAGAAAAAGGACTCTGGGGTTCTGAATATTTTTCAGATCATCCAACAGTTCCGTTGGATAAGACAACGGCTGATCTGAATATTGATATGATTGGCAGGGTTGATACAGAGAGGAAGTCAGCCGACACATTGAATTATGTGTATGTGGTAGGAGATGATAAATTGAGTTCAGACCTGAAGCCCATCAGTGAGGGAGTCAACAACAAATACATCAAAATGACATTGGATTACAAATTCAATGATCCGAAAGATCCCAACAGGATTTACTACAGAAGCGATCACTATAATTTCGCAAGCAAAGGGGTTCCTATCATTTTTTATTATGATGGCATGTTGCAGGCTGACTATCACAAGCCAACCGACACGCCTGATAAAATTTATTATCCCTTGCTGTCCAAAAGAGCTCAATTGGTTTTCTACACCGCTTGGGAAATGGCCAACCGTGATGCAACATTGAAAAGAGATATTCCATTGAACCAGGAGTAAAATGGCTGAAAGCACTAAAAAATGGTATGCGCTCTATACAAAGCCGCGCTGGGAGAAAAAAGTTGACAAGGCGCTTCAGCAAAAAGGCATTGAAGCATATTGTCCATTGAACCGCGTGAAAAGAAAATGGAGCGATCGCATCAAAACAATTGAGGAGCCGCTTTTCAAAAGCTATGTTTTTGTAAAAGTGGAAGAGAAAGACAGGACAGAAGTCCACTATGTCGACGGAGTGCTCAACTATGTCTACTGGAATGGGAAGCCTGCAGTGATCAAGGAGGAAGAAATCATTGAAATCAAAAAATTCCTCAAAGATTATGAGGATGTGGAGGTGCGGAATCTGGACGTAAAACCGGCAGATGAAGTGGTTGTCAATGCTGGCGTCATGGTCGGAGCCACAGGTAGGGTGCTCAGGGTAATGGGAAACAACATGGTGGAAGTCCGCATCGAAAGCCTGGGATTTGTCCTGACGGCTAAATTTGAAAAGAAAAATCTGTTAAAAGCCTGAATATATAAGGAAATCCAAACAATTTGTCCAAACCGGTGTTATTGTCCTAGATGAACGCTTTTACAATCAAGGATCTGGAGAATTTGACAGGAATCAAAGCCCATACCATCAGAATATGGGAGCAGCGTTACCATTTTCTAAAGCCACAGCGAACCGATACCAATATCAGATACTACAGCAACGATGAGCTGAAAAAAATCCTCAACATTTCTTTGCTGAACAAAAATGGATTCAAGATTTCCCATATCGATCGGATGAGCGATCAGGAAATAAACGATAAGATACTGAGTATCAATAACGTAGAAGCGCAACAGGAGCAAGTTGTCAATTTGATGATCCAGTACATGGTGGATATCGAATTGACCGCATTCGATCACTTGTTGAAAGAAAAAATCGAGGCCAAAGGCATCGAAAAAGTGATCCATCAGTATATCTTTCCCTTCATGGAGCGCATTGGTCTGTTATGGGTAACCGGACACATCAATCCCGCCCAGGAACACCTGGTTTCAAATATCATTCGCCATAAGCTCATTGTAGGTACGGAAGCTGTCAATCCCATATTCAGGTCAGACAAACGTGTTTTGCTTTTCATGCCTGATGGAGAGTACCACGAGCTGGGCTTGCTGTTTATTCAATATCTTTTAAAGAACCGCGGTATCGAAGTCTATTACCTGGGAGCGAGTGTGCCATTGGTAGATGTTGCTTATGTTGTCAAGTACAAGCAACCTGATTTCATATATACACATATGACCACAGCCTCACGTCAGTTCAACTTCGAAAGATTCATGACACAGGCTGTTCAAAAGTTCGGTTCAGTTCCCTTTGTGATATCCGGACCCGTTGCGGCTATGTATGAAAATAAAATCCCCCCACAGGTCAAATTCAAGCGCTCCTTGCAGGAAGTAATGGATTTTGTCAACCAGCTTTCCCTCTCAACCAATTAATAATCAGTCACTTGTAATTTGTTTAATAATTTTAATAAATTATTAAACAAAAATTTGTTTGCCTGGAATAAGTTTGTTTAACTTCACAGTCTTAAAATTAAACAAACATGTCTACGCAGGAATTCAATATGATGCTGGTTCAGAACTCAGAGTATCTGCGCCCCTTTGCCATCACACTTACAAAGGATCAGGAATCTGCAAAAGACCTTTTGCAGGAAACGATGTTCAGAGCGATATCCAACAAAGACAAATACAATGTTGGTACAAACATCAAAGCATGGATGTATACCATCATGCGCAATATTTTCATCAACAACTACCGCAGAAGAGCAAAACAAAATACCATCTTCGACAACACACCGAATGATTTCTTGATTGACCACAACCAGTCAGCTGTTCCCAATGGTGCTGAAACCAATATGCGCATCAAGGATATCGAGAGGGCAGTATACAATCTTCCTGCACTTTTCAAAAAACCTTTCATGTTGTATTTTGAGGGATACAAGTATCATGAAATTGCCATCATGTTGGATGAACCTTTGGGAACCATCAAAAGCAGAATACACTTTGCAAGAAGATTGTTGAAAGAGGAAATCAGCAAGTTTTAATCTAACTTTCCATTGTGTCCAAAAAAGCCATTGTAATTGGGAGCGGTTACGCCGGACTCTCATCAGCCTCTTTTCTTGCCCAATCAGGTTGGGAAGTACATGTACTGGAAAAACATGATCATCCCGGAGGAAGAAGCAGGTTCTTTCGTTCTGAAGGATTCTCATTTGATATGGGTCCGAGTTGGTATTGGATGCCTGATGTATTTGAAAGATATTTTTCAAGCTTCGGAAGAAAAGTAACAGACTATTACACCCTGAAAAGACTCTCTCCATCCTACAGGATTTATTGGGCAGATGATTACATGGATGTGCCTGCTGATTACCAGGAATTGAAAAAACTATTTGATCAATTGGAACCCGGTGCTGGAGAGAAGTTGGATCAATTCATGGCGGAAGCTGCTTACAAGTACAATGTTGGTGTAGGGAAATTGGTATACAAACCCAGTCTCTCATGGACAGAATTCATGGACGCTGAATTGATCCGCGGTGTTTTTAAATTGGATGTGTTCAACAACATCAAATCTCATATTGCAAAATTTTTCAAGCACCCAAAACTTCGTCAATTGATGGAGTTTCCGGTTTTGTTTCTTGGTGCATTGCCTGAAAACACACCTGCATTGTACAGCTTAATGAACTACGCTGATATCAAACTCGGAACCTGGTTTCCAGATGGTGGCATGTACAGTGTAGTAGCGGGAATGCATCGCATGGCCACCGAATTGGGTGTGCAATTTCATTTCAATAAAAATGTTACGCGCATCCACGTGCAGAACAATCAGGCAAAATCTGTTGAAACAGAAGATGGTGAAATACTGGAAGCAGATGCAGTGGTGGGAGCTGCAGATTATCATTTCATTGAGTCTTCCTTGCTCGATCAACAATATCGCTCATACTCTGAAAAATATTGGGACAAACGATTGATGGCACCGGGATCATTGATCTATTATCTGGGGGTCAACAAGAAAGTGGAGGGCATACTGCACCATACCCTTTTCTTTGACGTACCGTTCGACGAACACGGGAAAGATATTTATACCAATCCCAAGTGGCCAGAAACACCCTTGTTCTACCTGAGCTCTACATCCATCACCGATCCGGGACATGCCCCTGAAGGATGCGATAATCTGTTTTTCCTGATTCCCATTGCAGCAGGACTCGATGGAGATGATGATGCAGTCAGAGAAAAATACCTTCATATCATTTGTGAGCGTTTCAAACAAAAGACGGGGTACGACATCAAAGAACATCTTGTATTCAAAAGAACCTATTGCACAAAAGAATTCAAAGAGGATTACAATGCATTCAAAGGCAATGCATACGGACTCGCCAATACATTGTTGCAAACAGCCATCCTGCGTCCTTCCTGTAAAAGCAAGAAGGTTCGTAACCTTTATTATACAGGACAATTGACTGTTCCGGGTCCGGGTGTGCCTCCAAGTTTAATCAGTGGCGAAGTGGTTGCAAAACTCATTGATAAAGAATTCAATAGCGCATAGCTCGCAGTCCATGTACGCTTTCACTGAACAATTACATCTATAAATCGTTTAAAAAAGTTATCTTCAAGTAAAGAACGGCTTGCATGATCCAATTGTTCCATAACGTTTCTCATGAGTGCAGTAAGATTACCACTGCACGATACAGCACTTCATTCAGCAGTGCCATCAAGCTGTTGCAAAAGGATATCAGAGGTCCGATTTATGATATTTACGGATTTGTAAGATTTGCTGATGAAATCGTTGACACTTTCCATGAACATGACAAAGCAAGATTGCTGGATGATTTCAAAAAGCAAACCTATGAAGCCATTCAGGATCAAATCAGTTTAAATCCCATTCTGAACAGCTTCCAAATCACCGTAAACAAATACAATATTGATCTGCACCTGGTGGATGCTTTCTTCAAAAGCATGGAATTCGATTTGAACAAATCATCTTACGATCAGGCGGGCTATGCCTCTTACATATATGGTAGTGCAGAAGTAGTGGGACTCATGTGCCTCTATGTCTTCTGCAATGGAAACCAAACGCAATATGAACAATTAAAACCAAGTGCGCAGGCGCTGGGAGCAGCATTTCAAAAAGTCAATTTTCTGAGGGATGTCAAAGCTGATTATCAGCAGCTGAACAGGGTCTATTTTCCTGGAGTTGATTTCAGTGCTTTCTCATTTGAAATGAAAAAAAATATTGAAGACGATATACAGCGTGATTTTGACAATGCGTATGAGGGCATCATTCAGCTTCCGCTGAACGCAAGATTCGGCGTGTACCTGGCATATAAATATTATTTGAGCCTGTTTAAAAAGATCAAATCAGTTCAACCCCAAAAAATTCTTGAACACCGCATCCGAATACCCAATTACCACAAAGCATGGGTGGCTGCAAAAGTTGTGATCAGAACACAATTGAATCTACTTTAACTGTCAACCTGAACGGTTAACAGTTGACCGTTATCGGTTGAACACCTCTTCCATTACCTTCCCCCTGACATTCAAATCGCCGAATGTATTTTTTGCTGTAGGATGCACCCTGTTGGCGAGCAGCACAAATACTGTATTTGTTTTTGGGTCTGCCCAAGTGCAGGTACCGGTGAAGCCAGTATGTCCAAATGCACCAGGCGATACACTCAGTGAAGGGTAGGCTGTTTTTCTGGTGGCATTGTCTTTCTCCGGTTTGTCAAATCCATATCCTCTTCTGCTGATGGATGATTGATATTGTGTAAACAGTTCAACGGTGGCGGCACTGATGTATCTTTTTTCATTGATGACTCCCTTGTTGAGAAGCATTTCCATCAATATTGCAATTTCATATGCATTGCTGAACAAACCTGCATGTCCGGATACACCTCCAAACATGGCTGCTCCAGGGTCATGCACATATCCTCTTATCAGTCGTTCGCGAAAGTAGGGATCCTGTTCTGTGGGAGCAATGACTGATTTTTTCATCCAACGTGTTGGATTGAATCCACTGCTCTTGAACCCCAAGGGCTGATAAAAATATTTCATGACATATTCGTCGAGTGATAGACCAGATACGGACTTGACAATATCGCCCAGCAGGATGAAATCATTGTCACTGTATACATAAGCTTTTTTCTGGTCGACCGAAGAAAGGCGGATCCTGCTGTACATGGTATCTCTCCAAGCAGTTTTTAAGTAGAGCGAGTCATCTACCTTAATGGCATAGGCTGCACTTGTTTTTTTACTTAAGAATCCAGGCAATGCCTTCATGGTCACACTATCAGCAATTTCTTTGTAAAAGGGAATCCACGCTTTGAGTCCGGCTTGATGCAGCAGAATATCCTTGATCAATATCTTTTCCTTGTCGCTGCCTTTTGTCCAAGGCAAATAATCACCCAGTGTTTTGTTCAGTGCAATTTTCTTTTCATCATACAGTTTCATGATCGACAGGGTGGTTGCACAAATCTTGGTAACCGACGCCATGTCGTATACCGATTCCTGAGATATGGGATCGTTGCTTGTATAGCTCATCGAGCCATAGGTTTTTTGCATTTGAATTTTTCCATTTTTGAATGCGAGCAAAACCATTCCGGGAGCTGCTTGTTGTTGAATGGCATCGAGAATGATGGAATCAATTTTCTTTTGCCTTGCGTCCTCTAGGATGACTGTTGCAGCGGAATGATTTTTTAATGCCAGACCCGCACCATATGGCAGAGATGTGCATACGGTAACTGGAAGTTGTCCCTCTGATCCTATTTCACCCTTGATCAATCTGGCAGCCACTGTATGAGTAATGGGATCGTCGTCGTATGCCAAGATAATGTTTTTGGTATCACAGTAACTTTTTGCAGCATAGGGATTTCCAAAAATAAACAGGTTGGTGGGCATGGAAGCAGAGAGTTGCTGGATCAGTGAGACAACAGCTGGACTCATATTGAAATTGTTTGCCGGGTATCTGGGCAACTCATGAACAGCAACAATCACTTTGCTGTAGTTGTTTTTTATCTGTTCCAGGAGTGCAGTGGACTGCTCTGCTGTTTTGCTGTTGTCAAAAACAAACACATCGGCATTGTAGGCTTTTCGCATCTCTGCAGCAAACTGGGTTTGCTGATTTTTACCTATTTCCACCAGTGCGTAGTTGGATGATGGATTTTTGATCAATGGAAATGATGCTGGATCTGCGAGTTTACCAACAGTGATGGTTTTTTCAGCTACTTCCAATTTGATGGCATTGCTCTTGGCATTCAGTTTTTCGGCGAGATGACTGGTGTCTACTGCCTTCCATTGATGGAGTCCTGTAATGAATTTGGTTTCCAAAACTTTCAGTGCATGTGCTTCTATGGCTTCCCAACCGATTCTTTTATCAGCGATGGCCTGTTTTACTTTGCTGATCACTTTTTCTACATCACCTGGCAAACAAAGCATGTCGTTCCCTGCAATGAGTGATTCAACGCCGGCAGCCCCATCAGGAAATTCGGCAGCAACCCCTTTCATTTCAAGTGCATCCGTGAAAGTGATGCCTTTGAATCCCATTTCTCCTTTCAGCAATCCCGTTACTGCATTCGATGATATGGATGTAACATGATTTTTAGACGTGTCGATGGCAGGTACAAACAAGTGTCCCACCATGGCGCTTCCAATGCCTGCATCAAATAGTTTTCTGAATGGATACAGCTCCAGGTTATCCAATTCATTTTTTGATTTGCTGATCAATGGTGCTGCAAGATGTGAATCAACATCCACATCTCCATGTCCGGGGAAATGCTTGGCACTTCCCATGATGCCTGCATCTCTCATGCCGAGCATGTATTGAATGGCCCAATTCGCAACTTTGTATTTGTTTTCGCCAAATGAACGGTCGTTGATCACCGGATTGTTGGGATTGTTGTTGACATCTGCAACCGGTGCAAAATTGATTTGAATGCCAGCCAGTTTGCATTGCTCTGCCACCCATTGTCCATATTTGTATACAACAGAGGAATCACGCAGTGCCCCCAGCATCATCATTTTTGGAAGATTGGCTACACTGTCCATCCGCATCCCAACACCCGTCTCACCGTCAATTGCAATCAGAATGGGAGTTTTTGCAATGGATTGAAAATGGTTGACCAGTGATGCCTGCTTGACAGGTCCGCCTTGAAACAGACATATGCCACCGATATTGTATTTTTTGATGTCTCTTTCAACAGTGGTGTCGTAAAAACTGACTGTCCTGGTTCTTGTATCAATGGAAGACAGCCGCACCATGATCAGTTGAGCGATCTTTTCATCGGGTGTCAAAGTCCTTAAAATACTATCAGCCCATTTTCTTGCATCTTGCGCGTTTACCCAGGCTGCACATACCAAAAACAAGGCCGCCAGGGTTGATTTTCTCAAAATCATACCGATCTGTTTTGTTACATTTGCTGGCTTAAGTTACAACTAATCAATCATCGAATTGGAAATTGTTTCATGCCAGATTTGATCCATTTACTGCCCCCCAATATTGCCAATCAGATTGCTGCCGGTGAGGTCATTCAGCGCCCTGCCAGTGCCGTGAAAGAGCTTTTGGAAAATGCAGTGGATGCAGGTGCCAACCAGGTTCATTTGATTGTGCAAGATGCGGGTAAATCACTGATTCAAGTGGTAGACAACGGAAAGGGTATGTCTCCAACAGATGCTAGAAATGCGTTTGAGCGTCATGCCACTTCCAAAATTCAATCCATCGAAGATCTTTACACAATCAAGACCATGGGCTTCAGGGGTGAAGCACTTGCCTCCATCGCATCTGTTGCACAGGTTGTATTGAAAACGAGAAGGGCAGAGGATGAAATGGGGACTGAAATAGAAATTGAGAACAGCAAGCCATTGAGGCAGGAAGCATGTGTTTGTGAGAGGGGGACTTCCATCGCCATGAAAAATCTTTTTTTCAATGTGCCGGCCAGAAGAAATTTTTTAAAAAGCAATCCGGTTGAACTGAAACACATCACGGATGAATTCATGCACGTTGCATTGTCTTTTCCACAGATTGGTTTTCAAATGACAAGCAATGGACAGGAAGTATTTCATCTTTCAGCAGGAACCCTGAAACAAAGAATTATCCAATTGATGGGCAACAGCTTTGCCAACAGGCTCGTACCAGTTGCTGAGAAAACCGATTATCTGGATATCAATGGGTTCATTGGCAAACCTGAAACGGCAAAGAAAACAAGAGGTGATCAATATTTGTTTGTCAACAATCGTTTCATCAAAAATGCATACCTCAATCATGCAGTATTTACTGCCTATGAGGAGTTGTTGCCTGCAAACAGTTTTCCATTTTTTGCAATTTTCATTGAATTGGATCCGGCACATGTTGATATAAACGTCCATCCTACCAAGCAAGAGATCAAATTTGACGATGAAAAAATAGTCTATGCGTTTGTGAAATCAGCCATTCGACATGCATTGGCACAAAACAGTGTAGCGCCGGCACTCGATTTTTCTCTGGATGCCAATATCCAACAGCTGGATGCAGTTTCAAAGCCTTTCACGAGTACTCAACAAGAAGAGACCAGGTCAGCCGGATTGTATAAATCATTCATTGACCAGCATCAGGCGCATAAAATAGAAAGCAAAAGCAATTTGCGTGACTGGAAAGATTTTTTTGAGCCGCAGTCTTCTTCCCACCAACCACAAGAACAATCCTTTGATTTTTATCAACCCTCCAGACATATCGTTGGAAGTGACATTCCCGATGCTTTAAAAATATTGGAAGGGTCAGAACCTATTCAATTGCATCTTTCATATATTGTTTTTGATCAACCACGCGGCATCACCCTCCTGCATCAACAATTGGCTCATCAGCAAATTCTCTTTGAACAATTCAATGCTGCCTGGACAGGCAAGGCCTTGGCAATACAGCAGGAATTGTTTCCGCAGACCATTCAATTTTCACCGGCCGACTTTCAATTGGTGGCTGAAATATTGCCGGATCTCTTGCAGATGGGATACCAACTTGAGCCCTTTGGTGTTCATACCTATGTTTTACAAGGCGCTCCTGCTGATTATCCCCAGGAAAATCATCTCTCAGTCATAGAGATGATTTTGGAAGATGTAAAAACAAGCACATCTACTTTGCATCAATCTTACAAAGAGCGCATTGCAAAGACCATGGCCAGAAAACATGCTTACAAGGTGGGTGTTAAGCTGGATGTTGGGATCATGCGCGAAATCGTTGATCAATTGTCAAGATTGCCGAACCATCTCTCACATTTCGATGGAAAACCATTGTTCCTTGAGATAAAAAAGGACTACCTCAGCAATCTGTTTGGAATCTGATCAGAGAGATTGCAAAAATGCTGCAATTTTATTTCTGACCGTTGCACTGCTGGTGGCATGGTTGTTCACCATGATTGAAAATGCAAGCCACCTGTTCTTTTTGTTCAAGTAAAATCCGCTCAAACAAACAACCCCATTCAGTGTACCAGTTTTTGCGAGAATGTATTCCTCATTTTTACGGGGATACATTTTCAGATTGGCACTGCCTGCTCCCGGCATGATGTGTTTGATGCGTTCCCACCCGAATTCATTGTTCATTTTTTGTAAAATCCATATCATGTCCTGCGGACTAAATAAATTATACCTGCTGAGACCACTGCCGTCCACCCATTTTGGTTGTTGAGGCAAATCTGATAAATCGGTTTTCAGGATTTCAGCAATAGCTGCAGACTCATCCATTTTCTGCAAGCGGGTTTGACTCACCATTTGGATGCACATGTCTGCAAAAAAATTATCACTTCTGTCCATCATGTCTTTTAACAGACTGTCGGTGGACTGCGATGTAATCAGTCTGGAAACCCTTTTAGAGGCATCTTTGAGCATTGACTCATCTGCAATGGAAATTGTTTTCTGCAAAGTATCCTTGATCAATTCAATGGCCGAGGCCAATCCATTTGTAATAAATGGTACAATCAATTTTGCACTGTTTTCTTTTCCCTCATGCAATACAAATTCATTCTTGTCCATTGCCCTGTCCACCTGAAATTTCTTTGTGGGAATACCCATGTCAACCTTCCAGTTGATTTCGGGTGATGAGTACATGAAAAGATCCGTGGTGTCTGAGGGATTGGCAGGATTTTCTTTTTTTGATTTTTCCAAATACCATTGCAACTGATTGCCGTATATCGGAAATGCACTTCGCTCAATCATGTAATCCTCCGCATAATCTTCCCAGCTCCATCCTGCTCCCCACTTGGGACTCCTCCAGTTGGTTTGATGGATGTACAAGGGTTTATCGGTTGTTTTCAGATATGCAAACAAAGGGTGTGATTTGAAATTTGGATGCAGAAAACTCGGGTCACCTGTAGGCGTGATCAGGATTGCTGTATCAAGGTCGGTGACATTTGCGGCAGGCAAATGATCAGGCAAGTATTTCATGGCAGCATAGCAGCTGACAATTTTTGTATTACTGGCAGGAGTAAACAATTTGTCGGATTGAAATTGGTACAGCCATGCTTTGTTTTCAAGATCCTGAATGGCTATTCCCACATGTGCCTTGGAAAGCAATGAATCATTGATGATGAACCTGCTTGCCTGTCTTTGAATTTGTTTTTCAATCGAACAGGAACTGGCCAGCATCGAAAAAGCGAAAAACACAAATGAGGTATGTTTGATGTTCATATTGTTATTTATCAGGTTAACTGTTAACTGTTAACCGTCAACAGTTAACGGTTAACAGTTAATTCCGCTCCTGCAACCTCAACCACCTCTCCGGCAGCTCATTGTTTCCTGCCGCATTGAAATCACTTTCTGCACATGGAACATATTTCCCGTCAGGCATCTTCATCCACCACCTCCCGGTTTTTCTGCTTTTCAAAAATGTTGTTTCAATTGCTGCAAACTCGAGATGGCACTCAATAAACATGTCCTGTTCATTCAGATTTGCTTCGGATCTTCCGTATTGCACACCGTCAATATAGTACCAAATCATTTGTGCAATTTGTTTGGCAAGGTTTAGCTGGGGATCTCTTTTTTTATCGTAACCATAAATCCCCAAAGCCTTCAATCGATCACTCATGCCCGCATATCTCATGAGGGTGCAGGCTTCTTCACCGTTGAATCCATTCGGACTGCTGCCATCCCAAAAGGTTGCGGCTCCCAGTGCTGCAACATCAAACATCACCATGTCACTGCTTCTGAATGAGGGTTCCATTTCTTCAATATGCTCCTTCACTTTGCCCAGTCGATAACAATCAAAGCGCAATTTATCCATGGTCTCCAGCATGTGGGGATGAATATAATAGCTTTGGAATCCTATGTGGTTGTAATGCCTGATGAAATTCGGGTCGCCTGTTAGCAATTCCATCAAAAAATTCTTGGATCGAACGGGATTGTCAAGTGAAAGATCGATGTACGCATCTATTCCAGTCACCTCAATGACCTTGTTCATTTCTCGGTATGCTTCATAAACAGCCAGTACCAGGTCATGTGAACCCCCGATGAGCAAAAAGATTTTATTTTGTTGTATGACTTCTTTTGCAACGGTTTTAATGGCAGCATAGGTGTCCGATATATGCATGCCTGTTTTGACTTTTCCAATATCTGCCAGCTTGATTTGTTTGTGCCAATAATAAAGTGAGTAGAGCTCTTTTCGGACAGCATCTGTCTCAGCAGAAGCCGATCCCAGTTGTCCGTCACCTCTCAACTCATCGCATGATGCAATGACGATGTCTGCATGGGTCAGATCAGGGAATGCATCCTGGAAGATATCAATGGATTTTCCAATCTGCCCCTCTTTCAAATCACCATCCTCGAGTACCTGTGGCAGATCAACAGGATCCAGAAAATCTATGATGCTTTCAAAAGCCATGTTCCAATATTTCAGCAAACCTACTTAATCTTGCGATAATCAATGCACCACAAAATCCATCAGATGCAGTGGATGGAAGAACCTGCTATTTGCTATCTTCGCAGCATGGAGAAAATTCTCGAAAGCATTGAATCGTACGCGAAGGAAATCAATGCATTTGCAGCAACAGATGCAGAGACGCTGGAGCAGTTCAGAATAAAGTTTCTGGGCGTAAAAGGCATTGTGAAATCACTCATGGGGGAAATGCAGCATGTTCCGGTGGATCAAAAGAAATCATTCGGACAAACCATGAATGGTTTTAAACAGCTGGCGGAGAACAAATACAATGCTGAAAAGGAAAGGATATCGGAAGGATCAGCGCATACTGCTTTCAGCATGGATGCCACATTGCCTGGCATACCCATGGCTTCAGGAAGCAGGCATCCTGTTACATTGATGCGCAATAAAATTGTCGAGATTTTCGAGCGACTTTCTTTCACCGTCGCAGAGGGACCGGAAATAGAAGATGACTGGCACAATTTCACTGCATTGAACCTGGATGAAAATCATCCAGCGCGCGACATGCAGGATACTTTTTATCTCTCTACGGATCCTGCTATTTTGCTGCGTACGCATACCAGCAATGTGCAGATCAGGGAAATGGAAAAACACAAACCACCCATCAGGATTATTTGTCCGGGCAGGGTCTATCGCAATGAAACCATCAGTGCAAGATCACACTGTTTTTTTCACCAAGTAGAGGGCTTGTATGTGGATGAACATGTTTCATTTGCGGATCTCAAACAAACGCTTTATCATTTCGTCAAAGAGATGTTTGGCAATGATGTGAAAGTCAGGTTCAGGCCAAGTTATTTTCCATTCACAGAGCCCAGTGCAGAAATGGATATCAGTTGCATGCTCTGTCACGGTGATGGATGTGCTGTATGCAAGCGAACCGGATGGTTGGAAATTTTGGGATGCGGCATGGTGCACCCGAATGTGTTGAGCAATTGCGGAATTGATCCTGAAAAATATACCGGATTTGCATTTGGCATGGGTGTAGAGCGTCCGGCCTTGTTGAAATACGGCATCACCGATATCAGGCTGTTCAGCGACAACGATGTTCGATTCCTGGAGCAATTCAGGGGAGCCTAATTCCTCACCCATGAAAAAAATATTCATCACCGGTGCTTCGGGTTTATTGGGATCGTATTTGATCCGCGATCTGTTGAAGCAAGAAGGTGTACAGTTGGTTTGCATCTACCGCAAACAAAAGAGCAATCTACTTACAGAAGAGGAACTTTCCAGGATCCATTGGGTTCAGGGCGATATACTCGACGTGGATGGTTTGATGGAGGCCATGCAGGGATGTACGAAAGTCTATCATTGTGCGGGACTCGTTTCATTCAATCCTTCGAGGGCCGGTGATCTCATGAAAATCAATGTGGAGGGCACGGCCAATATGGTCAATACCGCACTCGAATGTGGTGTTGAGAAATTTATTCATGTGAGTTCTGTGGCTGCCATAGGTAGAAAAAGAAACAATCAAACCGTTCATGAATCCCTTACATGGGATGAGGCATCCAATCCATCTGTATATGGCAAAAGCAAATACTTGGGAGAAATGGAAGTGTGGCGAGGCATCGGGGAGGGATTGAATGCCGTCATTGTCAATCCGGTGATCATTCTTGGCAAAGGTGATTGGAATGATGGATCATGTGCCACATTTAAAAATGCATTCAATGAATTTCCATGGTATACCGAAGGGATCAGTGGATTTGTGGATGCTGCTGATGTGTCCAAGGCCATGATCGGACTGATGGAAAGCGAAATTTCCGGAGAACGCTACATCATCTCAGCTGAAAATCTGAGCTATCGATCTGTTTTTGAGATGATGGCAGACGGCTTTGGTAAAAAAAGACCTCGTTTCAAAGTGAGTCCCCTGCTGGCTGCTATCGTATGGCGACTCGTCAAGCTGAAGAGCATGGTGACAGGGGATGAGCCTTTGCTGACCAAAGAAACGGCAGAAACTGCCCAACAGAAGGTATATTTTGATCATGCAAAGCTTTTGAGTGCATTGCCTGGATTCAAATTCACTCCTCTTGCTCAAACGATTCATGAGGCGTGTAGTTATTATATGCGGTTAACCGTTAACAGTTAACAGTTAACGGTTAACTGTCAACTGTTTATAATGCTCCCAGATCTCAGGCATTCTGCGCATCCATATCTGCTCTTTCATCTTGACAGCTGAGTCGATGGCCGGAACCCCCCAAATGGTTTTCCCCGCTTCAACATCCTGAAATACACCACTCATCGGCTTGATGACGGTGCCCCTGCCAATGCGCGTGGTTTTCGCAATCCCCACCATTCCCCATAGGATGACGTCATCTTCCAGTGTACTGGCACCTGCTATGGCTGATCCGGCGGCAATGAGGCAATTTTTGCCAATCACGACGTCGTGTCCCACGTGGTTCATGTTGTCCAGTTTGGATCCCATCCCAATAATGGTATCATGGGTGACCCCCCTGTCCACACAACAATTGGCCCCTATTTCAACATTGTCTTCTATGACAACCCTTCCGCACGACTCCATTTTCTTGTAGGCAATCTCTCTGTGACTCTTTTTATTGTAATAAAAAGCATCTGCACCTATGACAGTGCCGGATTGAATGATTACATGGTCTCCAATGGTGCAATCATCCATGATGGTAACATTGGGTTGGATGATGCAATGTTTTCCAATCGAAACATGGTTGCCGATGAAAACATTTGGACCAACATAAGTAGTTGCGTCGATGACAGCATGATTGCTGATCATTTTGTTGGTTGGATTGAAAGGATGAAAATGATGTACGATGGTGAGGTAAGCTTCAAAGGGTTCATCAACCACAAGCAATGTTTTGTCAGAGGGGAAATCAACCAGTTGATCTATGATGATAAAACTTGCATCAGACGAAAAACATGAACCGTAATATTTTGGATGATCAACAAATACGATGTCACCTGTTTCCACTTTATGAATTTCATTGATCCCGTGCGCAAATCCATCTCTGTCTCCATGTATTTTTGCATCAATCATATCAGCAATGGAGCTTACAACAATCGGTGTTGGAAATTTCATTTCAAAAATTTTATGATAGAAGTATGATCAAAATACTTTGCATTTTTTAAATCCATTCTCTCATTTTTGCGAATCATACTTTTACGTAATTCACATATTCAAAAAAAATGTGAATAAAATAATTGTGAAAAAATTTCTTGTAAATAAAATATATGTATAATATTGTGAAGGGAATTACATTCCCGGTACTTATTAACCCATCTATATAACAACGCTCGGTTTCTACCGAGCGTTGTGCATTTATAAAGTTTATCGCTTGAAATTCAGTGCTGGTGTGCATTTCAGCAAAATAATTCACTTACATTGCACTAAATATTTCATATGCTCAGATCAATGACAGGGTATGGACGATCAGAAAAGACCATCGGTGAAAAACAGGTGATGGTTGAAATTCGGTCACTCAACGGCAAACAAATCGATCTTTTGCTGAAAATTCCTTCCCCCCTGAAGCCGCGTGAATTTGACATCAGAAATATCATCAACGAGCATTTGCAAAGGGGAAGCATCGAGTGTACCATCACAGTCAAATTGAATGGAACTGCAAAACCTTCCTCCATCAATATGGAGCTGGTGACTGCTTACTACCATCAATTAAAATCACTTGCACAACACTTGGAGGCAGATCATGATCAATTGCTGTCATCAATTTTGCGTTTGCCTGATGTTGTTGCAACATCAACAGAAGTGGTCACTGACGAAGAATGGAATGCAGTCAAAAAAGTTTTGGAGGAAGCACTTGACATGTTGAACAGGCATCGAAGCGATGAAGGTGCAGCATTGGAGCAGGAACTGCTGCTGCGTATTTCCAATATTGAATCATTGCAAACCAAGGTGCTTGCATTGGATCCACAACGCAAAGAAAAAATCAGGGAAAACCTGCTGAAACTTTTGCAGGAACATGTATCCAAGGAGGTGGGTGTTGACATGAACAGGTTTGAACAGGAACTCATCTATTATATTGAAAAAATTGACCTGACCGAGGAGCAAGTGCGGCTCTCGAACCATTGCCAGTATTTCAGGTCTTTGCTCACCGAAAAGGAGATCAACAAGGGTAGAAAACTGTCTTTTTTATTACAGGAAATCGGTCGGGAAATCAATACCACCGGTTCGAAGGCTTATGATGCCGATATCCAGAAATTTGTCGTGGAAATGAAGGACGAACTCGAAAAAGCCAAAGAGCAGGTCCTGAATGTCCTTTGATCAAGTTGACTACCTTTGTGTCATGTTGTTTAGAAAATTACTGGTTCCAATTGCCTTCCTGATGCTTTGCGGCTGTGAGGAAGCCTCCCTCTATCAAAAAGTTGTATTTGTGCCCAACCAGTCATGGGGCTACAAGGATGCAAACAACTTTGTCTTTCAAATCAGCGATACTGCCTCCAGATACCGGGTATTTTTTGTAATCAGGCATACCGATGCATATGAATACAATAATATATGGATCCAAATAGCCAGTCAGCTTCCGGGTGACAGCACCTGGAGAAAAGACCGTTTCAATATTCCGCTGGCCAATGAAAAAGGTTGGTTGGGAACTGGAATGGACGACCTCTTTGACCACCGTGTACTGCTCTATCCCCAACCGGTGGCCTTCAGAAAACCCGGAAATTATCAACTGGAGATCAAGCAGGATATGCGGGTGGATCCATTGGAACATGTAATGAACGTAGGACTCAGATTGGAAAAAGTTCAATAAGATGCGCAAACTGCTGGATAAGATTCCTCTGAAATTTGCCGAATATGCTTTTTGGGTACTGGTCGTTTATATATTGGCTGCCCTTGCATGGTGGTACATTGAGCTGGATCAGCAAAACGATCTGATGCTGCAATACAAAACAGCCACATTGCAGCGCACTGGTAATGATACAGCAGCTGCACTTGCCAGTATACAAGATGAACATCAACGCAATGCGAAGCAATACATAGGCGAGGGACTCACATTTTTCATTTTTATTCTGTTGGGAGGGATTTTTCTCTACATAGCGGTTCGTAGGCAAATCAGGTACCACCTCCAGCAAAGAAACTTTATGATGGCTGTTACCCATGAACTCAAAACACCCATCGCCGTAACCAAACTCAGTCTGGAAACCCTGAAGAGGCATCAACTGGATGAGGATAAAAAGAATAAAATCATTCACCAGGCCATCAATGAAACCGAACGCCTAGACACCCTGTGCAACAATATTCTGCTGAGTTCTCAATTGGATGCGGGGGGCTACCAGCTCAGTAAAAACAATGTCAATATCTCAGGGTTGCTCAACAGCATCGTTGAAGCATACGCAAACAGGTATCCGGAACGTTCCTTTCAACATCAAATCGAAAAAGGACTTCACTGTATTGGGGATGAATTTCTCATCCGCATTGCCATAAACAATATCATGGGCAATGCTGTTAAGTATACACCATCCCATGCACCTGTGGAAATAACTTGTGCATTGGTGGATGGGCAAACAGAGATCCTGGTAAAAGACCAGGGTGATGGCATTCCCGATCAAATGAAGTCCAAAATTTTTGAAAAATTCTACCGATTGGAAGACGAAAGAACAAGAAAAGCAAAAGGAACCGGATTGGGACTCTATTTGAGTACAAAGATCATTCAAGATCATGGAGGAAGCATGTTTGTAAAAGACAATACACCCAAGGGAAGTATTTTTGTGATTCACTTACCCAAATCGCCCGATCATGCCTGAAAAAAAAGCATCTATCTTGTTGGTGGAAGATGAAGAGAATCTTCAGGAAGCACTGAAATTGAACCTGGAGCTGGAAGGCTATGAAGTAACCTGTTTGGGTGATGGCGCCTCTGCGCTCAAAAAAGTCAAAGAAGAATATTTTGATCTGATTTTGCTGGACGTGATGCTCCCGGAATTGGATGGATTTGACGTGAGTGAAAACATCCGGCTTCAGAATATTGAAACACCCATCCTCATGCTCAGCGCCAGGTCTGGCAGTGCTGACAGGGTAACCGGACTCAAAAAAGGAGCCGATGATTATTTGACCAAACCTTTCAATTTGGAGGAGTTGTTGTTGAGGGTTGAAAAACTGATCGATAAAAACAAAAAACTTTCCGACCGATCCAATGTCAATGAGATCATTCATTTCGGAGGAAATACGATCAATTTCAAATCACAAAAAGCTGTCAACCACCATGGTGAGGAAGTCCAGCTCAGCAAGAAAGAAATCATGTTGCTCAAGCTGATGGTGGAATACAAGAACGAAGTGGTTTCAAGAGAAAAAATACTGCAAGCTGTTTGGGGCTATCAGGTTTTTCCTACAACCAGGACCATCGATAATTTTATATTGAACTTCAGGAAATATTTTGAGAAAGATCCCAAGCAACCCAAACACTTTCATTCCATCAGAAGTGTTGGATACCGGTTTACCAGTTGATCAGAGGTCACCCAATTGAGGTCGTATTACAATGTCTTCAACACAGGCTTGTGCAGATAATGCACTGGCAGCAATGATCATCTTTGCAATGTCAGCAGTTTCCAAAATGCGTGTTGGGTCTATGTCCATTCCATCCCAGGAACTGGTAAGTGTGGCACCCGGATAAACAGCCGTCACCTTTACATTGAAGGGTTTCATCTCCTCTCTCAAATTTTTACTGAATCCGTCCAAAGCCCACTTGCTGATGCTGTAAGAACCTCCGTTTGGATAGGCCTTTAATGAGGCGATGGAACAAATATTAAAAATATGTCCCGCTTTTTTTTCAATCATGGGTCCAATCAATGCCCTTGTGAGGTGATAGGCAGAAAGCAGATTCACCTGCAGCATTTTTTCCAATTGTCCCTCTGGCTCGTTGTAAGTGGACCCCGGCTCATATGTGCCTGTATTATTGATGAGGATGTCAATGGTTGATGCAGCACCCAATACATGTGCTGCAAATGCTTTGGCTTCCACAGCATTGGACAAATCAGCATTGAAACTGCTGATGTTGATTTTGTATTCCTTCATGAGTGATTGTTGCCATGAGATGGTTTTCTCCATGTTTCTGGAACACAGAAAAAGATGGGCGCCTTTTTGAGCAAAATGCTCCGCGATTGTTTTCCCAATTCCTCTGGAAGCACCTGTGATGACAACGTTCATGGTATCGGTTTTTGTAAAGTTAATGCAAACCAATTATGCAGCTGGCTCCTTATTCTTGGTCAGTTGCTGTAATTTTGACCTCCATGGCAAAACAATACAAGCAAATCTTTTTTGATCTGGATCATACATTGTGGGATTTCGAAACCAATTCACATGAAACCCTGCATGATCTCTTTATTGAAATGAAACTGGATGAAAAAGCAACAAAGGATTTTGAGCATTTTCATCAGACCTATCATCACCACAACGCTATCTATTGGGAACGTTTCAGAAAAGGGTATATCAATAGAGAAGAATTGAGATGGAAGAGAATGTGGAGAACCCTGGTTGATTATAAAATAACCGATGAACCCCTCTCCAAACAGATGAGTGAACGCTACCTTGAAATTTTACCTACCAAAACCCATCTCTTTCCTCATTGCATGGAGGTATTAACCTATTTGCAGGAAAAGTCATATCCCATGCATCTGATCACCAATGGTTTTGAAACAACCCAACATTTAAAAATCAAAAACAGCAACATTGACGGATTCTTCAAAGAGGTCATCACCTCTGAGCAAGCAGGTATCATGAAACCCCATGCAGCCATCTTTGAATTTGCCCTGGCCAAAACCAATGCACAAGCCAATACATCCATCATGATCGGTGATACATTGGAAGTTGATATCCTGGGTGCCAACAATGCTGGCATCGACAGCGCCTATTTCAATCCCGCACAGCCTCCAACCGTTGAGATCAAACCAACGTACATACTGAACAGTTTGATGGATTTGAAAAAGATTCTATAGCTCAGTAAGTGGCGAGAACGCTGACGCCGTTCTTGACCTTGTCGCCTATTTTCACAGCAGGCTTTGCATCCAGCGGAAGCAAGAGATCGACCCTGCTGCCGAATTTAATAAATCCGAGTTCCTGGTTTTGTTGGACTGTTTTCCCAACCTCGGCATAATTCACAATTCTTCTTGCCAATGCACCTGCAATTTGCTTTACAAGGATGACTGCTTTGTTGTTTTTCAACACAATGCTGTGTCTTTCATTATCAGTCGATGATTTTGGGTCCCATGCCACCAGGTATTTACCAGGATGGTATTTGCTGTACACCACTTCACCGTTGATGGGGTATCGGTTGACGTGGACGTTCGCGGGACTCATAAAGACGGATATTTGTAGTCTTTTTTCATGAAAGTATTCTTCATCAAAAACTTCTTCAATCACCACCACTTTTCCATCGGCAGGGGATACAATTTCATGTTCACTGTAGTGGAATGTCCTGCTGGGTATGCGAAAAAAAGAAATGATGAAGAGGGTGAAGCATACAAGAACGGTATCAATACTGTATTGCAGCACAATCCATTCGGCTCCGATGAAATGATTGGACAGATATCTTAATCCTGCAACAAGCAATATGGTAATTGCTATGGTTGGAATACCTTCTTTGTGAATGCGCATCATGATTTGAATTGGTGGCGAAGGTAATGAATCTCGTTGCTTTTAAATACTGATCTTTCTCTTACGTGCCGCAACCTTCCATTCACCATCCACCATTGCTCCATTCAATACATGCAATGTTTCATGCAATGCAACTGTCGGACAGATGTGATAGGGGATGCCTGTCAATATATCCCCGGGTTTGAAAATATGATTGTCAGCTGTTTCCAACACCATGTGTTCTTCACTTTGTGAAACGGGTTTCAGCTGGGGATGTGATGGAAAAAAAATTCTTTTTGAAAGTTCATTTTCTGATGCAACAGCTTTGTGTCCGAGGTCAATACAAATCTTGTTGGGAGCCGGCAGTGAAATGACCCTTGTCAATATCTTCACGGCAGGTTCAAAATGCTGTTCGGGACAAACACTTGCATAACCATGGTCCCAGAAAATATTGGTACCCGGACTGCATACCCTATCAGCTGTTTTGCAGTGAACAGAAAAACTTGGAGAACCGCCGGCAATCAGCACCGGTCGATCGAACCCGGCAACCATGAGTTGCTGAATCAATGCATATACCGGTTCCAGTCCTTTTTCACAAGCCATTTCTTTCTCATGATAATCAGTTTGGCGATGATGTCCATCGTATGCATGGAGTCCAGCGAAAACCAAACCAGGATGATTCTTGATGATGTTGATCAACTCAAAAGCTTCTGTAGGTACGATGCCTGTTCTGTTCATCCCAACATTCAGATCAACATAAACCTTCATGCTCGATGCGAACTGTTGAAAATAGTCACCCATCATGTTGGCAGCATCGATATGATCCGTTAGACAGGCAAATTGCACAGATGGATATTTTTTCTGCAGTTCAAACAATCTTTCAACGTTGGGTCCCACTGGCTGATAAGCGAGCAGTACATCTTTGACGCCGTTTGTGGCAAGCAGCTCCGCCTCTGCAATGGTAGCACATTTGAATTGATGAATACCCGCCTCCATCATCAGCAAAATCCCTTCTGCTGTTTTGTGTGTTTTGATATGGGGACGTAGACGATTTACATCTCCGATCATGTTGATCATTTCTTCGATGTTTTTCTTGACAACAAGTGGATCAACCATCAGGCAGGGACTGTTCAGTTGGGAATAATGCATTGAAATTATTTTAATTCAAATATTGCTTCAATTTCTACAGGCACATGATCCGGCAGCGATCCCATGCCTACGGCGCTTCTTGCTCCGACCCCGAGATCATCCCCCCATATTTCTCTGAAGAGTTCACTGCATCCATTGATGACGATGGGGTGTTCTGCATAATCAGGAACTGCATTGACCATCCCGAGAATTTTTACTACCCGTTTGATCTTGTCCAGGCTCCCATATTCCTTGATCAGGGTTTGCAGGATGCAGATGCCAACATTTCTGGCGACAACTTTTGCTTCTTCTGTGCTCATGGTTTGTCCCACTCGTCCTTTGATCCTGTTGCCCTCAGTATCGAAGGGCACATGTCCGGATGTATAAACAATGCTATCAACTGCAATGCATGACTTATATATTCCTTTTGAACCCGATGGTTGAGGCATGATGTCTGAGAGGGTGTTGAATTTTTCTTGTGGGCTCATTTTCTTATTTAGTTTAATGAATGATTCAATCATGTTGACGGTTAACCGTTAACCGTTAACTGTTAACCGTCAACTGTTCCAATGCTTCTTCAATTTCTTCAATGCTATTGGCAGTTACAAGTTTATTGCGAACCGGTTTGATGTTGGGAATTCCCTTGAGGTAATTGCCATAATGTCTGCGCATTTCAAGCATTCCCAGCTTCGGACCCTTCCATGCAATGGATGCATGCAGGTGATGCATGATCACTTCCATTCTTTCTTCCAGTGAGGGAGGATCAAATTTTTCTCCTGTGGCAAAATAGTGTTTCACTTCTCTGAAAAACCATGGGTAACCAATGGCTGCCCTTCCAATCATGATTCCGTCTACCCCATACCTGTTTTTGTATTCCAATGCTTTTTCTGGAGTGTCAATATCGCCGTTGCCGAAAATAGGAATGCTGATCCGCTGATTTTCTTTGACCTTGGCAATCCAGCTCCAGTCTGCATCGCCTTTGTACAATTGGCTTCTGGTTCTGGCATGAATGGACAATGCCTGCACGCCGATGTCTTGCAAACGTTCTGCAACTTCTAAAATGTTGATGCTGTCAAAATCCCATCCCAGCCTTGTTTTCACCGTTACAGGCACTTTGGATGATTTGATCACCGCCTTGGTCAGACGTACCATCAAATCAATGTCCTTGAGCACTGCAGCACCAGCTCCCTTGCAAACTACTTTTTTGACGGGACATCCAAAATTGATGTCCAGTAAATCAGGGTGCACGGTATTTACAATTTCTGCACTGATCGACATTGCTTCTTCATCTCCCCCGAAAATCTGAATGCCCACCGGCCGCTCTTCTTCAAAAATGTCGAGTTTTTGTCTGCTTTTGATGGCATCGCGTATCAGTCCCTCGCTACTGATGAATTCAGTGAACATCAGGTCTGCTCCATTTTTTTTGCATACAGCCCGAAAAGGCGGGTCGCTCACATCCTCCATGGGTGCAAGCAGCAATGGGAAATCGGGTAATGTTATGTTGCCTATCTTTATCATGTAAACCTTGCAAAGTTAAGCACTTGGTGCTTGTTCATTCATAAAACATCATCTATGTCAAATCAACAGGAGTCTGTGAGGGTTGTCAATGAAAAAACCGGATTGTTCATCCTGATCTTACTGATGGGAGCTGGCATGGTAACGGGAAGTTTGCTTTCCATGGTCGCCTGGAAAATCAGTGGTGGTGGAGGGTTGGAGGATTTTCAACTTGCCCTTGCCAATCCAGCCAATGTCGGATTCATCCGTCTGGCACAAACCATCCTGGCAGCATGTATATTTTTTATTCCATCTGTTGTTGCTACATGGATTGTCAGTAAAAAACCATTTTTATTCATCGGCTTTCGTCAACAAATAAAAGCATCGACCCTGTTATGGGGTTGTTTGCTGATGGGCATCACGATTTTTTTATCAGGCGCACTTGCCACACTCAATGAGATGATTCCATTGAGTGAGTCGTTGAAGATATATGCTCAATCGCTGGAAGCTTCCTACATGCGACAGGTAGAACTCATGTCCATCATGAACGGAACCGGAGATTTGATGATGGCATTGCTCGTGATGGCACTGGCTCCTGCATTGTTTGAGGAAGTTTTTTTCCGTGGAGGATTTCAAAACATGATGCACCGTGCTACGGGGCAGATGTGGACCAGCATCCTGATTACTTCTTTGCTGTTCAGTGCCATTCATTTTTCTTTCTACGGATTTTTATCAAGGGTTGCACTCTCGATTGTACTTGGACTCTTGTATGCATACACACAAAGCATCTGGATGGTTGTGTTGGCGCATTTCCTCAACAATGCAATGGGTGTGTTTCAGATTTATTATCTGCGCATGAAAGGATTGCCCATTGCGGATCTTTCCGAAGATAAATATCCCATTTGGTGGGGTATCATCGCATTGGCAGCATTGATCTATCTTTTCTCCTATTTTAAAAAATCTGCAGATGGCGTTCGATCCTAAAGTTTTTTCCACCAGAGCAAAAACGGCCTTGGTATATGCTGTGGTGATGCTGACTGGATTGCTGTGGAATGAATGGAGTTTTTTTATTCTTTTTTCAATTGTTCATGCAGGTGCCTGGAAAGAATACTTGCAGCTGGCTGAGAAAATATACGGTGGATTTTCAAACAAATCATGGTGGATGAAAATGCATTTCCCTTTGTTGGGATGGGGCGCCATGATGATGTCAACTTCTCATCACATGCAATTGGGCGGGATGCTCCTTGCTTCGATTGGGGAATGGCTGCTCCGCATTGCATTGACCTTGATCCTGATGCACATTGTTTTCGAAAAAAAATTCAGGCAGTTGGAGTTTTTGCCCATGCTCAAGGGATTTATTTACATATCTGTTTCACTCTTTTTGCTTGTAAACCTGAGGAGCGGTTGGATATGGAATGCAGATGAAAGCCAGAGCAAGTTTGCAGCTGCGCTTTCTAGCTTCAGTGGACATATGATCACTTTGTTGATCGTTTTTGGAATTTGGATCAATGATACCATGGCCTATTTGGTTGGATCATTCATTGGAAAAAATCCTTTATCCAAGTGGTCGCCCAAAAAAACCTGGGAAGGAACCATTGGAGGAATTGTCTTGAGTGTGGGATTGATCAATTTGTTTGCAGTACTTCAGTGGAATTTTTCCTATGATATGGTGGTCATCTCATTGGCAGTTGCCATCGCCGGCACGATCGGTGACTTATATGAAAGCAGGCTGAAGCGTTTAGCGGGGGTAAAGGACAGCGGAAATATCATGCCTGGTCACGGGGGCTTCCTTGATCGTTTCGATTCAATTTTATTTGCTTCCCCTGTGGTCTGGGTCCTTTGTTATCTCCTCTATCGCTAGGTCTGTTTGGCTGTTGTCTTGATCCCTGCTGTTGTCTTGTGCCACGTCCCTGCTCTCTTATTCCTTGCTGCTGTTTTGGTCCTCGTCCCTGCTCCCTTGACCCTTGCCCTTGTTGCTGACGATGTCCCTTTCTTTTCTGTGCATTCCTCTCAAGCGATCGCAGACTGATCTGTCCAACTACATCCACAAATTGAGGTTCGGGTTCTTTTGCTTTGCTGGTTGTTGCCACTTCCTCCGTTTCCAATTCTTCGGGGAATATGCCTTTGCTATTGAGTGATTTGATTTTCTTTACTGTTTCGATGGACAATGGGTATTGCTTGTTGCTGTCGGGCAGGGTATACCACATGAGGTTTTTGAAAATATCTTTTTTGATCAGTTGCGCATTTCCTTTGGCAGTTTGGAGCACATCTGCATGATCAGGGAAATGTTGCAATGCATCCAGGTAGGTGTCCAATTCGTAATTGAGGCAGCATTTCAGACGACCGCACTGACCACTCAGTTTGGTCTGATTGATGCTGAGGTTTTGGTAGCGGGCCATGGCCGTTGTAACGCTTTTGAATTCATTCAGCCAACTGCTGCAACAGAGTTCTCTGCCACAACTGCCGATTCCACCCACTTTCGCAGATTCCTGTCGCGCACCGATTTGTTTCATCTCCACTTTTACTTTGAAATCATTCGCGTAAAGTTTGATGAGTTCCCTGAAATCAACCCTGTCCTCTGCGGTGTAGAAAAAAGTAGCTTTTCTGCCATCTGCCTGGATTTCCACCTCACAAATCTTCATAACGAGTTTGAGTTGTTTGGCAATGGCTCTCGATCTTGCCAGAACTTCCCGCTCCCTGGATTTGCTTTCATTCCATTTTTGGAGATCTACTTCGGTTGACCTGCGTAGAATTTTTTTGATTTCTGCGCTGTCTTCAGGAATTCTTTTTTTCTTGAGTTGGAGACGGACCAGCTCGCCGCTGAGGTTGACCATACCAACATCGAATCCGCTTACTCCTTCCACACTCACCATTTCACCCTTGTTGAAATGATGGAGGGTGGTGTTTTTGAAATATTCTTTTCTGCTTCCGTTGTTGAAGCTGATTTCTACGATTTTGCAAGAAACAGCTGGATCTGTGAATGGCAGGTTGGCCAACCAGTCATGCACATTCAAGCGATTGCATCCGCCGCTGCTGCACCCGCCGTTGCTTTTACAACCGCTGGGTTTTCCGTCTTTTGTTCCGCATGAGCTGCATCCCATAATGAGTGTTTAAAATGGAATCTGGTTCCACATCATGGATGTACGATCAGCAGGGAGGAGGGTTTGAGGAAGTTGTTTTCGAAGAATCACAGCGCCTTGCAACACAATATATAAGATGTAATAAGCTTCTTATGGCAAACCTGTTCCCGCACTTTCCGTAATCACTAGTTGATCAAAATTACCATTTTATCCTTAATAATATGGTAAAATTTGATGCTGAGGGCCATGAAGAGCATCTTGGGATTCGCATTGCGCTCGATGTAATAGATGGATTTATCGAGTTCTTCCACCATGGATTGTATTTGAGGTGTATCGGCCAGTTTGAGCAAACGTTGAGAAAAATCAATTTCATTTTCTGCAATGTCATGTGGAATCTCATTGTTGGATATCCTGATGGAAATGGACAGTAAGTGAATCAAGTAGGCGATGAACTGTTTCTGTTTTTCCCTTCCTATTTTACTGATTTCATCTACCCATTTTACCTGTGCAGCCGGACCATTTTTTAAAATTGCATTGAGCCACTCTCTCAACAACTCCTGCCAGTTCTCTTCTCCATGGTGCAGCATCTGCATGGCATCCCTGAGATTTCCCTGGGCCAACGGGGCAATCGAGTTGGCTTTTTCTCTCGGAACTTGCTTGGTTTCGATCAGCCATGATAGAACATCATTGGTGGCAACACGGTTGATTTTGATCAGCTGTGTTCTTGAAAGTATGGTGGGCAATATTTTGGATTCATCCTCCGCAACCAATATGAACAAGGTTTGTGCGGGAGGTTCTTCAATCAGTTTCAGCAATTTATTTCCTGCATTGCCCAAGTATTCCGGCATCCATTGGATCAGTATTTTATATCCGCTTTCAAAACTTTTCAAATTCAATTTATGGATGATGTCTTCGCATTCATGAGCAGTTATATTCCCCTGTTTATTTTCTGCGTCCAGGGTTTGCAGCCAATCGTATACATTGCCAAAGGGATTTTCCTGATTGAAATTCCTCCACTCTTCAATGAAATCAGTGCATACAGGTTTTTCGATGCCGGTGCGGGTAATGGTTGGATATGAATAATGTATATCAGGGTGCATCAGCGAAGACGCTTTTTTGCATGAGGGGCAGACGCCGCAGGCATCGGTTGATTTGTTTTCACATACCAGGTATTGTGCCAGTGCCGATGCCAGTTGCAGGGAACCGCTGCCCTCTTTTCCCAAAAAGAGGAGTGCGTGGCTCAGGCGGTTGTTGGTTACCAGCTGCACCAGTTTTTCTTTTACTTCATGCTGACCCGGAATGGCTGAAAATAACATGGTGTAAAGTTAATTGAACAAATAAGATGGAAGCTTGTTATTTTAGAAGACAAATCAATTCATCATGAAATATTTACTCGCTGCACTTATGTCGCTCTTGATGGCACCCACAGGATCCATACACAAATTCAAGGTTCCTTCGATTGACGGAGGTACGATTGATTTTTCAAAGTTTAAAGGCAAGAAAATTCTGGTAGTCAACACTGCTTCCAAATGCGGATACACTCCTCAATACGCTGATCTGGAAAAACTCTATGAGCAGTATAAAAGCAAGCTGGTGATTGTCGGATTTCCTGCGAATAATTTCGGTGGACAAGAACCGGGCAGCAATGCAGAGATCAATGCATTCTGTCAGAAAAATTATGGTGTAACATTTACCATGGCTGAAAAAGTTTCAGTCAAGGGCGAAGATACCCATCCGCTTTTCAAATGGCTGACATCCAAAACCGAGAACGGAGTGATGGATGCTGAGATCAAATGGAACTTCACCAAGTTTTTATTGGATGAAAAGGGACAGTTGATCAATGTATATCCCAGCAAGGTGAATCCAATGGATGAGCAGATTACCAAGTACCTGAAATAAACTACCATCATATTGTATAAGCGAGGCTGCATATGGAAACAGATGCAGCCTTTTTTGCAAGCAGCATGGCTGCACAGGCATCCATCGATGCTCCTGTGGTAATGACATCGTCAATCAATAAAATATGTTTGTTTGCTATGGCTGATGGCGCATGCAATGCAAATACATCTGATACATTCTTCCATCTTTCTATTCTTGATTTCCTGGTTTGTGTACTGGTATGAAATTGTCTGATCAATACATCGTCTCGCCAAGGAATATGTACAACATCGCTGATGCCTTTGCAAAGGAGGCTTGCCTGGTTATAACCTCTTTCATATTCTTTTTTGGGATGCAGTGGCATGGGAATCATCAGGTCGATGTGTTGGATTGAATACAATTGTTTGAATCTTGATCCCATGATCGATCCCATGAATGCTCCAAGTGCTGGATTGTTTTTGTATTTGATATGGTGGATGATGTGCTGAAGGGGAGTATCAGGAATGAAGTAGAAAATACTGCTGGCATGTTGTACGACAGATCTTCCCCAAAATAATTTTTCGACAGGATTGCCCGGCATTGATTCGAATTCCGTGAAGGGGAGCGATTGCATGCATTGCGGACATATCAATTGTTCCTGGCTGACCAGGTCTGAATAACAACCCGGACATACATGCGGGAAAAACAGATGCAGCAGGGCTTCCTTGAATTCACTGACCAATGCCATGCAGGCTTATTTGAAGAGGGTTCGGTAGACTTCCTCTATCAGTGCCACCGATTGAATCTTGATCCCCTTGTGTTTTTCCGCCATCCTGTTGTATTTGCTGATGACGATGTTTTCAAATCCGAGTTTTTCCGCCTCAGATATGCGCTGATCGACCCGGTTGACTGCCCTGATTTCACCGGAGAGTCCCACTTCGCCCGCAAAGCAGATTTTTTGGGAAAGGGGGATGTCTTCGTAGGAGCTCAGCAGCGCAAAAACCATGGCAAGATCGATGGCAGGATCTTCAATTTTCAATCCGCCTGCGATATTGACAAACACATCTTTGGTGCCGAAATGAAATCCTCCGCGTTTTTCCAATACAGCCAACAGCAATTGCAATCTTCTCAAATCAAATCCGCTTGCTGTGCGTTGAGGTGTTCCATAAACCGATGGAGTAACCAATGCTTGCACTTCAATCAACAAAGGTCTCATTCCCTCCATGGTTGCACCGATGGCAATGCCGCTGAGTTGTTCCTCTTTTTGATTGATCAAAATATCAGAGGGATTGGCAACTGGTTTCATTCCTGTTCCGCTCATCTCATAAATTCCTAACTCTGCAGTGGATCCAAATCTGTTTTTGGTTGTTCGTAAAATTCTGTATGCATAATGTTGATCACCTTCAAATTGCAGCACCGTATCAACCATGTGCTCCAACAATTTTGGTCCGGCGATGCTTCCATCTTTTGTGATATGTCCAATCAAAAAAACTGGTGTTTGTGTTTCTTTCGCGAAGCGTTGAAACTCTGCAGTGCATTCCCTGATTTGTGAAATCGTACCGGGTGATGAATCAATATAGGGTGATTGCAATGTTTGTATGGAGTCAATGATAACCAATTGGGGTTTTATTTTCTTGATCTCCTGAAAGATGCTCTGGGTCGATGTTTCAGTCAACAGAAAAAATGCATCGTGTGCAATGTTGATTCTGTTTGCACGCATTTTTATTTGTTGTTCGCTTTCCTCTCCACTGATATACAGAACACTCAGTTCTTGCATCATCAATGCATCTTGTAGAAATAAAGTTGATTTTCCGATGCCTGGTTCACCTGCCACCAATACCAAACTTCCGGGAACGATGCCACCACCCAATACACGATTCAATTCTTCGTCTTTTGTGACGATGCGATTTTTTTCTTCGCTGATGATTTCATGCAACACAACAGATTTGGATTCACCTGTTGTGGTTGACTTCCAATTTTCTTTGGTTGATTTTTCTTTGTGGATGATTTCTTCAGTGAATGTGTTCCATTCATTGCAAGCCGGACATTTGCCAGCCCACTTTGCAGATTCATAACCACAATTTTTACAGAAGAAAGCTTTTTTGATTTTGCTCATGAAGTGAAGTTAGCGCTCAGTATTTTTTTTATTGAAGTAAAAGACAGTGAAAGAGTGTTTTTTTAACTGACAACTGTTAACCGTTAACTGTTAACGGTTAAAAAACCAAAGGGCCAGCAGAAGCCGACCCTTTAGTACTTACTAACCCATTAAATTCTTGCACTAAATTACAAATTGCCGCCACAGTACAAAATAATTTTTGTCGCTTGTTGAAAACTTTTGGATCATTTGATTTGGATGCAGTGCTGTTTTTTGACACCCATTATGTATATAAATAATTGTTAATCAACACTTTAAAATTTAGCTCCTTTTTTATAACTTCTTATAATAATTTAAAAAGTCAGGTCAGTACAAGGTATAAATTACTAAAAAGTATAATATGTTTATGAAATGGATTTTATCACAAATATGCCTCGCCTGGCGTTGTTGAGTGTTGGGTCTATTTTCTATCTATTTTATAAAACGACATTTTTGGCCAAAATCAGCCTCAAATGTGAAATTATTGTTATATTCGCCCTCGGACAAATTAGAATTTACAACAAAAATTAATTGCATGAGAAAAAAACTCCTACTTGGTTTTTGTGCAATGGCATTCCTCGCAATGTCATCATTTGCACAAACTGTCGTGAAAGGAAAGGTCTCTGGTGCAGATGGAGCTCCTGTTTCGGGTGCTTCTGTTAAAGTTGTAGGTAGCACAACTGGTACCTCAACTGCTGCAGACGGAACCTTCTCACTTTCAGTTAGCGATCTCAACAGAACGTTGGAGATCACTTCAGTTGGATTCGAGAGATTAACAGTTCGCGCTGGATCTAACCTCTCCAATCTTCAACTTACATCTGCAACATCTGGGTTACAAGAAGTCGTTGTAACTGCACAGGGTATCCGCAGAGAGAAGAAAGCACTTGGTTATTCAGTTGCTTCTGTCGACAAAAAAGCATTGGAACTTCGTCCTGATGGCGACGTTGTACGTTTGTTGAACGGTAAAGCCCCAGGTGTTGACATCTTGAACGCTTCGGGTATGTCAGGTTCTGGTACCAACATCATCATCCGTGGTGTAAACACCATCAGCGGTTCATCTACCCCACTTTTCGTTGTGGACGGTGTACCTTTTGATGCATCTACCAACTCTCAAGCAAGTTTCGTATACGGTAACACCACTTCAAGCCGTTTCTTGGATCTCGATCCGAACAGCATTGAAAGCATCAACGTATTGAAAGGTTTGAGTGCAACTACCCTTTATGGTGAGTTGGGAAGAAATGGTGTGGTCATGGTAACTACAAAGAATGGTGCTACCAGAAAGAGCAATAAGAAAATGGAAGTTACCCTGACACAATCTGTCTTCGGTAACCAGGTTGCCAATATTCCAGAGTATCAGTACTCTTATGGTGGTGGTTTCGACCAATCCGTTGGATTTGCGTTCTTCAGTAACTGGGGTGCAAAATTCAAGCCAGATCCAGGTCCATATGATTCAGTAAACCATCCGTACAATACTGCAGCGCTTGCAGCTGCCTTCCCTGAATTCCAGGGAGCCAAGGTTGCTTTCAAGCCCATCCGCAATACCGTGAAGAATTTCTTCCGTACCGGTATCATCAAAACAACTTCAGTGGGTGTTTCCAGCGGTAATGCCAATGGATCCTTCAATGCCAACTATACTTACATGGACGATCAGGGATTCACTCCTGGCAACCGTCTTGGTAAGAATACTTTCGGATTGGGTGGAAATACAAAGCTTAGCAACAACCTGACCATCAACGGTACGTTTAACTATGCAATCACTGATTTCAAAGCACCTCCAACCGCTACCGGTTTTGGTTCTAACCCATCTGCATCATCAGTTTTCGGTAACCTATTGTATACGCCGATCGCTGTTGATATGTTGGGATTGCCATATCAGAATCCTTTGGATGGTTCTTCTATCTACTATCGTCCTTCAAATGATATCCAACACCCGCTATGGACAGTCAACAATTCATTTACCGGTCAAAAAGTAAACCGTGTGTTTGGTAACATGTCGGCTCGCTATGACCTCGGTAAGAAAATGAACTTGACTTATCGTGTAGGATACGACAACTACAGCGATTACAATTTCTACTCTCAGAACAAGGGTGGTACCGTGGGTGGAAACGATTTCCAACTCGGTTTCCACAGAACTTCCAATGGTTACAATACCATCTGGGATCATTCATTGTTGTACAACTTCCAGGCTGATTTGAACAGCGACTGGACTGTGAACGTTGACGCAGGTGTCAACTCACAGGACAGAAGATATGAGCAAAACGGTCAGCAAAGTACACAACAACTTGTATTCGGATTGTTTGATCACGACAATTTCATTGTACACGATAACACTTCAGAAGGTGGCGGACAGCTTGACTTCAGATCAAGATTCCTTTCACTTGGTGCTTTTGCACAAGGTGTATTCAGCTACAAAGATTATTTATATGCTACAGTAGGTGGAAGAAACAGCTGGTCTTCCAATTTGGAAAAAGAAAATCGCTCTATTTTCTACCCATCTGCAGCCTTGTCGTTCCTTCCTACCTCTGCAATAGAGGGGTTGAAGAACAACAAGTATATCAACTATCTCAAACTTCGTGCTGGGTATTCAACAAGTGCAAACTTCGGTTCTCCATATCAGACACGTCCGATATTGGCGATCGGAACCAACACATTTGTTGACCGCGCTTCCAACATCTACAACCAAAACAGCATCTCCAATCGTTTGCCCAATCCAAACCTGAGACCTGAATTGTTGCAAGAGATTGAAGTTGGATTTGAAGGTAAGTTCCTCAATAACAGAATGAATGTTGACTTTACTTACTATAACAGAAACTCTAAAGATCAAATCCTTTCTCGTGACTTGGATCCGGCAACAGGATTCACTGTAACATCTATCAATGCTGGTTCTGTTCGCAACAAGGGTATTGAATTGCAATTGGGTTATACTGTAGTAAGAAACAAAGATTGGAACTGGGAATTGACAGCGAACTACTTCCAGAACAGAAGCAAGGTCAGTTTGCCAACAGATATCAAGCAAATTGTAATCGATGGTTTCTCCAACGAAGGTTTGTTTGCAATCGATGGATATCCTCTTGGTATCATCCAAGGCAGCTATGCTCTGAGAGATACAGGTTCAACTGCGGTAAGCGCCAAGCCAACAGGTCAGCGCATTGTTGACGCCAATGGTAACTACGTATCATCCAACCAACTTGGCATCATCGGAGATCCTACTCCTGATTTCAAATTGACTGGTATCAGCACTTTGAGTTTTAAAGGCATCACCTTCCGCATGCAGTGGGATTATACCCAGGGCGGCGATATGTTGGCCTACACTCCTGGTACGGTGGTTGGTCGTGGTTTGACAGCTGATACTGATTTTGACCGTGTGAAGCCATTGATCCTTCCGGGTGTTGGCAGAGATGGTAATCCAAATACCGTTCAGATCAGTGCCAGCCAGGCATACTTCAACAACCTGAGTGGATTCTTCGGAACAGCCGACATCATCACGTTTGATGCGACCTGCATTCGTTTGAGAGAGGCATCTCTTTCTTACTCACTGCCAACAAGCATGTTGAGCAAGACGCCATTTGGTTCATTGTCTTTGACATTCTCTGGACAAAACCTATTCTACAACGCACCTAACTTCCCTAAATATGTAAGATTCGATCCAGAAACTTCGTCTTTGGGTGTTAGCAACGTACGTGGACTTGAATACTTATCAGGTCCTACTTCGAAGCGTTTTGGAGCAAGCATAAGGGTTACTTTCTAATCTTTAAAACAGAAGACTATGACACTTAAGAAAATATCACTTATAGTACTAACCGTCGCTTCGCTGATGGGATGTACCAAAACACTCGATGAGTTGTTGGTCAATCCAAACGGACCAACACCAGCGAGTGCCAACTCGGACCTCTACCTCCCTGTGGTCCAAAACAGTTTTGTGGGAGTTTTCAATGCTGCTTCTTCCTACGGAATGGAGTTGACCCGCATGCTTGTATGGTATGGACCAACATACAATCAAGCCTATTCTCCCAACAGCTTTGATGGTGTGTGGAGCACAGCTTACACCGGACTCTTCAAGCATGCCAACACCTTGATTCCTGTTGCCCAAAAAGAGAAAAAGTGGGTACAGGTTGGTATGGCAAAATTCATGAAGGCCTACACCATGATGACCTTGGTAGACATGTTTGGTGACATTCCTTACACCGAAGCCAATCTCGGTTTGGATCAAACCAATCCAGCACTTACAAAAGGAAATGAAGTATATGCTGCTGCCATCAAATTGTTGCAAGAAGTCAGTGATACACTTGACTTGGTTGCAACAGGTAAATTGGCACATGGACCATATCCTGGTTTCTACGACAATTTCTACAATGCGTCTAATGCAACAGGAGCAGGTCGCTGGGCAACAGCTGCGAAGTTGATGTTGATCAGGGCGTACATGACCACTCGTCGTGTTGACAATGGTGCAAAGGCGAAAATAGAGGCATTGTTGGCCAATGCAAACGTTGTTGCTTCACTGAGTGGAACAGCTGCTGACTTTGAATTCAAGTATTCAAATAAGCAAGCCAACCCAAACAGCCGTCACCCACGTTACAATGGTAACTACAATGGTAACGGTACTACCTCTGGTAGTGCTGGTGACTATATCGGAACACATTTCTTGTATTCTCTTGCTCAGGAAAAAGGTTTGTTCAGCAACACCGTTGCCAACGACAAATCTGATCCTAGAACAAGATTTTATTTTTATCGTCAAACAGCCACTCAGGCAAACGTAAACCCATCATCTGTATCATGCAGTGTTTCTGCTCCTCCCGGACATTATACTGCTGATATGCCATTCTGTTTGTTGGGATTTGGTGGATTCTGGGGAAGAGATCACGGAGACAACTCCGGTATTCCTCCAGACGGTAACTTCAGAACTACATGGGGTATCTATCCTGCAGGTGGTGAATTGGATCTGAACCAAAACAACCGCGTTTCTTTGAACCGTGGCGGTTTGGGCGCCGGTATCCAACCCATCTGGCAGTCAGCTTTCACTGAGTTCCTCAGAGCTGAAGCTGTACTTACTTTGGGTGTTGCAGGTAGTGCAAGATCATTCTTGGAGGCGGGTGTTAGAAAATCTATCTCAAAAGTTCTTGGTTTCCCTGCTTCAATAGGATATACTGGAAGTACCACTGCAGTTACACCTACAGCCACTAAAATTGATGAATATGTTGCGAAAGTATTGGCTGCTTATGACGCTGCAACTACCGACGATCAAAGATTGAATGTTGTGATGAAGGAATGGTACATCGCTCTTTGGGGCAATGGTGCGGATGCACACAACAACTACCGTCGTACAGGTATGCCAAACAATCTCCAGTATCCTAAGTTGTTGGCGAGTGGTCCTTACAACAGATCATTCTATTACCCTTCT
The DNA here is from genome assembly GCA_041183265.1 of Bacteroidota bacterium. GTDB lineage: Bacteria > Bacteroidota > Bacteroidia > Chitinophagales > Chitinophagaceae > Pollutibacter. The sequence goes on from JBEGMC010000066.1 coordinate 48,539, forward strand.
GTTTATATCAACTTAAACAAAAACGCGGCAGCTCAGAATGCAATCGACAAGAAAGTATTCTGGGACACCAATCCAGCCGTTTTAAGATAACCTCATAAACTATTAAGACATGCGAAAAATATTATCAACATTAACTTTGATGCTCGCCTTGGTGGTTGCCATGAGTTCTTGCCAGAAGGGTGAGGTTGTACAGGATGTCAACTCACTTGGTACGGGTTCTTATGTAACACTTACTAAAGCCGGCAACTTAAACGTGGATGCAACCAATCTAGCTGCTACGGTTTCTATCGAAGTCGCAGAATATGGTTCTTCCCAAGAGAAAATCATCATGTACGTTACAAAGGGAAATACCTCCCTCAACCGTGCTACATGGAAAAAAATCAAGGAAGTACCCATCAGCGGCGGTAACTATACCCTGGTAGTTTCTGGAAATGAAATCAAGACCGCCATCGGTGCTAATCCGGCTCCTGGCGACCAGTTCACTATTTACAACCAGATTGTTACCAAAGATGGTAGAACGTTTGACGTGGTAAACACCGGTGCTGACTTCGCTGGTCTGCCAGCTTATAACATGGCATTGACATGGAAAGCAACAGTGGTTTGTCCATTTGTTCCAGGAGCAGCTGCAGGTACCTATGAAATCACAGCTGATAACTGGGATGGCGCAGTTGGAGAATTGGTAGATGTAACAGCAACTGCTAATTCTGCTACGCTCACCTATGCATTTCCATATGCAGAGGCTCCGGGTGTGAATCCTTTGAAATTGACAGTTGCTCCAACTTCTGGTGCAACAGTTGTTGCAAAGCAAACCTACGGTAGCTACGGTGCAGGTTTCCAAAACTTTACAGCTGAAGGATCAGGTTTCTTCTTCTCTTGTACTGGTCAGATCACATTGTCTCTGACACACCTCTCTGGAACTGGTACCAACTACGGTACTTACCCACTGAGACTCAAGAAGATTTCTTAATCGAAAGATTCATATAATAAAGAAGGCCATCATTTGATGGCCTTCTTTGTTTATGGTAAGCATGAAAACAATTTTGGAAAACTTCTTGTAATGACTAGCTGCAGAGAATTATACTGAGATCAAAGACGAATCTCTTCACCATTTGCATCGAAGAAATGGAACTCAGTGAGATGATAGGTCGTGTCTTCCACAATACTGAGTTTAATCTTATACCTCCAAGACCATCTGCGTTTGATGGAGATGAATCCCTTGGTTAAATAGGCATACAAAATAGGATGAACCATCACTTGGAGTGACTTGTGCTTTTGCTCGCAGAGGTAACTGATGTTCTTTTCAATTTCATCCTCCAATACGAGCGTGGAGGATATTTTACCTGTTCCTTGGCAAGAAGGGCATTGCTCCTGGGTATTGATGCTCATTTCAGGTTTCATGCGCTGACGGGTCAACTGCATGAGTCCAAATTTTGAAATGGCCAGCACAGCATGTTTGGCCCTGTCAGTCTTCATCAACTGCTCCATGGCCTCATGCAGCTTCTTCTTGTTCTCAGGAAGCCTCATATCAATGAAGTCAACCACAATGATGCCGCCAATGTCTCTGAGTCTCAATTGCCTTGCTATCTCTTCTGCAGCCTCCAGGTTGGTTTGCAGGGCATTCTCTTCCTGGTTGTTGCTGACGCTCTTGTAACCGCTGTTCACATCGATTACATGCAAAGCCTCGGTATGTTCAATGATCAGGTATGCACCGCTGGGGAGGTTGACGGTCTTTCCAAATCCGCCCTTTACCTGCTTGGTCACGCCCGTATGGTCAAATACCGATCCGCTTCCATTGTAGAAACCGACAATATTGACTTTATCCGGTGCAATTTTTTGAATGTATGATTTTATTTCAGCAAACAACTGTTTGTCATCCACCACAATTTTGTTGAAATCCGCATTCAACAAATCGCGCAAAATGCTGGTGGTTTTGGTTTGCTCACTCAATATTTTCTGGGGTGCTACAGCACCACTTAAATTTTGTTGGATCGCCTTCCATTTCCCAAACAGCATGTTGAGGTCCTCGTGCAACTCAGCAGTATTTTTTCCTTCAGCAGCAGTTCTAACGATGACGCCAAAATTTTTAGGCTTGATGGCTTCGATGATTTTCTGGAGTCTTTTTCTTTCCTCACTGGAATGTATCTTTCTTGAAATGGCGATGATGTCGTTGAAAGGGGTGATGACCACAAATCTTCCCGGCAGGGAGATTTCACAGCTCAGTCTGGGTCCTTTTGCGGCAATGGGTTCTTTGAGAATCTGGACAAGCACATTCGGTTTTTGTCCGAGTACCTCGTTGATCTTTCCTGTTTTTACAATTTCAGGTTCTACATTGAATGCAGAGAATTCCTGCTGACTCTGAACGGGTGTATTGATGGAAAGTTGGGTGAACTTCAAAAGTGATTTGGCATAGGGACTCAAATCGGTATAATGCAAAAAGGCATCTTTTTCAAATCCCACATCCACAAATGCAGCATTGAGTCCGGGTATCAGCTTCTTCACTTTTCCCAAATACAAATCTCCAACAGCAAAACTGGCGTCTGCTTTTTCCTGATGCAGTTCAACCAGTTTCCTGTCTTCCAACAAGGCTATTTCTACACCTTGTGCAGATGTATGTATGACGAGTTCCTTATTCAATGATGAATAAAATAAAATTTGTCACGGGTATCAACACACGAAACGAATGTTTCTATGCTGACAGAATGAAAAATAAAGGCGGGAGATTACTTCTTACCCTTTTTATGACGGTTTTTTCTCAACCTCTTTTTGCGTTTGTGGGTTGCGATCTTATGACGTTTTCTTTTTTTACCGCAAGGCATGTTCAATAAGTTTAATTGTTATTAATTATTTTAATGAGTTTATTTTTTCTTCCAATGCTTTCACCAAATCAGGGTTCTTCACTTTTGTCAGTCCCCTTTGATACCAATTCCTTGCCTCTTTTTTCTTACCATCCCGCTCATACACTTCAGCAAGAAGAAAGATCGATTCGGTATTTTCAGGATCCAATGCAATCACTTGCTGGAAACGTTCGATGGCCTTGTCGTTCTGGCCTGAGATCATCCCACCATATCCCAACATGAATTGGGCGAATACGTTGCTTGGATCTCTTTCCACCACTTTTCTGATGTTCATGATGCCCTCCATGGGGGCACCTGCTGCACCAAAAAAGAAAGTACTTCCTTGTCCCACGACGGTCGAATCATTGTTTGGATTCAGTTCGAGTGACTTTTTAAAGAGCTGGTTTGCCTGATCGGCCATCCAAGATTTGAGTGCAGGGTCTGGAATTCCCCTGAGCTCCTCCAACATGGAATGGGCGGCAAAGTTCAGGCTTTTTTCAGAATTCTCCAATTTAGCTTTCTCTCCCAGGTAATAGATGTAGGGGGTAAAAGCGCGTGCACTGTCCCTCCAAAAATCAGAGAGTGCCTGAAAATTTTGTTGTTTTTGGGTAACAAGGTCGCCCCTGCTGATTGCATCTTCCAGGGAAGTAAGGTATGCGGACTGGCTGGGCGTCAACTCCTTCTTGAGGGTTGACATGTATGCATTGAAATCAAAGTTGGTATTGGAAGCAGGTTTGGATGCTTCGGCAGGCGCATGTTCGTGGTTGTGTGGCGGAGTGAACCTGCCGAATACGAACAGTGAAAACAATAAAACCGATCCTGCGGCAACGACAATCCATTGCTGTTTTCTGAGCATTCAATAAAATTTGGTGCAAAGGTAGGTGCTAGTTCATTTCATCAGCACCTTCGTCCTTGATAACTGTATCAATTCCGAGTTTTTTAACTTCTTGCATGAACTCCTTGGCTGGCTTGAAGGCCGGGATGAAATGTTCAGGAATCTGTACGGCAGTATTGCGTTTGATGTTTCTGCCAATCTTTGCAGCACGCTTTTTGGTAATGAAGGAACCGAATCCCCTTACATAAATATTTTCACCTTTTGCAAGAGAAGCTTTGATTTCCTTGAACATGGTTTCAAGCGTAACCAATACATCCACTTTTGGAATATTGGTCTTCTCGGATATCTTATTAATTAGATCAGCTTTTCTCATAATCTAAATTAGTTTTGGCTTGGTTGAATTAATTTTGGTCGGCAGTTCAAAACCCATTCATTATCAATTCATAACGATGCATCTTGGTGTCTGCTTCTTAAAATTGGGTAATTTTTTTCTTTTTACCAAAAAAATTGACATATAAGTGATTGAAAAACAGACCAAAACGTGGTTTCGGAGGTCATTGTTGGACTGGAACTTAAACAAAAATGACAGAAAAATGCCCTGGAAGGGAATCAAAGACCCCTACAAGATCTGGCTCAGTGAAATCATGCTCCAACAGACAAGGGTAGAGCAGGGAATGGGTTACTATAACAGGTTTATCAAGGCATTTCCGACTGTCGAGAGTCTTTCACAAGCTACTGAAAATCAAATTTTTAAGCTATGGGAGGGACTCGGATATTACTCCCGTTGCAGGAATTTGATCGCAACGGCGAAAAAAGTCAGTTTCGAACTGGGGGGTAGGTTTCCTGAGACCCGCGAGGGACTTTTATCACTCAAAGGAGTGGGTCCTTATACAGCTGCTGCCATCGGGTCGTTTGCTTTCGGACTCCCCCTGGCGGTCGTGGACGGAAATGTGATGCGGGTACTGAGCAGGGTGCTGGGCATCAAGGAACCGGTCGACCTGCCTGCTGTCAAGAAAAAAATAGAGACATATGCAGGGGAGCTGCTGGACGATAAAAATCCCGCAGCCTACAACCAAGCGATCATGGATCTTGGAGCTGTGGTGTGCAAACCACAACAACCTGCTTGCAGCCAATGCCCGTTTCAAAAAAAATGTTTTGCTCACAAACATGGATTGCAGGCAACCCTTCCTGTAAAATCAAAAAAAATAAAAAGCCGGGAGCGGTTTATTTATTACTTGATCCTGGAGCATGCAGGAAAGCAATTGTTGAGAAAACGCACAGGGAATGATATTTGGAAGGGACTTTATGAATTTGTGCTGATGGAGAAGGATGAGCCACAGGCATCCGAAAGTTTGCAGAAACTCTCAGGCTGGGGAATTCCATCTGCGGGTATCCGACAGGAGATCGTTGATGTTTCTGAGGAAATTGTGCACCAGCTCACCCATCAAAAAATAAGATGCCAACTGATACATATCAAAGTTGACAAAGCGATCCATTTGGAAGGATATGCATGGCAGAAGAAAAATGCCATCCGTCAATTTCCTTTTCCAAGATTGATTACCCGGCACCTTGGTTGGTAATTCAACGGATCCATCATTTTCCTTTTATGTATTTTTGATGCGATGATCATCCTTACCATTCTGCTCCTGGCTTCTGTCTTGATGCTTTTCATGAATGCCGGTGCTGAAATTGCCTTTTTTTCACTGGGATACAAAGATCTCGGCAACTTGAAATCCAAGCAATATCCAGCTGCAGAGCGAATTGTTCAGTTGCTGCAGGAACCGCGCCTCTTGCTTTCTTCCTTGCTGGTTGGTAACATTGTTTTCAGGTTGCTCATCATCCTACTTTGCAATTATCTCATCACAGAACAATCCTTTCCCGGATTTTCAGAATGGATTCTGTTTGTTTTCAGGTTGGTTTCAGCCATCGTGGTGCTGATTCTTTTTGGTGAATTGCTCCCCAAAGTATGGGCATCCAACAACAATGTTCGCTTTGCATTCTATTCTTCCTTTTTTGTATGGATGAATTTTTTGATGTTCAGAAGAATTGGCAAGTGGATGGATGGAATTTCAGAGAGGGTTGAAAATGCATTGGGCAAGCATGATGACATGCAGTCCAGGTTAGAACAGATCGATCAGGTAATCAGTCATGGTACCGAAGAAGGAACCTCTGAAGAAGAAAAAAACCTGCTCAAGGGAATCGCTCAATTTGGCAATGTTACCGTGCGCAGGGCCATGAAAAGTCGACTCGATGTGCAGGGAATAGAGGAGGGGACAAGCTTTACAGAGCTAAAGCGCAAAGTTGAAGAACAGCAGTATTCTAGATTTCCTGTTTACAAAGAGAGCCTGGATCAGATACTGGGCATCCTTCATTCGAAGGATTTGCTGCCCCATCTTGATAAGGGAGATGAATTTGATTGGAAATCATTGGTGAGGTCTGCATTCTTCATCCATGAACAAATGTTGGTGGAAGACCTGCTGAAAGCCTTTCAGTCAAAGCGAACACATTTTGCCATTGTGGTGGATGAATTTGGAGGAACAGATGGCATCATCACTTTGGAGGACATCTTGGAGGAGATTGTAGGTGAAATCAGGGATGAATACGATGACGAGGAATCCGTCAACATCCGTGTTGATGAGTTCAATTATATTTTTGAAGGTAAAATCATGATCAATGAGGCATGCAAGATCATGCAGTTGCCCAACAGGGTATTTGATCCGATCAGAGGGGAGAGCGAGACCATCGCTGGACTGGTACTGGAATTGGCGGGGGAGATTCCCAAAGTCAACCAAGTATTGGTAGCACACGATTTTACATTCACCGTGCTGGAAGTTGCGATGAACCGCATCCAGAAAGTAAAAATCACCATTTCCATCCAGCCAAACTGATGCATGCGAAGCAACATCATTTATATCTTATTTATTTTTCTGCTGGCAGTTTCATGCAACAGTCCGTTTACCCCCAAGCCCAAGGGATATTTTAAAATTGATTTTCCTCAGAGAGTCTATCAAACATTCAATGAGCCTGGATTTCCATACAGCTTTGAGTATCCTTTATATGCAACAGTTTCAAAGGAAACAGATTCAAGCGAACAACAGCCTTATTGGCTCAATGTTGAATTCAAGGATTTTGCAGGAAGAATCTATCTGAGTTACAAATCCATCGATGGCTATTCAGTTTACAAAGTGAAATCCGGGAATGCTTACCGTGATTCGTTGGTAAAGAACAGTTTTGAGAGGCTGCGTGATGAGGCATTCAGCCTGACATACAAACATACCATCAAGGCTTCAGGCATTGTTGACTCCTTTTTCAATCCTGCGAAGGGATATGCAGGCATGTATTTTTATGTGGAGGGCAATGCAGCAACATCCAAACAGTTTTTCATTACAGATTCTGTCAAACATTTTCTGCGGGGGGCGCTTTATTTTGATGCTACTCCCAACCAGGACTCCCTTGGTGTGGTCAGTGAATTTCTCGATGTTGATGTGAAACACCTGATCAATACCCTCAAATGGAAATAGAGGCTGAGACCTTTCTCATTTCCACGATGATTTCATCATTGCAGAGGTTTCCGATGCTTCCTTCGTGTGTATGTTTCAATTGTTTTTCCTGGTCGAACTGAAAATTGCCTTCATTGATCATGTTGCCAACTTTCACGTATGCATCCCTGAAGGAGAGTCCCTCGTTTACAAGTTCGTTGACCTTTTCTACACTTAAGAGATAAGTGTATTTTTTATCTTTTAAAACATCTTGATTGACAGCAATTGCTTTCAACATCAGTTGCATCATCTGTAAACAGCTTTTGAGTGTTTCAATTGCCGGGAAAATAATTTCTTTGGTCAGTTGCATTTCTCTGTGATAGCCAGACGGCAAATTATTGATGAGCAGCGTCAATTCATTTGGAGTGGATTGGATGCGGTTGCATTTGCCTCGAATCAGTTCAAAAACATCCGGATTCTTCTTGTGCGGCATGATGCTGCTTCCTGTTGTAAGTTCATCCGGGAAAGAGATGAATCCAAAATTTTGGTTGACATATAAACAGCAGTCCATTGCAAGTCGGCTGAGTGTAGCTGCTATAGATGATAGGGCATAGGCGGTCAGTTTTTCTGTTTTTCCTCTGCTCATTTGTGCATATACTGAGTTGTAGTTCAGCGTCTTGAAATGTAAAAGTTCTGTTGTTCTTTTTCTGTTCAAAGGGAAAGATGAGCCATAACCTGCACCACTGCCCAAGGGATTCTTATTGGCAACTTGAAATGCAGCAGATAAAAATTCCATGTCATCCACAAGGCTCTCTGCATAGGCAGCCAGCCATAATCCTACTGAAGAGGGCATGGCTATTTGAAGATGGGTATACCCTGGAATTAGGTCATTTTTATGTTGATTGCTTTTTTCAATCAGCAGGTCAAAAAGCTTGATCACATCTTCTTTGATTTCGATCATGGAAGACCGCAGGTATAATTTTATATCAAGAGCAACCTGGTCGTTTCTGCTTCTGCCGGTATGGATCATTTTTCCTGCTTCGCCTATTTCCTCTGTGAGCATCCATTCAATTTGCGAGTGGATATCCTCCATGTTTTCTGCGATGCTAAAATTTCCACTTTTTATTTTTTCATGAATCGATAGAAGTCCCTTAACGGCCTTGTTCACATCCTCCATCTTCATCAATCCTTGTTCACCCAACATGGTTACATGTGCGATGGAACCTTCCACATCGAAGCCGGCAAGCAGGAGATCGAAATCTCTGTCATTCCCCACTGTGAATGTTTCAATCAGTGCTGAAGTGGCAGTATTGTCTTTTTTCCAGAGTTTCATATAAGTTGATTAAAAAGCATTGAAATGTGTTGCTGTTTTCTCGATCAGGTTGATCAGCAGGTCAATGCCTTGTTCAATTTCATGGACATAAATATACTCATCTGCGGTATGACTTCTTGCGGAATCACCCGGACCAATCTTCAGCGCTGGGAAATGCATCAGTGCTTTGTCGCTTGTGGTAGGGGATCCGTAGTGGTCCAGTCCAAGTTCTTTACCTGCCAACACGATTGGATGATCCAATGGAATCAGGGTTGACCGCAATCTGAAGCTTCTTGGACTGAGTTCACTTGATACGATGGATTGCAGTTGTTGCAGCACCTCATCAAATGAATACAACTCATTTACACGTACATCCACCACAAATCTGCATTGTGCAGGGACGACATTGTGTGCCTTGTTGTCGGTTTCTATGACCGTGACTTTTGCAGTGGTTTTACCGGTGAGTTCAGAAATTTTCTCAAATGAATGTTGTTGAATGGCCAGTATGTCTTTCAATGCTATTGAAATGGCATTGGTGCCTTCTTCACGCGCTGCATGCCCTGCAATACCCGTTGCAACTCCATCCAATACCAGCAATCCTCTTTCTGCAACTGCCATTTGCATCCTGGTGGGTTCACCGACTAGGGCACCGATCAGCTGACTCCCTTGTAATGTTGTGTTGAATGTTTGATCGTTGAGCAGCAATTCAACGCCCTGCTTTCCGGATATTTCCTCCTCTGCAGTTGCAGCAATGATCAAATTGAATGGCAGGGTTTGAGCATGATAAAAATGGATAAATGCAGCGATCAGTGCGACCAAGGGTCCGCCGGCATCATTGCTACCGAGTCCGATTATTTTTCCATCCTGCTCAACAGCAGTAAAAGGGTCGCTTGTAAAACCCTTTGCCGGTTTTACCGTATCATGATGGGAATTCAGGAGTATGGATGGTTTGGAAGGATCAAAATATTTACTCAATGCATACACATTGTGCAAAAGTCTATGTGTAGGGATGTTTTGCAATTGCAATGTATTCTCGATCAGATCGGCAACTTCTTTCTCTTCTTTGCTGAAAGAAGGAATGGCAATCATTTTTTTGAGCAATGTGATCGCGTCTTTTTTGATATGTTGTTCAATTGACATCATACTGTTCACCTGATGGTTGTTCCGCTTTTGCCTTCGATCAGATTGGCAAGTTCCAGTGCATCGCCGATGATGACTTTGGAAACGCCTGCTTCAATGGCAGCAAATGCATTGTCCAGTTTTGGGATCATACCTGCAAAAATCGTTTGATCCTCTTTCATTTGTTTGAACATGGATGCATTCATTTGAGCTACCACCGAATCTTCGTCGCTCACATCTTTCAAGACACCCTTTTTTTCAAAGGAGTAGACGAGGGATGTTGAAAAATGAACAGACATCGCTTTGGCAAGTTCCTGCGCAATGGTATCTGCATTGGTATTCAACAATTGTCCACTTGCATCCTGTGTAATTGGAGCAACCACCATGCTGATGCCTTTTGAAAGCAATGCCATCATCGCTTCTGTATGGACCTCGTCTATATCTCCTACAAATCCGTAATCAATATCCGCATGTTTTCTTTTGTGCGCAAGAATGGTTTGAGCATCTGCCCCACTGATACCCATGGAGACACAACCCATGGCATTGAGTTTTGCTACGATATTTTTGTTGATCCACCCTGCATATACCATGGTTACAATCTTCAATGTTTCTGAATCTGTGACCCTCCGCCCATCGATCATTTGTTGAGGAATGGAGAGAGATGATGCCATTTTTGTTGCCAATTTTCCTCCACCATGTACAAGTATTTTTTTCCCCTGGATACTTGAGAATGCAGCAAGAAAGGCGCTTAATTTTTCTGCGTCATCAATGATATTTCCACCAACCTTAACAATATAGAGCGGTTCCATCATTTATGTTTTATTGGCTTTGAGCATCGAGGCAATCACCGCCTGTGCTGCCCAAACCCTGTTTGCGGCCTGTTTGATTACAAGACTGTTTGCGCTGTCTAATATTTCATCTGAAAGTTCAACATTTCTTCTGACAGGAAGGCAATGCATTGCTTTTGCCTGGTTGGTCAGCTCCATTTTTTTCTTGTTCAGCATCCATGCTCCATCATAGGCAGGCATGGTACCGTATTCCTGATAGGCACTCCAGTTTTTGATGTAAATGAAATCTGCATCCTTGATGGCTTCGTCCTGATCATGCATGATGCTGGCTCCATGGGTGAAAGTCGGATCCAGTTCATATCCTTTGGGATGGGCAATCACAAAATCTGCTGCTCCCCAGGCATTGACCCATTGTGCAAAACTGTTCGCTACACATTGAGGAAGGGGTTTTACATGTGGAGCCCAGGTCAACACAATTTTAGGTTTGGATGCTAAAGGCTTCTTTGGAAGATTTTCATGAATGGTGATCAAATCTGCAAGGCTCTGCAATGGATGCAGTGTGGCACTTTCCAAACTGATGACGGGTATGCCGGCGTATTGAATAAATTTTTGAATGATGTGTTCACTGTAATCTGCATGGCGGTCTTTCAATCCCGGGAAGGTCCTGACTGCAAGGATATCAAAATAGTGTCCAAGTATGGGTGCAGCATCCTTGACATGTTCAACGGTTGTTCCATTCATGATGGCCCCGTCTTCAAACTCAAGTGCCCATCCCTCATTTCCAACATTGAAAACTACGGTTTCCATTCCCAATTGTTGTGCAGCAACCTGTGTGCTCAAACGGGTACGCATGCTTGGATTCATGAACAGACAGCCCAGTTTTTTGTGCTTGCCCAACGTTTCGTCTTTCCATGGACTCGCTTTGTAGTCCAACGCTGTTTGTATCAGTGATGGAATATCTTGAACATCTTTTGCGGAGAGGAATTGTTTCATGATGGTTTAATCTTGATAATGTTCAATGGCATTTTTCAGATGATGTATAAAGTATGCTGCATCTTCCATGGTGATTGCCAGTGATGGCAAAAGTCGAATGACGTTGGGTTTTGCCTCTCCTGTAAATATTTTATGTTTGAACAGCAGGTTTTTTTTGAGGTTTTTTAGGTGTTCGGGCACATCAAAACCTATCATGAGTCCTCTTCCTCTTACACCACTGATTGCTTCGATCGATTGCAAAGATGCAGACAAAAATTCACCTACCTTACCGGCATGGTGGATGAGGTTTTCTTTCTCAATCACCTCCAATACTGCAAGAGCTGCAGCACATGCCAAATGGTTGCCGCCAAAGGTTGTTCCCAGCATGCCATGTTTTGCTTTGAGCTTGGGTGAGATGATGATGCCTCCGATTGGAAATCCATTTCCCATTCCTTTTGCCATCGAATATATATCGGCTTCAACGCCAGCAAAATCGTGACTGAAAAATTTTCCTGATCTGCCATAACCGCATTGTACACTGTCTGCAACATATACAGCACCATACTGATCGCAGTTTTTTCTGATGGACAACAGAAAATCATTGGTCGCTACGTGGATACCTCCTACTCCTTGTATTCCCTCTACAATCACTGCAGCAATTTCATTTCCATGTTGCTTGAATGCATCTTCCAATGCCTGGGTGTCGTTGAATGGAAGAAACATTGCATGTTCGGTTTGATTGACAGGTGCAACAATGGAAGGATTGTCTGTTACAGCTACTGCCAAAGAAGTTCTTCCGTGAAATGCCCTGCTGAAGGAAATGATTTTTTTTCTGCCGGTATGAAAGGATGCCAATTTGAGCGCATTCTCATTGGCCTCGGCTCCGGAATTGCAGAGAAACAATTGATAATCTTTTTTACCAGATACTTGCCCAAGTTTGTCTGCAAGCTCTTCTTGAATCGGGATCTTAATTGAGTTGGAATAGAAGGCAATTTTTTTCAACTGACTTTCAATTCGCTGCACCCAATGTGGATGGGTATGTCCAATGCTGATGACAGCGTGTCCGCCATAAAGATCCAAATATTCATGTTGGTTTTCATCCCAGACCCTGGATCCTTTTGCATGGGTGATTTGAATGTCATTGATTGGATATACGTCGAATAGTTTCATTGCAGTCGGTTAAAAAGCGATGGATTTGAGATGAAGGCCGGTAGTCTGATCCAATCCATACATAATATTCATGTTTTGAACAGCCTGTCCGCTTGCGCCTTTCAGGAGATTATCAATGGCGCTGTGTACGACCAGCTTGTCGCCTTGTTTTTCAAGAAATATCAGCGCCTTGTTGGTATTCACCACTTGTTTCAATGAGATTTGTTTTTTAGCGATAATGGTGAAGGGGTGTTCATGATAATATGTTTCAAAAACGGCGTTGGCCTCTTCCAGATTCAGATTGCATGCAAGGGTAGATGAGGCAAAGATGCCCCTTGTAAAATCTCCCCGCCATGGTACAAAGTTGACCGATGCCGATGGTGCATTCAGTTGATGCAATGACTGGTGGATTTCACCCAGGTGCTGATGTGTGAGTGTTTTGTAAGCCTGAATATTATTCGCTCTCCATGAAAAATGGGATGTGGCGGATAGTGATTGTCCTGCTCCTGTGGAACCGGTGATGCCTGTTGTGTATACTTCTTGCAGCAACCCCTTTTCTGCCAAAGGCAACAGTCCAAGTTGAATGGCAGTTGCAAAGCAACCTGGATTGGCAATGTTTTGGGCTGATTGAATTTGTTCAACATTCAATTCAGGGAGTCCGTATACAAATGTTCTTGAACCATGTATTGCATTTTCTTTCAATCTGAAATCATTTGCGAGATCAATGATTTTGATTTCTTTGGGGATGTTGTTTTCATGTAGAAATTTCATGGATGCACCATGTCCAAGACACAGAAACAGCACATCGATGTCATGGTTCCATTTGTCTGTAAAGGACAATTCAGTTGTGCCTATCAAATCTTCATGAACATGGTATAGTTTATTGCCAGTATTGCTGTTGCTGTGCACAAATGAAATCTCAGCAGAGGGATGTCCCATCAAAAGACGGATCAGTTCACCGCCTGTATACCCCGCTCCACCGATGATGCCTGCTCTGATGGTTGCTTTCATGATGACTGTTTTTTGTTTTCCTGTTGAACGGCATTCCAAATGATCGTTTGGTTGCCGAATATTTTGCTGAAGCCTCTTACATCTTCACCAGTGAAACCGGAGTTCATTTCTCCGTATTTGCCAAACTTGCTGTTCATCAAATCAAATGCCGACTCAATACCTATGATTTGAAATCTGTAGGGCATCAACTGGACAAATACTTTTCCTGAAACATTTTCTTGAGAATGTTGCAGAAAAGATTCAATGTCGCGCATGACCGGATCCATGATTTGACCTTCATGCAACCAGTTTCCATAAAATTGGGAGAGTGTATCTTTCCATTGCAATTGCCATTTGGTAAGCACGTGTTTTTCAAGTGCATGGTGTGCTTTTAATATCACCATAGGAGCAGCTGCTTCAAATCCAACCCTGCCTTTGATGCCAATGATGGTATCTCCAACATGGATGTCTCTTCCGATGGCAAATGGACCTGCAATGGTTTGCAGGTATTGGATGGCAGCGGAGGGGTGTTGAAATTTTTTATCATTTACTGCCAGCAATTCTCCTTTTTCAAAAGTCAATACAACCTCTTCTGCATCGTGTTTTGTGAGCTGGGTCGGCCAGGCAGATTCAGGCAACATGCCTTTGGATGAGAGTGTTTCCTTTCCTCCAACACTAGTTCCCCAGAGTCCTTTGTTGATGGAATACATGGCTTTTTCAGTATTCATGTCTACTCCTTTTGCCTGTAGGTAGCTGATTTCTTCTTCGCGGCTAAGTTTCAAATCGCGTATCGGTGTGATGATTTCAACTCCTGGAATCATGATATGAAAAACCATGTCGAACCGCACCTGATCATTGCCTGCACCGGTGCTTCCGTGTGCCACCGCGCTTGCATCCAGCTTTTGAACATGCTCTGCAATATGAATGGCCTGGCTGAGTCGCTCTGCACTCACACTCAGGGGGTATGTATTGTTCTTCAATACATTTCCAAAAATCAAATATTTGATGATACGGTCATAGTACGATTCAACGGCATTGACTGTAGTATGGGTGGCTACACCCAGGTGATATGCATGCGCTTCTATTTTTTTCAGTTCATCCTCACTGAATCCCCCTGTATTCACGATGATGCTGTGCACCTCATATCCTTTTTCTTCCGATAGGTACTTTACACAAAATGTTGTGTCCAACCCTCCGCTGAATCCAAGTACAATTTTCTTTGACATAGTCTTTTGTTTATATGTGCAGCAGTGAGAGCAGTGTACCCACAATTGATTTGCTGTTGTTGTCTTTTTTGGTGAATGCTCTCAGGAAATTGAATTGTTTGAAGCTGAACAACCTTTCAAATCCTTTTTTATTTTCTTCGAAATATTTGGTTGTTTCTTCTGTGGTATAATGATCTTTTGGGTCATAGAGCATGGCAGTGCACATGCAATTCTTTCTTTCCTTGCTCATCAAGATTTCATAATTCACACAGCTCTTGCATCCAGCCCAAAAATCTTCGTCCTGCGTGAGTTCTGAATAGGTGACCGGTTCATATCCAAGTTCTGAATTGATTTTCATTACAGCCAATCCTGTGGTGAGTCCAAATATTTTCGCATGCGGGTATGTTGTTCTGCTTAGTTCAAATATTTTCTTTTTAATCAGCTTTGCGAGTCCACCTTTTCTGAAATTTGGATGTACGATCAATCCAGAATTTGCAACATATTCTCCATGGCTCCAGGTTTCGATGTAACAGAATCCTGCCCATATCCCCTCTGCGGTGGTAGCAATCACAGCCTTTCCCTCGCTCATTTTTTTCATCACGTACTCGGGACTTCTTTTGGCGATGCCTGTTCCGCGTGCTTTTGCAGATTCCTCCATCTCTTTACAGATGGTATCTGCAAATTTGAAATCTGTTTCACTCGCGATGTATATATTGAAAGATGTTGGTTCCATTTTGAAAGAATGTATTGAAAAGAACGAATCCTGGATCCAGATCTTGATGATCTTGGATACAGCTTATCGAATCAATCGGTGCTGAGGGTGGTGGATATCAACGTCGTACCAAAAATGGAATCGGTCGGCGTAAAAAAACTGTTGCGCTTGGCACAGTAAAAACCCAACGCGTGGAAGCGGCATGAACCGTTTCTGCTATTGTTGAAAGGGTTAGGTTTTTTTTCATTTTTCTTTGTCTGATTATTTGGCAAAAATTGTTCAATGCAAATAAACACATTTTTCCTGAAAACGCCTTCAATCTAGAGTGAATACTTTCTTTGATCAGAGTGGATTTGCGAGGGCTGAACCGGAGTGAACGGCTTCTGCCATTTCATGGATCAGGCGGGCATCTTTTTCGATCGCGTTTCCTACAACAATCATATCGGCTCCTGCTTTGCAGTTTTTGTATGCTTTTTCTGGATCTGTGATTCCGCCTCCAACGATCAGTGGAATGTTGATATGGGAGGAAACAGCTTGTATCATGGATTCCTTGATGGCAATTTTTGCACCACTGCCTGCATCCATGTAGAGCAGTTTGAGTCCCAGCATCTCCCCAGCGAGTGCAGTGCACAGCGCAATTTCATTTTTGTCGCTGGGAATGGGACTAGCATTGCTGATGTAAGAGACGGTGGTGGGGGCACCTCCATCGATCAGCATGTAACCTGTTGGAATGATTTCGAGTCCGCTTTTTCTGACTGCAGGTGCAGATATCACATGTTGACCAATGAGCAGTTCAGGATTTCTACCGGAGATCAGAGAGAGGTAAAGAAGTGCATCTGCATAGGGTGTGATTTGAGAGGGACTGCCAGGAAATAGCAGCACCGGAATATCACAAGATGATTTGATATGCTGCACAAGGTCTTCAAGATGATCGCTGACAACCAGACTTCCTCCAACGAATATGAAATCAACTTGTGCTTTGGTGCAAAGTGAAATCAGTTCATCTGCTTTTTTCAAAGATGTTTTATCTGGATCAACAAGAACAGTGAATGCTTTCTTGTTGTTGCGTTTCAGATCAATCATTCTATCATAGGTCAGACTTGGCATGCAGGATGTGCTTCTATTGCAAATGTGCGAAAAAGTTTCCTTGAAACATCAAACAATCAGGGAATATTGGAATTAAATAATGCAGATCATTTTGAGATGCTTTTCTCCCTCATTTCCCCACCTATTTATTTTTCCTTATTTGACCAAAAAATTTTTTACCAAAAAAGTGAAAAAAATAGCAAAATCAATCCCCTTGCGGATTGTTGCAGTTATCAACAGGGTGTTGATATTTAGACGTTTGAAAAGCCAGGCAGCAGGGATATTTTCGTAAACTCACTAAACTGAAGATTTTTTAAAAAATTACATACCCATCAACATGCCCAACAAGAGCAAAACCAAAAATCCAGGACTGGCCTTCGAAAGACAATTCACCAGCGACAAGGTCAACGTATTTGAAATGTTTGAATATGATTACAGAACATCTGTGATCAGAAATCCAAGCGGTGAAGTTGTTTTTGAAATGACCAATGTGGAAGTCCCCAAACAATGGAGCCAAATTGCAACGGATATTCTTGCCCAAAAATATTTTCGCAAAGCAGGTGTTCCACAGGCGGATGGTACGTTGGGCAGAGAGACATCTGCCAAACAGGTTGCGCACAGAATGGCCAATTGCTGGAGGGTATGGGGCGAGCGCTATGGGTATTTTGCTTCAACCGAAGATGCACAGGTTTTTTATGAAGAACTGGTGTATTGTATTTTGAACCAGGCGTGTGTTCCCAATTCACCACAATGGTTCAACACAGGTTTGCACGAGAGCTATGGCATCAAGGGAAAACCTCAGGGACATTATTACGTTGATCAGAACGATGGACAATTAAAGAAATCCACTTCCGCTTATGAGCGTCCACAGCCTCACGCATGTTTCATTCTCAGTGTAGATGATGACTTGGTGAACGAGGGAGGTATCATGGATTTGTGGGTACGTGAAGCAAGGATCTTCAAATATGGATCTGGTGTTGGAACCAATTTCTCCAACCTCCGTGGTGAAGGAGAAAAATTGAGCGGTGGCGGCACATCTTCCGGATTGATGAGTTTCCTGAAAATCGGTGACCGTGCAGCAGGTGCCATCAAGAGCGGTGGTACAACCCGACGCGCTGCGAAGATGGTTTGTTTGGATTTAGATCATCCTGAAATTGAAACATTCATTGATTGGAAAGTAGAGGAAGAAAAGAAAGTGGCTGCATTGATTGCAGCCGGATATGCAAGCGACTACGAGGGTGAAGCTTACCGTACGGTAAGTGGACAAAACTCCAACAACTCTGTTCGTATACCCAATGAGTTTTTTGAAAAACTCGCAAAAGGGGAGGATTGGGAGCTCACTGGAAGAATGGATGGGAAAGTGATGAAGAAGGTTTCTGCCAAAGCATTGTGGGATAAAATTTCTTATGCAGCATGGCGTTGCGCAGATCCCGGAACCCAATACGATACTACCATCAACGAGTGGCATACTTGTCCAAAGGGTGGAAGGATCAGGGCCTCCAATCCTTGCAGTGAATACATGTTCCTCGACAATACTGCCTGTAACCTCGCATCAGCCAACCTCAGAAAATTCTTCAATGAAAGCGATAACAGCTTTGATGTAAAAGGATTTGAATATACCGTGAGACTTTGGACAACTGTATTGGAGATTTCCGTGTTGATGGCACAATTCCCAAGCAAAGAAGTTGCGCAGCTCAGCTATGACTACCGTACACTCGGACTCGGTTATGCCAATCTGGGTAGCATGTTGATGGTGAGCGGCATCCCTTATGACAGCGATGAAGCCAGAGGAATTGCAGGTGCCATCACAGCGATCATGACAGGTATTTCATACAAGACATCTGCAGAGATTGCAGGTATCCTCGGTGCTTTCCCACGTTATGAGGAAAACCGCGAAGACATGATGCGTGTTATGAGAAATCACCGTGCTGCAGCATACGATGCGGAAGGAGCCTATGTTGGATTGAGCATCAAACCACAGGGCATCAAGGCCAAAGATTGTCCGGATTACTTGTTGAACGCAGCATGCAAAGCCTGGGATGATGCAGTGGAGTATGGAGAAAAATATGGATACAGAAACGCACAGACAACCGTTATTGCTCCAACCGGAACGATTGGATTGGTAATGGATTGTGATACTACAGGTGTTGAACCGGATTTTGCATTGGTAAAATTCAAAAAACTTTCCGGTGGTGGATATTTCAAAATCATCAATCAGTCTGTTCCACAGGCATTGGCCAATTTGAAGTATTCAGCAGCAGAACAGGATGCCATCATTAAATATGCTGTCGGAGCAGCAAGCTTTGCAGGTGCACCTTTCATCAATCACCAGACATTGAGCGAAAAAGGATTCATCGCTGAAGAGATCAAGAAGTTGGATGATGCTGTGATGTCTGCTTTTGAAGTTGGTTTCGTGTTCAATGTTTATACACTTGGCGAGGAATGTTTGCAGCGCCTGGGATTCAAGCCTGAACAGTATTTCAACTTTGATTGGAGCTTGCTGAAGGCACTCGGATTTTCTGGAGCTGAGATCGATGCAGCGAATGACTATGTATGTGGAACCATGACCATTGAAGGAGCGCCACATTTGAAAGAAGAGCATTATCCAGTGTTTGATTGTGCCAACAAATGCGGCAAGAAGGGAGAGCGTTATATTCATCCGCATGGACATATCCGCATGATGGCAGCCACACAGCCTTTCATCAGTGGAGCGATTTCCAAGACCATCAATCTTCCAAATGAAGCCAATATCAGTGAAATTGCAGACTGTTACCATTTGAGCTGGGAACTTGGACTGAAGGCTTGTGCATTGTACCGCGATGGATCCAAGCTCAGTCAGCCGCTCAGCAACAAAAGCGACAGCAAGGCAGATGAAGAAGCAAGTGCAGAATCAACCGACAGTCAGTTCATTGATGTTGGAAAGCTCACAGTAGATGAATTGTTGGATGAATTGCAAAAGAGAATGCAGGCTTCACCAGATACAAAATTGAAGCGTCAGCTTTCACGCATCGTTGAACGCAAATCACTTCCTACCAAGAGAAGAGGATTTACACAAAAGGCAAGAATCAACGGACAAACCATTTTCTTGCGTACAGGTGAATACAGTGATAACACACTCGGTGAAATCTTCATCGACCTTGCCAAAGAAGGTTCAACCTTGCGCAGTCTGATGAACTGTTTTGCGATTGCAGTGTCAGTAGGATTGCAATATGGAGTTCCTTTGGAGGAGTTTGTTGAGAAATTCGTTTTCACCAAGTTCGAACCAGCAGGCATGGTGGATCATCCAAACATCAAGTCAACCACATCTATCGTAGACTTTGTATTCCGTTGCCTGGCTTACGAATACCTCGACAGAACAGATTTGGTGCATGTATTGGACAGACCTGAAGTCATGAACACCGGAAATGATGATTGGGATGAACCGTCTGTAGAGAGCAAACCTGAATTGTCTGATGTAAGAGTCATTGCATCTTCTGCTGTACCTGCCCCCAAAGCACAGAAAGCACAGGTGGCGGTGAAGTCAGAAAACAGCACGCAAGAATACATGAAGAGCATGCAAAGCGATGCACCTGCGTGCAACACATGCGGACACATTACAGTAAGAAGCGGCACCTGCTACAAATGTCTGAACTGTGGAAACAGCATGGGATGTAGTTAATTCTTATCTGTGAAACTTACCATAAGCTATCAAAAACGAAAGGTACTGCAGGCACTGCGGTACCATTTCATTTCTATGAGGGAGATCAAAATCATGATCATCCTGGTGAATGTTTTTGCGTTGTTTGCTGCAGTGATGTTTTCCATGAAGCTCATTTCTCCCCTGCCTTTTTTGATGAGCTCGGTGCTGTGGATTTCAATGATGGTGGCATTTTGGATTTGGCTGCCAGCCTTGATTTACAGAAAGAGCAAAACTTTTCAGGATCGGTTTGATATTCAAATCGAAGAACATCATTTTTTTATTGAAACATCAGGAACCAAAAGATCCTGGGCATGGCGTGAATTCCATCGGTACTATGAAACACCGGGATTTTTTCATCTTTATTTTGATGCCAAGAGTTTTTTCCTGATTCCCAAGGATGCGTTCACATTGCAAGAGGATGTAGACAGGGCAAGGACAATATTCAGAGCGCACATCGGAAAATCCTAGATCAACTTTTTTCTCATTTCGATGTGGGGGATGGTGACCTCAATGAATTCATCTCCGTAGGGGGCATATCCCAACTTTTCATAAAAGGGTTCTGCAGTTTTTCTGGCATGCATGGTCATGGTTTTGAATCCAGCGTCTCTGGCAACATTTTCTGCAAACTGCATGATGGCATGACCAATGCCGTTTCTTTGCATTTTCTGGTGCACTGCCATCTGACGAAGTTTGCACAAATCCGGTGCAACTTTTGTGAGGATACAACAGGCAACCATATCATCGTCTTCAAAAGCCCCTATCAGGATATCTTCCTTTTCTTTTTCCAGATCGGCATCGGTAAAATGCAAACCAAGTGGTTTCCGGAGGATTTCCATCCGCAGGGCAATCATCTGTTGATATTGTGCAGAACCGTGATCTATTATCTTGATAGGCATCCTACAAATTAAAATAATTATTGCTCCTATCAGGCAATTCAAATCGTTTTTAATCTTTTTTAGCAAATAAATTAAATGACAATAAATAAA
>JBEGMC010000067.1:0-17410 GCA_041183265.1 Bacteroidota bacterium
GTTGAATATCAGGTGCATGGCATCTGCATGCAAGGCGCCATGTGTAATGAATCTGTACAATTGTCCCTGTCTTTTGATTCTGAAGGGCCAAAACAACAAATCTTCTTTCATCGTTTGTTTAGAAAAAGCGATGAATGAGGTGAGAGAAGTGATGACAATGATCAAGAAGGTTATGCTCATTATTTGTGATGGTATTTTTCATTTTTGATGATGGTGAATGCCCTGTATACCTGTTCGGCCAAAATCAGACGCGCCAATTGGTGAGGAAACGTAAGTTGAGAAAGCGACCATTTGAAGTCAGCCTTTTCAAGAACGGATTCATCCAAGCCAAATGCCCCTCCAATAAGGAAAACCAATTTTCTTGCACCCATATTGGTTTTTTTGGTGATGAAATTTGCCAGTCCGATGGAATCCAACTCCTTTCCATATTCATCCAACGCAATGAGTGTCGTGTCCTTGTCGATCCAATCTAAAATCATCTTTCCCTCCAATCGCTTCAAATCATTTTCACTCAGCATGGCGGCGTTTTTCGGGACGGGTATGATTTCCCATTTAAGGGAACAGTATTTATTGATGCGTTTCGAATAATCTTCTATGGCAGATTTGATGCCTGCGTCATGCTGCTTTCCAATGCTCCAGAATTCAATCTTCATGATATGTACAAAGAAAACGAACATTTTTTGTAATTTGATTGATCAAATCCCTGCAATGAAAAAATTGATCTTCATTTTATCCATCCAGCTTATTTCCTTTTTCGCATGTGCGCAAATCAAAAAGGCTCCAAACAGAGCGGAAGGTGAGGGTCCCTGGACCCAACTCATTCTTCGTGGCGCTACATTGATCAATGGAACAGGGGCACCACCCAATGGTCCGGTTGACATTGTGATCGAACAAAACAGGATTGTTTCCATCAGAAATGTTGGCTATCCCGGAATGGCGATCAGACAGGGGTCAAGACCTGTTTTGAAAAGTGGCGGCAGAGAAATTGATTGCAGTGGCATGTATATTCTGCCTGGATTTGTTGACATGCACGGACATATTGGAGGAACTGAGCAGGGTACACCTGCAGAATATGTATTCAAATTATGGATGGCGCATGGCATCACTACCATCCGTGATCCATCATGTGGCAACGGACTCGAATGGGTGCTGGATCAAAAGCAAAAAAGCCTATCAAATTCCATTACAGCCCCTCGCATCTTGGCATACACTGCTTTTGGCATGGGAGCCAAAGGAGGCATTTCAACGCCTGAACAAGCCATTGAGTGGGTAAGGGAAAATGCGAAGAAAGGCGCTGACGGAATCAAGTTCTTTGGTGCTGCACCTTCTATCATGGACGCAGCTTTGCGCGAGAATAAAAAAATAGGATTGCGTTCCTGTTGCCACCATGCACAGATG
Source organism: Bacteroidota bacterium (assembly GCA_041183265.1). Classification (GTDB taxonomy): domain Bacteria; phylum Bacteroidota; class Bacteroidia; order Chitinophagales; family Chitinophagaceae; genus Pollutibacter. The sequence continues at coordinate 1,399 of JBEGMC010000067.1, forward strand.
GATGTTGCAAGATGGAATGTTGTGAATTCAGCAGAAGCTGGTTTGACTTCCATGGAACATTGGTATGGTTTGCCGGAAGCATTGCTGGAGAAAAATACCATTCAAGAATATCCGCTTACGTATAATTATGCGAATGAACAGCACAGATTTGAAGAAGCAGGAAAATTGTGGAAACAGGCTGCGAAACAAGGATCAGAAAAATGGAACAGCGTGATGAAAAAATTGTTGGACCTGGATTTCACACTGGATCCAACCTTTAATATTTATGATGCAACCAGGGATCTACACAAGACCCGCAGGTTGGAGTGGCATGATGAATATACACTTCCTTCCTTGTGGAAATTTTACGAACCCAGTCGCCAGTCACACGGTTCATTCTGGTTCAACTGGGGCACTGAGCAGGAAGTTGCATGGAAGGAAAATTACCGCATCTGGATGAGTTTTGTAAATGAATACAAAAACAAGGGTGGAAGGGTTACAACAGGTTCGGACAACGGGTTTATATACCAAACCTATGGTTTCGGATATGTAAGGGAATTGGAAATGCTGCGGGAAGCAGGGTTTCATCCGCTTGAAGTGATCAGATCTGCAACATTGTATGGCGCACAGGCGCTGGGCATGGAAAAAGAAATTGGATCTGTTGAAGTGGGCAAGTTGGCCGACTTGGTTGTCATTGATGCCAATCCGCTTGAGAACCTTCAGTATCTCTACGGCACAGGTGCTGTGTATTTGAATGAACAAAACGAAGTGGTGCGAAAGGGTGGAGTGAAGTATACCATCAAGGACGGCATCGTTTATGATGCGAAAAAGTTATTGGCAGATGTAAAGAAGATCGTTGATGATGCCAAGAAAGAGACCGGAAACATCAAACAACCTGGAATAAAATAAATATGTACATGAAAAATATAGTTTTCATTTTTTTGATTTTCCCCGCCTTGTTGAAGGCGCAACAATTGCCATCGATCGCAGAGAAAACAAAGGGGCTCGTAAAAACCGAGGGCTTCATCCCTTTTTACAAGGATGATGCGAATGGTAAAATTTGGCTGGAGATCAATCAACTCAACACTGAACTGTTGTATGTAATGTCATTGCCTGCGGGACTCGGATCGAATGATATTGGATTGGACCGGGGACTGCTTGGAGGCGGAAGAATTGTAAAGTTTTCCCGCGTAGGAAAAAAGATTTTAATGACAGAACCCAATTATGGATACAGGGCGCTTTCAGATGCTGCAAGGGAAAAGGCTGCAGTAGAGCAATCATTCGCCCAGTCAACTTTGTGGGGATTCACTGCTGAAGCCGAGCAAAATGGAGCAGTGCTGATAGATGCAACAGAATTTTTGACAAGAGATGCCATGCAAGCTGCCAACAGAATCAGGAACATGAAACAGGGCAATTATGTGCTCGACAGAGGTCGCTCTGCGCTGTATTTTGGTTCCTGTAAAAATTTTCCTTTGAATACAGAATTGGAATCAACCATCACTTTGGTAAACAATGACGGCATTGCAGGTGCTTATGTCCAAGCAGTCGCGCCATCCACTGAAGCGATCACTTTACGCATGCACCATTCATTTGTGCAATTGCCAGATAATAATTATCAGCCCAGAGTATTTGATCCAAGATCAAGCTTCAACCATGTTTCCTTTTATAACTACAGCACTCCTGTTTCAGAGCCCATTGAAAAATTCTATGCAGTAAGACATCGCTTGCAGAAAAAAAATCCATCTGCAGCCATCAGCGAGCCTATCAAACCAATCATTTATTACCTCGACAATGGAACTCCTGAGCCTATTCGCAGTGCATTGTTGAAAGGAGCTGCATGGTGGAACCAGGCATTTGAAGCAGCCGGTTATAAAGATGCTTTCATTGTAAAAGTGCTGCCTGATTCCTGCGATCCCATGGATATCAGATACAACATGATCAATTGGGTACATCGTTCTACAAGAGGATGGAGTTATGGTGCGAGTGTTGTTGATCCCAGGACAGGCGAGATCATCAAGGGACAGGTATCTCTAGGTTCCTTACGTGTGCGACAGGATTATATGATTGCTCAAGGATTGTTGTCACCTTTTAAAGATGAGCCACTTACCGAAGACTTGATGCTCAAAATGTCACTCGAACGTTTGGAACAATTGAGTGCACATGAGGTTGGCCATACCCTGGGACTCATGCATAATTACGCAGCAAGCACTGTGAGCAGATCCAGTGTAATGGATTATCCCCATCCACTTGTTCAATTGGACAGCAAAGGGAATATTGATTTGAAGGATGCCTATGATCATAAAATTGGTGATTGGGATAAAGTGGCCATCACGTGGGGGTACGCGGATCTGAGAAATGAAAAGGATGAAAAAAATCAACTGGATAAAATACTTTCTGATGCATATGCAAAAGGGATGAAGTTTATCAGTGACCGCGATGCAAGAGCTGCAGGCGGTTTGCATCCTGATGCACATTTGTGGGACAATGGGAATGATGTGTTGTCGGAATATGAAACCGTAATGAAGGTGAGGGAGAAAGCTTTATCGTCATTTGGAATGAATAGCCTTCGCAAAGGCACTCCCATGGCTTTTCTGGAAGATGTGCTCGTCCCAGTATATTTTCACCATCGTTATCAGGTTGAAGCCATTTCTAAATTGGTTGGCGGCATGCATTACACATATGCATTAAAGGGTGACGGGCAACTCGTCACTGCACCACTCTCAAAAGAATTGCAGCAAAAAGCCATGCAGCAGTTGATTAAGAGCATTGATCCGTCATTCCTTGAATTGCCATCAGGCATTGCTTCACTGATTCCTCCAAGACCTGCTGGATATGATTTTAACAGAGAGTTGTTCAAGAAAAAAACAGGATTGGCTTTTGATCAGTTGGCTCCAGCAGAGGCTGCTACAGATCTTGTATTTTCATTTCTTTTTCATCCTGAGAGAATCAATCGGCTCTATCAACATGGACTCAAAGGGGGATACGGACTTGCAGAAATGTTGAATGCAGCGATCAATGCAACATTTAAATCTGTCAGAAAAAATGGCATGCAAGGGGCACTTCAAATGCAGACAGAACAAATGATGATGACATACTTGCTGTCTACTTCAGTGCATACGGCAGTATCCTACCCTGCAAAAGCAACGGTGGTTTCTGTTTTAAATGGACTCAAAAAGTTTATGGAAACACGGAAATCAACTGCAAATGCTGAATATGCAGCTCATTTGGAAATGCTGTTGATGCGATACAAAGAGCCGGAAAAAGCTACTCCTGCTATTTATCTCGATGCACCTCCAGGTGCCCCGATCGGGTGTGAGGATTTATTTTGAGGGTGCTGAAAATTTTTCATGAAGTGCCAGTACCTGTGGTATCAGCATTTTTTGTTCATCATTGTAGATGATTTCATCACATAGCCTGAGCTTTATTTCTTCATCGATCTGATGTTGCAATCGATCCATTACCTGCTCGTAGCCAATGCCATCTCTTTTCATCGTTCTTTGTACCCTCAATGGATGAGGAGCGGAGACTCCAACAATGACATCAAATTCTCCCTGAATACCACTTTCAAAAATAAGGGCTGCTTCCTTGATGGCATAAGGGGCTGTTTGCTTGTTCATCCATTCTTTTCCATGTTCTATGGTATATGGATGTACCAATCTATTGAGTTGGAAAAGCAGCGCCTCCTGTTTAAACACTTTTTCAGCAATCAGTGCTCTGTTTAATTGTCCGTTGTTGTATGCATCCTGCCCGAACAATTGTTTTATTTCATGGATCAGCTTTGGGTGACTCGACATGATTTTTTTTGCTTCTGCATCTGCATAATACACGGGTACTCCCAGTACCTCAAAAATTTTGGCAACGGTAGTTTTCCCCGATCCTATTCCGCCTGTTAGTCCCACCTTAAGCATGATCAAATGTAAATAAAAAAAGCCTGGAAGGGTATTCCAGGCTTTGAGCTAAGCTTGTTGCAATTATTTTGCTGCGGCAGTCTTATTGAGCTGTTCACTCCACTCAAGACTGATAGCAGATTTTTCAATTTTCATAAATGAACCGGGACTCACTTCAATTTGAATGGTAGAGTCATCATTTACTTTGTTGACAATGCCATGTATGCCGGCAATGGTAACAATTTTATCACCTTTCTGAAGTTCCTCTTGAAACTTCTTTGCTTTTTTTGCTTTTTGAGCCTGCGGACGGATCATAAAGAAATAGAAAACCACAATCATACCCCCCAGCAATACCAGCTGCATGATACCTGCATTGGGAGAGGCTTGTAAAAAGAATGTATTCATCATATTGTTTGTTTGAAAAAGTTTTACAAATGTAGCCAATTAGGATTGTTTTTTGAATTCTACTTTTTTGATGGATCCAGCTGCTTGAAGTTCTTTGTGAATGCTGTCAAGAATTCCGTTGATGAATTGACCGCTCTGTTGTGTGCTGTAACTTTTTGCGAGATCGATGTATTCGTTGATCGTGACTTTGGTTGGAATTGTTTCAAAATAAAGAAATTCGCAAATCCCCATCCGGAGCAGAATCATATCCAATGCAGCAATGCGCTCCGGATCCCAATTGTTTAATTTGGGCTTGATCATTTCCATTGTATAGTCCTTTTTCTCAATGGCAGTTTTCAGCAGATTCAATGCATAATTTGTCTTTTCCGGACCCACTACATCATTGAATTCATATGCAGCCGGCTTGCTTAAATAATTCAATACCATTTGATAAATCATTTCAGCATCATCGTCCCACTGCAAAAAATGTTCTTCGAGAAAATCAGTAAACTCCTCATTGGCCATCATCAGATCGGTAAAGATGAAACTCAGTATCTCCTTTTCAGATTTTTTATCGCGTGATTCCTCGTTGATATATGTCTTGTACAACTCTGTTTCAACAAGTGACAGGTATATTTTTCTGATCAGTTCCTGGTTTATTTTTTCCGCAAAATGTTTTTGTTTTACAATGGATTGAAAAGAAGCTTTTTCCAGAATATTCCACAACAGGGTGTTTCCTGCAATTTTGATATTCACATGGAGGTCCTCATAGCTCGGCAGGTGTTTGGACGAACGCAACTTGGCGTCGGTTTCTGCGTACCTGGCAATTTCTATGATTGAAAAGATGCAAAATGCAAACAATTCAGCTGTTTGATCCAAATATGATTTGAGTAGTTTGAGGGAACTTGTTTCCGAAGAGGAGGTCGACTCGGATTCTGCTGCGTATAGGCACTGCATCACTTTTATCCTGATATTCCTGCGACTGATCATGGAAAGAACTTTTTTGGGGAGTCGCAAAGATAGTTGATATCCGTCCTATGTCCAATTTTTAGCCTTTTCTTGTGTTAAAATGGCATACAAAATCAGGGGGTAATATGCCATTTTCCGCCTTTTTTAGGCCTAAATCGGTGACTATATGACATATTTTCAATTTTGACCCAGTGGTACAAAATTCGATCATATGGGGTACAAGCTAAACTTGATATTTTTAAACTCAAAACAAAACGCTATGGCTAAGAAGTTAAACATTACCCCCCTACATGACAGGGTAATCGTGAAACCTGCTCCGGCAGAAGAGAAAACAGCAGGTGGCATCATTATCCCAGACACTGCAAAAGAAAAACCACAAAGAGGAACAGTTGTGGCTGCAGGCCCAGGCAAAAAAGAGGAGCCTATGACTGTAAAAGCAGGCGACACCGTTCTTTATGGAAAGTATTCAGGAACTGAGATTTCCGTTGAAGGACATGACTATTTGATCATGAGAGAGTCGGATATTCTCGCAATTGTTTAATTCAAGCTAACAATTAAAAAACTATAAAAATGGCTAAACAAATATTTTTCAACTTAGACGCCCGCAACAAGATGAAGAGAGGCGTTGATACGCTTGCTGATGCGGTGAAGGTTACACTTGGGCCAAAAGGTCGCAATGTTGTTATCGAAAAGAAATTTGGAGCACCTGCAGTTACCAAAGACGGTGTTACCGTTGCAAAAGAAATTGAACTGGAAGATCCTATTGAGAACATGGGAGCCCAGATGGTGAAAGAAGTTGCTTCCAAAACTGCTGATGTAGCAGGTGATGGTACTACAACTGCAACTGTTCTTGCTCAATCCATCATCACCGAAGGATTGAAAAACGTAGCAGCTGGAGCAAATCCAATGGATATCAAAAGAGGTATCGACAAAGCTGTTGAAATTGTTGTTGCCAATCTTCAGTCACAGTCACAAACTGTAGGAAGCGACAACAAGAAAATTCAGCAGGTGGCTACCATTTCAGCCAACAACGATGCTGAAATCGGAAAGCTCATTGCAGAAGCCATGCAAAAAGTTGGCAAAGATGGTGTAATCACCGTTGAAGAGGCTAAAGGAACTGAAACATCTATCGATATCGTAGAGGGTATGCAATTTGACAGAGGGTACATCTCTCCATATTTTGTTACCAATGCCGACAAGATGGAATGTGAATTGCAAAATCCTTTCATCCTGATCTACGACAAGAAGATCTCTGCAATGAAAGACATTCTTCACATCCTTGAGAAAGTTGCTCAACAAGGTGCTCCTTTGTTGATCATTGCTGAAGATTTAGAAGGTGAAGCAATGGCAACTTTGGTTGTTAACAAACTGCGTGGCACATTGAAAGTAGCTGCTGTAAAGGCTCCAGGTTTCGGTGACCGCAGAAAGGAAATGCTGCAGGACATCGCGATCCTTACAAAAGGTATTGTGATCAGCGAAGAGCAGGGCTTCAAGTTGGAGAATGCTGACTTGACCTATCTTGGTCGTGCTGAAAGAGTTACCATTGATAAAGACAATACCATTGTAGTAGGCGGTAAAGGCAAGAAAGATGAAATCAATGCCCGTATTGCTCAGATCAAAACACAGATCGAGTCAACTACATCCGATTATGACAGAGAGAAATTGCAAGAGCGCTTGGCAAAGCTGAGCGGCGGTGTTGCAGTATTGAATGTAGGTGCTGCCACTGAAGTTGAAATGAAAGAAAAGAAAGACCGCGTAGACGATGCGCTTCATGCAACACGTGCTGCGGTTGAAGAGGGTATTGTTCCAGGTGGTGGAATTGCATTCATCCGCGCTGTAGAATCACTCGATAAGAAAAAGGGTGCGAATGAAGATGAAACTACTGGTATCGCAATCATTCGCCGTGCCTTGGAAGCACCGCTTCGTACCATTGTTTACAACGCAGGAATCGAAGGATCCATTGTTGTGCAAAAGGTTAAAGAAGGAAAAGGTGATTTCGGATACAATGCACGTACCGACAATTATGAAAAATTGTTGAGTGCTGGTGTAATCGATCCTACCAAAGTTAGCCGCGTAGCGCTTGAAAATGCTGCTTCCATCGCAGGTATGTTGTTGACTACCGAGTGTGTTGTAGCTGACAAGCCTAAAAAGGAAGAGCCTGTACACGGACACGGTGGTGCTCCTGATATGGGTGGAATGGGCTATTAATAAAAATGCTAAGCATAATATAAAAAAGCTCCGAGCAATCGGAGCTTTTTTTATTCAGTATGGTTTCTGTATCGGATGGCTCCAAGCACGATGAAAAGTTGTGCGAGGATATAGGTCGACATGATGAAAATTCCAGCATTGTCAAAAGGAGCGCTGAACTTATTGATGGCAAGTATGGAATCTGACGTAACAAATAGCGCTGCGCCAATGATCAAAAACAGGGAAGTGCTGTCATCCAGTTTCTGATATTGCCAAATGGCTGCAGAGAGCATGGTGCTGATGGTAATACCGTATATCAAAACCGGTATTTTCATAGCCCCCAATGTTGGCCAAAGCAAATACATGAATTCTATCAAATAGGCCAGTACAGCAATCAGCATGACAGGTCTCAGTTTGAAATAAGAGGCTTTGTCTGATTGGGTCCTTAAAAAGAAAAAAATATAGAACACATGAGCGGTTAGAAATGCCAGCAGTCCGGGTACAAAAAGTGCCTCTTTCTGCAGCAGAACATCGCCCAGCCATGAAAACAACAAGGCTATCAATACCGCATCTTTGAAGAAAGATGTTTTTTGATGCAGTGAAGTGTAATATGTCAGCGCAAGCAATGGGATGATAAGTGGTTTGCTGAAAATTCTCAGCTGTTCCATATCCAATGCAATGAGTGCAATTTCAATCAACGCGACGATGGAAAAAAGAAAGAAAAACAATCGTTGTTTTTGAAGCATGATGTAATTTAGAGATATTTTATGTTATATACCGACGAGGAAATTAAATTTATGGCCTACTGGGAGCAAAATCGGCTCAAGCAAAAGCGGCTCCTGACGCAATTGACTTACGGACTTCCTATCGGATTAATATTCGCAGTACCGATTTTCGTCAATTTTTTATTGGGAAGATTCTGGTACAAACGAGCAGATGCTGTGGGCTTAAGTCAGTTCAATCCAACAGTTCTTGTATTGGCTGTTTTATTGATATCCGTTTTTGTTGCCATCTTCAACCGCAGATTCAAGTGGGAGAAATATGAGCAGGAGTACCAGCGACTTTTATCAAAATCAAAGGACAGATTGTCCTAAATTGCATGAAATTTCAAATCACACTTTATGATGAAGCAGTTGGCGCTGATTGCACTCGCATCCATTTTATTCTTCAGTTGTAAAAAAGAAGAGCAACTTATGACCATCGATGAATACATTACCAAAAAAGGATTGACATCCTCCGTTCAAAAAGACAATCGCGGATTTTATTATAAAATTGATCAGGCTGGTTCTGGTACAGCTCCAACCATTTCTTCCAAAGTCACCCTGTTTTACAAGGGGTATCTCACCAACGGGACTGTTTTTGATCAAACAGGTTCTACATCCAATTTTGAATCCGGCAATCCTGTTACATTCCCACTGAATCAACTCATACCAGGTTGGCAAATCGGAGTCCCATTGATCAAGCCTGGAGGTAAAATAACCCTCTATCTTCCACCGTCACTTGGATATGGCGCGTATGGTGCGGGTAGCATACCTGGTAATGCTGCTTTGATTTTTGAAATTTCTCTGGTAGCTGTTTCCTGATTTGCGTTGATCAATAGGCCTGAACAGTGTTGTAGAGTGTATCTCTTTCAACAGGATTTCTCCCGACTTGTTTGATGAGATTGATAAGCTCTTCTGTAGTGAGACTCGGATTCTGCTCCTCACTACCAGCCATGGAGTAGATTTTGGTAGAATCATCGATCGTACCATCCAGATCATTTACGCCGAATGAAAGTGTAAGCTGCGCTTGCTCTCTTCCAAGCATGGGCCAATATGCTTTGATATGCGGAAAATTATCCATGAAAATTCTGGCAACTGCATACGTTTTCATGTCCTCAATTGAACTTACCTCTGGTATGTGGCTGAGCTCGTTGTCATGGTTGCGAAATTTAAGAGGAATAAAGGTGTTGAATCCGCCCGTTTCATCCTGTAACTTCCTCAGGCGTTCCATATGATCTATCCTGTGATGATATTTTTCCAGGTGACCATAGAGCATGGTTGCATTGGAATGCATGCCTAACTGATGCGCAGTTGCATGTATATCCAGCCATCCATCAGCATCAACTTTGTCGGCACAAATTTGATTTCTGATTTCAGGATCAAAAATTTCTGCACCTCCGCCTGGTAAAGAGTCGAGACCAGCATTGTGCAGCAAAGTCATCCCTTCCATTCTGCTTAATTTTGCCTTTCTGAACATGTAGTCCAGTTCAACTGCCGTGAAGCCCTTGATATGCAAGTCCGGACGATGCGCTTTTATTTTTTTGATCAGCTCCTCAAAAAAATAGATGTCCATTTTTGGATGAACGCCACCAACAATATGCACTTCGGTGATCGGTTGACCTTCATATGATTTTACTTTTTCCAGCATCTGATCAATACTCAGCTCCCATCCTTCTTCTCTGTGTGCATACAAACGTGAATAAGAACAGAACTTACATGAGAAAACACAAACATTGGTTGGCTCTATGTGAAAATTTCTGTTGAAGTAGGTGGTATCTCCGTGTTTTTTTTCTCTGATGAAGTTTGCCATGGCACCCAGCTCGGCCAACGTAGCATTTTCGAATAAGAAAAGTCCTTCTTGCGGAGTTATTCTTTCTTCTTGCTCAACTTTATGTAAGATATCTGATAAATGAGGGGAGGTCAACTTCAACAAACTCAAATCACTGTCCATGGTCATATTTTTTGCAAAATTACGACTGAAATGCTGTCCTGCCTAAATCATGTTTAGCCCAGTGCGCCTGCGATACACGCACACATCAAACAGGCAATGGTTCCTCCGATCAATGCCCTGAAACCCAGTTCTGTGAGGTTTTTTCTTTGGTTGGGCGCAAGTTGACTGATACCGCCAATTTGTATTCCGATGGAAGCGATATTCGCGAATCCGCACAATGCATAAGTGGTTATGAGGATAGAGCGAGGATCGGTGATGACTCCTTCCGCTTTCATTTTGCCAAATGTGATATAGGCCTGGAATTCGTTGATGATGGTCTTTTCTCCCAATAATTGTCCAACGTACACCATGTCTTGCTGGGTTACTCCAATCAGCCATGCAATGGGGGAGAAAAGGTAACCCAAGATCATCTGAAATGAAAGCGAGTCATAGCGACCGCTGGAAAAACTTTTGATCCAATCGTTCAATCCGAGATAGTATCCGAATGAACCGAGCACCCAATTCAATACATACATCAGGGCAGTAAATACAATTAAAATCGCCCCAACGTTTACTGCCAATTTCAATCCATCGGTGGTTCCCAATGAAATGGCATCCAAGGCGTTCTCACCAAATTTTTCTTTTGTCAACACTATTTTTTCATCAATCTTTTCTGTTTGGGGGAATAAAATTTTTGAGCATACAATGGCAGCAGGCGCGCTCATAATGGATTGACTGAGCAGGTGCAAAGCAAAATAATGTTGTTGTGCAATATCGTTGCCTCCCAAAAACCCTACGTAAGCAGCGAGTACAGATCCTGCAGTATTGGCCATTCCTCCCACCATGATGCACATGATTTCACTTCTGTTCATTTTTTCAAGGAAGGGTCTTACCATCAAAGGTGCTTCGGTTTGTCCTAGGAATATATTCGCAGCGGTAGAAACACTTTCTGCTCCGGAAACTTTCAATTTACTGAGCAGCAGTGCGAAGAAGTAAACGACTTTCTGCAAAATTCCAAGGTAATAGAAGAGAGCAGAGAGGGCTGCAAAAAATATGATATTGGGCAGTGCCTGAATCGCAAAAGTATATCCCCAGCTTCCCCCTGCGTCGGCGAGGTTGCCAAACATGAATTCAATTCCTTTGTGGGCAAGATTGATGACTTGCACGAATTGATCTGAGAGCCACTGGATGAGTATTCTGAAGAAATTGTATTTGCCTTGCGAGAGCACACCAATTGCAAAAGCAATTTGTGCAATGATCCCCATTGACACCAGTCTCCAATTAATGGCCTTTCTGTTGTTGCTCAATATATAACAGAGTCCTACGAGAAACAACATGCCCAATAGTCCGCGACTGAGGTTTTCCCACTGAAAATTCATGGATGTCAATTTGATCGGTAAGATAATTGATTTAGGTATATCATCACATTTGTTCTACCTGCTGTGTAAAATTTTATTTTTTAGCTGATGGAACAAATCTGTTATATCAGGAGACAGATTCATTTTCACAATGGTTAAACTGAATCCGCCAAAGAAAAATATTGACTTCAGGGCATAACCAATCAATGCAGATTTTTCAATGGGTATTGCATAGCAAAGCAGTCCCCATGCAATTGCAATCAATATGGCCTTCAAATTATTGGATGAAAATGGCTGCAGATGCAGGAGCTTTTTTATGTAAATGAATCTGATCAGGTTGAACAGGATGATTGCGATTACACTGCCATAGGCCGTACCGAGAAGTCCGAATGATTTTGTGAGAAAATAATTGAGGACGATGGAGATGCCTACAAAAAACATATTGGTAAAGAGGTCAACTCTCCAGTGCTTTGACAGCTGAAGGATTTGCGCATTGAGTCCCGTGCCCAATTCAATCAGTTTGCCAGCTCCAAGAATAATCATCAGCAGGGGAAGTCCTGCGTATGTCTCACCAAGGTACTGAACGATCAATGGGGCATTGATCAGTACCAAGCCCATGATGCCCAAGGCAGTAATCAGGAGTGTTAGAGCTGTTTTTTTATAAAGCCTGTCAAGTTTTGACAAGTCTTTTGTTTTCCAGGCTTCAGCAATTTGTACAGTCGCAGAAGAAACCATGCTTCGCTGAGGCACATCCATCAATGTGATCAGGTAAGTGGCAATGGTAAAGATGGCAGCATCTTTGAGTCCACCACTTGATTGAGAGGCTATGATCAGCGTATCATTGGTCTTGGCGAGTATGTTCAATACTGCACTCAGAAAATATGCACTCCCGAATTTGATCATCATGGGGGCATATTTTTTTGTCAGCTTGCTTCTGGTAAAGGTGATGCTGAAATATCTTGATTTATATACAATCCATCCCAGTGTCAGAATCAATATGACGTATAGCATTGCATACCATGCGATGAAGGTTTTAAATTGCTGAATCCATTTAAACACCCAGAACATGATCAGGACAGTGACAAGGATTCTGTAAAGGAATTCTTTCAAAAAATTTGAAACAACATTTTTTGATATCACCCACGCATAGGCTTCCAAGAGAGAAAAAATAACCAATCCGACAGTCATGGGGAATATCCAGTCAATGTAATCAACCAGCAAGGGGGAGCGATAGCCGAATTTTCTTACGATGACGGGTTCAAAATAGGGGAGTGCAAACAGCAACAAGATGCAGGTGATGATGGCTACCAAAAAAGTTAATGTAAACAGGTCATTCTTCGATCTGGGAAGATGGTGTTTGTAAAACGGACTGAATTTGAATGCAATCGGCATCATACCGGCTGTACACAATGTTGAAAAGATCAACGCAATGTCCATCAGGATCCTGGTCAGTCCAAACTGTTCTGGTGTGAAATATTTTGGGAAAAAATAAAGGACGTTGATGGCACCGAAAACAAACCCCGCGTATATGAACAAGGAAGAGTAAATGCTTTGTTTTCTGATGGTTGCCATATAAAATAAAAAACCGCCTGTACAGGCGGTTTCAAATGTAATGAAATTCGTGCTTATAGATGGGATTCAATCTTCCTCACAAAATTTCCTTTTGGCTGAGCACCAACCAATTTATCAACTACTTGACCATTTTTGATGAAGAGAATGGCAGGAATTGAAGTGATCCCGTAATTCATGGACAACTGCGGATTGTGATCAACATTCACTTTTCCTACGTTGACTTTTCCTTCCCACTCTTTGGAAAGTTCTTCGATAACCGGACCAATGGCACGGCATGGACCACACCATTCTGCCCAAAAATCGATCATCGTTAACTTATCTGAATCCAAAACTTCAGCCTGAAAATTGCTGTCTGTAAATTCCTTTGCCATGTATAATTATTGAGGGTGATGAATATATCTGAGAGTGCAAAATTAATTCCAATTTTTATATTTTCATAAATGTCTTATTTCTGCTCAAACTGCGTCAACTTGTACCTCGATCAGGGGATTGTTTTCCAAAAAATCAGCCATTTCGTCATTCATCTCAAACCCTTTTTCTGTGGTGCGCATCTGCACGATCAGTTTTTCAACTTGGTCAACCATCACCAGTTTCAGTCTTGATCTGCCCGGATTTTTCTTCATATTCTTTTTGAAGAACTCAATATGCCCCTCATTGATGGCCCCTGCCTGTAAAGTCAGTTGGACCTGCTTGGTAAAGGCTTTTTTTATGGTTTCCAGGAGGCATATTTCCGAAACCCTGAAGTTCCATTCATTCCTGCTCTCCCATTTTTCAAAACTCCCTTTCACATGTATGCAGGTGCCGGCATTGAAATAGTTGGAGAATTTCACATATTGATCACCAAAAAGGGTGAGTTCTACCTTTCCACTGAAATCTTCAATGGTCAGACTGCCGTATTTCTTGCCTGCTCTTGAAATTTTATGCTGAGAAGATGTTACAAGTCCGGCGAGTTTCAAAGGTTGCGTTGGACTCTTTTGCAGTTCGATCCCTTCCTTGAATTCATTGAAATCCAGTATTGGACAAATTCCGTAGTGTTTCAGTTCAAATTTATAATGATCAAGTGGATGACCACTCAGAAACATCCCTGTTACTTCTTTCTCTTTGTCCAATAATTCCGTGAGCGACCAAGGAGCACAATCTGGAATTTTTGGGGAGGGAATTTCCTGCACCATGGAAAGGTCTCCAAACAATGTATGTTGATTGGAAGTGGATTGGCTTTGCCAGATGTTTCCAAAGCGTATGATTTTTTCCAATCCATTCGATGTATCACCTTCAGGTTGATGGAAATATTGTGCCCTGTGCATGGAGCTGAAACAATCAAATGCACCCGACATCGCAAGACTCTCCAATGATTTCTTGTTAACTGTTCGCTGATTGACCCTTTTAACAAGATCAAATATTGACGGATAGATTCCGTTTTTCTGTCTTTCTGCAATGATTGATTCAACTGCCGCCTCACCAACGCCTTTGAGTCCACCGAGCCCAATCCGGATTTCACCCTTTTGATTGACTGCAAAGCTCTGGAGGGATTCATTGATATCCGGACCAAGCACATTCAATCCCATTCGCTTGCATTCCTCCATGAAAAATGTAATTTTTTCTATTGAGCCTGCATGGTTCAACACGGCGGCCATGTATTCTGAAGGGTAACGTGCTTTCAAATAAGCAGTTTGATACGCGATGAATGCATAACAGGTGCTGTGTGATTTATTGAATGCATATTGAGCAAAAGCTTCCCAATCGGTCCAGATTTTTTGAAGCTTGTCCTCTGGATATCCCTTCTCTGCTGCTTTGCCGATGAACTGAGGCTTCATTTTATCCAATACGGACTTCTGCTTTTTACCCATTGCCTTGCGCAGTACATCTGCATCTCCTTTGCTGAATCCGGCGAGTTTCTGTGCCAGCAACATTACCTGCTCCTGGTATACGGTGATGCCATATGTCTCCTCCAGATACTCTTGCATGGCTGGTAAGTCGTATGAAATTTCCTCGCGACCATGTTTTCTGTTGATGAAGTTGGGTATGTATTCAAGCGGACCCGGGCGATACAATGCATTCATCGCAATCAAGTCCTCGAATTTATCAGGCTTCAAATCGCGCAGGTATTTTTGCATACCCGGACTCTCAAACTGAAATGTTCCAATGGTTTCTCCTTTTTGATAAAGCTTGAATGTTTTTTCATCATCCAAAGGAATTTTATCAATATCGATCTCTATGCCATGGTTCATTTTTATCAACTGCAAAGAGGTCTTAATGATATTCAAAGTCTTCAATCCAAGGAAGTCCATTTTGATAACACCAGCTTCCTCAATCACACTTCCTTCAATTTGTGTAACCCACATGGGAGAATCCTTGGCCGTGCAAACTGGCAAGAGTTCTGTCAGATCTTTGGGAGCAATGATGATGCCGGCAGCATGAATGCCGGTATTTCTGACGGATCCTTCCAAGATCTCTGCTTCGTGCAAAACTTTTCCTCTGATATCTCCGTCCTCATAAATCTCTCTTAACTTTTTGGAGTTCTCAATCTCATCAGGATTCAATCCCTCTTTTTCTGCAAGACTTTTCTCGCCATTCAATGGTGCATGCAGCAATCTTTTCAGGGATATGCCGGGCTTCTCTGGGACGAGCTTTGCCAATGCATTGCTTTCCGGCAAGGGCAGATCCAATGTTCTGGCCACATCCTTGATGCTCATCTTTGCAGCCATGGTGCCATAGGTGATGATCTGGGCAACCTGATTTTTGCCATATTTGTCAACCACATAATCAATCACTTTCTGTCTTCCCTCATCGTCAAAGTCAGTATCGATATCCGGCATGGATTTTCTGTCTGGATTCAAAAAACGCTCAAACAGCAGATTGTATTTGATCGGATCGATATTGGTAATGCCAATGCAATAGGCAACCACGCTGCCGGCAGCGGAACCTCTGCCAGGACCAATAAATACACCCAAATCGCGACCTGCTTTGATGAAATCGGAAACGATC
>JBEGMC010000068.1:0-22617 GCA_041183265.1 Bacteroidota bacterium
CAGTTACACTATGTAATTAACGAAGTCTTAGCACAGTTTATTTTTGCTACGACATCCAATCTTGAAACGGTTACTTGCTCGTGAGAAAAGCTATCTAAACTGTTTTATATGAAAAATTCAACTCAAAGAGCTAACATGAACGCCGACACGCTGAAAAAACAAGGGACTTTCTTCATCCAGACCATTAAAAGCATTGTATTGATCGCAGGAATGCTGATTACTACCCTGGGAAATCACACATTTGCCACATTAGGGAATATGCACATAGCTGACAGCAATATCAATGCTGAAGCAAACTCCACCAGTATAGGTGACGAAATAGGAAACACGAAAATCTCCACTCCCAGCCTTAGGTCATTCTACAGGGCAGATAGAGAGATCAACCGCAACATGGCAAATGAAATCAAAAAGCTCCAATTTCTCCGTTTCGAATTGCCATCTTTTGAAATGGCTGATCAAAACATCAATGGTTCATTCTTGAATGAATATAAAATTCAACATCAGTATTCAAATATTCAAGCAACGGATAACCTGATCTCAAATGAGTTTCATGCCTATAACATCAACTATAACATTCATTACACTTTATTATCATCTGATAATGAAATAAATATAAACTTTAATAACACGTACTTTATCTCTATTTCTGACAAAAACGAAATGGCAGATGCTTCAATTGATGCACAATTTCATGAAGAAAACATTTGATTCGTTAAGACCCTGAAATAAAAAAGGCCTTCAGTGATGAAGGCCTTTTTGCTGTTTGAATAAGCCGGATTCTGTGTTATGCTATCATTTATCTGTTCTCCAGGTTGCCCTGTAGAATCAAGCTGCCTACCCATCATGGCCCTTTCGGAGAGAACGAGTCATTCCCCAATTTTCATTTCCATGACCTATGTGGCATTTCAGCACGCAAGGTTTACCCCCAATCTACATTGCTGTAGATTGTCGTGAGCTCTTACCTCACGTTTTCACCCTTATCCGCCTGCAGCGGACGGTTATTTTCTGTGGCACTGTCTGTTCCCGATGAATCAGGACCCGGCTCTTCACCGGTGCGATGCTCTGTGCTGTCCGGACTTTCCTCGTTTCAGAGAAACGCGATAGCTTTTACAGCATGGCAAAGGTACACAATATTCATTTCAGCAAAAGTTGGCAGGAATTTTAGCGTTTGCGCTGCACTTTGAATCCAGCCTTGAGCAATCCGGATAGATCAATTGAACCATCCTCAGTTCGATCTTCCTTTATAACTTCATCATTTTGCAATGTAGTCTCCATACCTTTTTCAGGGTATTTCTCAAACAGCACAAATGAAAATGAAGCAAGGTGCTCTTTCATGGTTCGCTCTGACAGAGATAAAAATTGTTTGGGTCTGGGCTTGAAAGATACAGCGTGATGTACTGCTTTACTTGGGTTCATAGATTCAAGTGAAAATTTCAATTCGAACTTTGGATGATCATTCAACCTGTCGAATGATAAATCGAACAAATACATGTCCTCCAAAGCCGCAATGGCATGCTTTGTTTCTAGCTCTTTCAAATCCTTGAAATAAACAGTAAAATGCAACATCAAAGCATCATCGGTATGATTCAACACATATACCCGGTAATGTGAAAAGACATCCTCATCAAATACATCTTTATCCAAAATGGGGAAAAATGAAAGATGCACTCCATCTCTGGGAATATTTTTTTCTGGCTTTTTCTCTCTTCGCGGAATTTCGGTTGAAATAGTTTTTTTGGAAGGCAATGCTTTCTTTTTTGAAAAAGTATCAAAATAAGGAAAGTCGATTTGATCGGCATATACCGGAAATTGAACACCGCCCACATCAACTGTCAGCATTTTCTTGTTGATCCATTCAACCACAACACCTTTCTCACCTGTAGCTATCACTATGATTTGATCTCCTTCCTGAAATTTCATATTGCATTCAACTTACTCTTGTTCTTTCCGTAAAAAAAGTAAATCAACAATCCCAGCAACATCCAGGCAAAAAATACCAGCCAACTGTTTGCAGGAATTTCAACCATCAAATACAAGCAACAGGAAACACCCAAAACAGGAATGAGGGAAAAGTTTTTCATGAAACTGTATACTGCCAATGCCCCTGAAAGCAAAATGAAAATCAAAAAAAGCACCGCTTGATATCCTTCTTCAAAAAGATGCTCGATGGCATCAGCAATTCGTTCACGAAAGAAATAAACGAATATGATATACAGCAGAGGAAATATCCATTTCGCATTGATATAAGGAAGCGAGAATTTGCCTTTTTGTTTTTCAACCCTTGGCAATACCAATACACCTCCACTGACCAATGCAAATGCAAACAATGTCCCGATGCTGGTTAGATCCGTCATCAGCTTATCATCGATGAAAAGAACAAATGTTCCTACAAAAAGTCCGGTTACAATGGTCGAAAATCCGGGTGTCTTGTATTTCTGATCAATTTTTCCAAATGATTTTGGCAAGAGACCATCTCTGCTCATCACCATCCAAATACGTGGTTGTCCAATTTGGAAAACAAGCAGTACGCTTGAAGCTGCAACCACTGCACTGACAGATATGATGAATCCCACTTTACCCATTTGAATTTTCTCAAACACAAAAGCAAGCGGATCTGTTACATATTGAAATTCGGAGTAGTTGACAAGGCCTGTAATAACCAGGGCCGTCACAATATAAATCACGGTACACAGTATCAATGAATAGATCATTCCCCGGGGAAGATCACGCTGCGGATTCGAGCATTCCTCTGCTGTTGTGGAGATCGCATCAAATCCAATATATGCAAAGAAGACTGCAGAAACTCCTTTCAAAACACCTGTCATGCCATTGGGCAAAAAGGGAGTCCAGTTTTCCATTGTATTGTTGGAAAAAATATACCAAAATCCGATCAATGCAATCAATACCAGGACGATGATTTTCAGAATAACCATTGCATTGGCTGTTTTTTTGCTCTCCTTGATACCAACATATGCCAACCATGTAATCAAGGCAACAATGACAAATGCAGGCAGGTTGATGATGAAACGAATACCCATCAGATCAGGAGCATTGGTATAAATCAATTTTGATGTGTCCTGTCCACTTGTCACTGCAGCCGTGTACTGCATGTGCGCAGTCTGATAGCCGATACTGAGCCAATCGGGCAATGAAATACCCATGGCATGTAAAATATTGTTGAAGTAGGCACTCCAGGAAATGGCTACGACAATATTTCCAATTGCATACTCCAAAATCAATGCCCATCCAATGATCCAAGCAACCACTTCACCAAAACTCACATATGAATACGTATATGCACTTCCTGCCACTGGAATGCGGGATGCAAATTCTGCATAACAGAGCGCAGTGAATCCACAGGTAATGGCTGTGATAACAAATAAAAATATTACCCCCGGACCCCCATTGTAAGCTGCAGAGCCGATGGTTGTAAATATTCCGCCGCCAATGACAGCAGCCACACCCATCAATGTCAAATCCTTTACAGTAAGCACCCTTTTCAATCCATTCTGATGGTCAACATGCAAATCAGCTTCTCCTTGAAGGGAGGCGAGTGATTTTTTTCTGAAAATATTTTTCAATGGAAATGTTATTTATCTCGTTTGATTAAGTACTGTGCAAGCGCCTTCAGGGGTTCTTTTCGGACAGCAGAAACAGCTATCTCATTCAGATGATGATATGCCTTTTCAAGATATGTCTCTTTCAATGTATTTGCCCAGGCATCGATGCCGCATTTTCTGTAAATAGACAACACCCTTTCCACTTTGTCAGCTGGTGAAGTCGACAGCAATTGCTTGAGTGTTACAAGATCATTCCCTTGTGCTGTTTCGAGTGCATGTATCAGCAAAAATGTTTTTTTATTGCTTTGAATATCTCCCCCCACCTGTTTACCGAATTTTTCAGGATCACCAAAAGCATCCAGGTAATCGTCCTGTATTTGAAATGCAATGCCCAAATTTCTCCCAAATTCATAAATATGCCCCTGGTTGTGATCACTCGCTCCTCCGATGATGCTTCCAAGTTGCAGACTTGCTGCGAGCAATACAGAGGTTTTCAATTGAATCATGTGTATATATTCATCCAATTGCACATCAGCAATCTTTTCAAAATCCATATCCAGCTGCTGACCCTCACAAACCTCCTTGGCTGTTTTGTTGAAAAGGTGTATCACTTTTTTGAGGTGGAGACCCTCAATCTTATTTAAATAATCATAGGCAACGACCATCATTACATCCCCGCCCAAGAGTGCAGTCGATTCACCATGTACTGCATGCACAGTTGCTTTCCCTCTTCTCAAAGGAGCCTTGTCCATGATATCATCATGCACCAGTGTAAAATTGTGAAACAATTCAACCGCAGCTGCCAAATGATAGGCGTCCTGGTGAATATCTCCAAACAATTCATTGCCCATCAAACAAAGTACAGGACGAATGCGCTTGCCGCTGTTGGCAAGGAATTCCTCCAGTGGGTCATACAAGGTTGCAGGAGCCGTTGGAAAATGACGGTGATTAAAATATGCTTCAAATGATTGTTGGAGCGTTTCAATAGACGACATAATGGAATCAAATCAGTTCTCCGAAGATAACGAATGAACCTTTTATCGCTTGTTTTTTTTGGTTGAAACAGATCCGGGTTTAAACCCAATATCCATGATCCATTCGTAATCAAGCTGTCTTTTGGCAAGATTGGCAGCAACAACTTTTATCTTAACAGCATCTCCGATGCGGAAGGCCCAACCAGAACGCTTCCCGATGAGTGCATATTCTGCTTCGTGATAAACAAAATCATCATAATCCAGGAGTGAAGTCGCACTGATGAGTCCCTCGCATTTATGATCTACAGTCTCTGCCCAAAACCCAAAACTGGCTACACCTGAAACAACGGCATCAAATTCATCACCTAAAAATTGTTTCATGTACTCAACCTGTTTGTATTTGTTGGCAGCCCGTTCAGATTCCATTGCTGCTCTCTCCCGCTCACTGGAATGGATACATTTTTGCTCCATTTTTTTGTCTGCCTTTGGATCGTTGTTTAAAATGCCGGTGAGTACCCTGTGTACAAGAATATCCGGATACCGCCTGATGGGTGAAGTAAAATGGCAATAATGCTCGAATCCGAGTCCGTAGTGCCCTATGTTTTTAGATGTATATACTGCCTTGGCCATGGTCCTGATTCCCATTTGCTCTAGCACACGCTGCTCAGGCAGTCCCTGCACGCGGGTAAGCATCTCATTGAATGATTTTGCGATCTGGTCTGGTGAATTCGTCTTGAAATGATACCCGTATTTTTTTGCAAACTCCACAAAGGGAACTAGTTTTTCTTCGTCCGGCTGGTCATGGATGCGATACGGAAATGGGATGGGTTTATCAGCCAGTTTAACCTTTGCGACACGTGCTGCTACAAATCGGTTGGCCAACAACATCAACTCTTCAATCAGTTGATGTGATGCTTTGCTTTCCTTGATCACCACACCAATGGGTGTTCCGTTTTCATCCAATTTAAACCTCACTTCCTGTGAAGAAAAATTGATGGCACCCTCTTTCATTCTTTTGGTTCTGAATGACTGTGCCAGTTCATGCAAATACAAAATTTCCTTGTCATATAATCCAGATCCAGATTCAATGATCGCTTGAACATCTTCATATGTAAAGCGATGATTTGAGTGTATCACCGTCTTGCCCATCCAGGTATCTTTGATCTCCCCCTTGGCATTGATTTGAAAGATGCAGGAATAAGTGAGCTTGTCTTCATGCGGACGCAAAGAGCAAAGCTCATTGGAAATCCTTTCGGGCAGCATGGGCACAACCCTGTCTGGCAAGTAAACCGAAGTTGCTCTTTCGTACGCGGATAAGTCCAATGCTGAATCTTCCTCGATAAAATGACTCACATCTGCGATGTGCACACCCACTTCAACAACACTATTTTTTAATGGCTGATAACTGATGGCATCATCAAAATCTTTCGCATCAAAAGGATCAATGGTAAAAGTGAGTATATCACGCATGTCTCTCCTGCGCTGGATTTCATCAATTGAAATCATATCAGGGAGCCTGGATGACTCCTCCATGACTTCCTCTGTAAATAGCAAGGGGAATCCTTGCTGAATCAGAATTTCTTTCATGGCAAGGTCTGCTTCCCTTGCCTCTGTTACAATTTCAATCACTTCTGCACGTGGACGTTTATCGTTCTTTTCCCAGGAAACAATCTGTGCAATGACTTTCTGTCCATCTTTTGCCCCATTCAATGAAGATGCAGGAATGAAAAAATCGGGAATTGCTTTTGATGAATCAGGAATAAAAAAAGCAAATTCACGGTTTACTTCAATCACCCCTACAAACTGTTTTTGTTTCCTCTCGATGATTTGTGTGATGACACCCTGCATCCTGCCTGATCTTGCATCACCTTTGGTAACCTCTACCCTCACCAAATCACCGTGAAATGCTTTGTTGAAATCATTGGGACGTATGATAACATCCCGCTCCAAACCTTCTACAACCACAAATCCCATACCGGATCGAGTAATCTCAAAACGACCCTTGTAAAGAGCTGATGCTCGCTTGTATTCTTTGTTACGTTTCTTTTTGTTCTTCTTTGACATATATTAAATTGACTCACCTGAAGCCATCTGCTCAGCGTAAAATTTTTGGGGATATTCCAACATCAATTGATCGAAGAGATGCTGCTGATTAAAAAGAAAAGATAAACTTATTGGCAATACAAAAAAAGGAAGGTCTTTGATTCGATCCTTGAATTTTATCAGGCGAACAGCATCTTTATCGGTTGTAAGATACATCTTTTCCTTTGATTGGATGAGATTGAAACGTTCCTCCATATCATTGATATCGTCAATTGTATAGATATGATGATCTCTGAAAAACAGGGCATCATAGGTTTTGGTTGACTCATGAATGTACTGTGTGAGTGGCAGCGGATTGGCAATTCCACAAATCAACAACAGCTCTTCTGTCTTGGAAAGAGCTTTCTTTTCCCTGGTGATGATATGATAAGGGACACCATATTCAATGGTGGTGAAGAAAATATATTGATGGGACTGCACTCCCAGCTCTTGCTTGATTGCCAGAGCAGCTTCATGCGTTAAGTCTACCGGGCATTTGGTTACAACAATAATATGAGCCCTGTGCACACTCTCCTTTTGATCCCGCAGGTCGCCTGTAGGAAGGAAGAAATCTCTGGAGTACAGATTGGCATATTCCGTCAAGACGATATCGAGTCCTGCTACAATTTCCCTGTGCTGAAATGCATCATCCAAGATGATAACCTTGGTATCCGGACGATCATAGAGCAGTTGAGGAACAGCTTCAATTCTTTTTTCACCAACTGCAACAGAAATTTCCGGATGAGCCAAATGAAATTGCATCGGTTCATCACCTATTTCAATTGAAGTTGAGAGATTGTTGGCTAAAACATACCCGGAAGTCCTTCTTCTGTATCCTCTGCTCAGCGTTGCTGTTTTGAATTGCTGCTTGAGCAAGCCAGCAATATAATCCACCATGGGTGACTTCCCCGTTCCACCAACAGAGATATTGCCAACTCCGATAATAGGTAAATTGAAAGCAATGCTGCCAATGATTTTTTTATCGTAGAGATAATTTCTCAAGATGACAAATCCACCATACACCAATGCAAGCGGAAACAAAAAAAGACGAAAAGATCTCAGATAAACATTCTTAAAAAGCATAAACACTTTCTGGTGTTATACAAAAATCGAGCTTTTTATCGAAGTTCTCGATATCGTCTATGGAATAAACGGGAGGAAAATAAGAAAGTCCAATTTTTAGTACATCTTCCCTGCAATTGGCCAAGAATCGATCGTAGTAGCCCTTGCCGTAGCCAACCCTGTTGCCATTGACATCAAATGCCAAAAGAGGTATGATGATAGCGTCCAATTGTGTCGACTCCAATTCTATGCCTCCTGTTGGTTCGGGTATCCCGAATTGATTCAGTCGAAATGCTGTGTTATCATCAAACATAAAATGCTTCATGCTGCAATCAGCATCATTGATGGCAGCATAGACCATTCTCAATCCAGGATCTCTGAATTGCATCCAATCCACCAAGGGTGCAGGATCAGGTTCCTTGCTGTCAGGCTTGGGAATATAAGCATGCAGATAATGAATATATGGCAGGTGCAACTCCTGAAATCGAATCAGCAATAAGTCCTGGTAAACATTGACATCCCTGTCAGTCAATACCTGTCTTTTTTCTTTGAAATGTTTTCTGATTTCTGACTTCCTCATGCTCATTGATCATTCGGTGGACGATTGACAAATATTGAAAATATGGTTGTTCCATATTTTCTCTCAGTCCTGTAAAAGGGGAAAGTTTTGTAATCATTTCTTGGCGTGTGCTCCAACACGAACCAGCCATTTGTTTTCAACAATTCCTTTTCAAAAACCATGCGGGGCAAATCATCGATGGCAGTCAATGCATACGGCGGACCCGCAAAGATGAAATCAAATTGCTCGGTACATTGTTGCATATATTTGAACACATCAGAAAAAATCACGTTTATCTTGGAAATTCCGAGTTCAGCAGCAGTTTTTTTAATGAATGCATGCATGGCAGGATCTTTTTCCACAATTGTCAGATCAGCCACTCCACGTGAAAACAATTCATAACTGATGCTGCCTGTGCCACCAAACAGATCAAGGGTCTTCAGCCCTTCCAATTCCAAATTGTTCTGAATGATATTGAAGAGTCCCTCTTTGGCAATATCTGTTGTCGGTCTTGTATTGGGCATATTGGCAGGCGGAGAAAACCTTCTTCCGCCCAATTCACCACTGATTATACGCATTGTAAAACTTGCAGGTGTGGAGTAAAAAAATGAGAGCCAACTGAATCATGTGCTGAAGTCTCTATGGATGATGATGGTTCCAGGGAAATATCCAACACGTATTTTTTAAGTTCTTTCCATGTTGCAGAATCCTCGTCAATATGACCGCTGACATGCGCTTTGAGATATTTGAGGTCCATATGATGACGCTCCACCAGATTCAACAATTGGTAGATGGCATCTTCAGTGGTTTCATAATAAATGGATTGGGCAAACTGCAATTGTGCTCCTTTTACCAGGATGACAGTGAGATAAGATTGACTGAAATAGATTTTGATGAAAGAATCCAGATCCTCTAAGTTGTTTCTAAACAAGGATACCAAAGCAAGAGTGATGAAATGCTTGGTTTTTAATGCGGGAAACCTGGACTTTAAAAAATCGAGTATTGGTTTTTCAATTCCATATACCGTTACAAGTTCCCACTGATTCACCTGATCAGTATGTATGTCTGAAATTTTCAAGTCGCCATGCAATGTTCGGTATATCGATTCTGCCAGATAATCCTTGTGATATTTTTCAGGCACCAGAGAAACATCTGGTGTATTGACAATGAGATGTACTTCATCATAGGAATGATGACTGTATTTTTCCGATTGCAAAATATATTCAAGAGTATACACATCAATCCCCTCTTTCATCACGTATGTTTCAATCCATAAGGGTGACTTATCAGCCGCAAAAACAGAGAGGGTCAGGTAATGTTCTCCGAGCTCCACACAGAGATTCAAGGGACCTGTAGCACTTGTTGTTGCATCACTTGAATAACCAAAACTGGGCTGGATAAGATGTTGCATGATGATACAAATTTAATGCTTTTGGGTATGAATCAGATGGTAATAATAACTTACTTTGCCGCCTGATTGAAGCCCGGGAAGTCCATGAGAGAAACATTAAAACTCGAAGTCACCTATAAACAAATCCTCCAGATGTCGCTGCCCATCAGCTTTGCGATACTGGTCCCCCAATTTAATTTTCTGATCAACAGTTTTTTCCTCGCAAAACTGGGCAAAGGATTCATGGGTGCTTCTGGAGTAACCGGTGTTTACTATCTTATTTTTTCAGTGATTGGATTTGGACTCAACAATGGACTCCAGGCATTGATTTCAAGAAGAGCCGGACAGGACAGGCTGAAAGAAATTGGAACGCTTTTTATGCAAAGTGTGTATATCAGTTTTTTCATTGCCCTGTTGGGAATCATCATTACCTACACCGTTGCCCCTTACATTTTCATGAGTTTTACAGATGAGGCGATTTATACACCCACCATCGAATTTTTAAAGATCAGGATCTGGGGACTCCCATTCTTATACCTCTATCAGATGAGGAATGGTTTGCTGGTAGGAACCAATCAAAGCAAATTGCTGGTTTATGGAACGCTCGCTGAAACCATCACGAATATTGTATTGGACTATGGTTTGATTTTCGGGAACCTAGGTATGCCCAAACTTGGTTTCAACGGAGCAGCCTATGCCAGCATTGCAGCAGAATTTTTGGGTATGTTGGTTGTATTCATGGTTATTGGCATCAAGGGAATGTCAAAAAGATTCAGTCTGTTTGAAAATGTATCGTTTGATTGGAAGAACACCAAAACGATTCTTGTGCAATCTTCTCCACTCATCCTGCAATATGCCATCAGCATCATCAGTTGGGAATTCTTTTTTATACTGGTATCACACGATGGTGCACTTGCATTGGATGTGAGCCAGGTAATGCGACTCATGTTTGGTTTCTTTGGTATTTTTATTTGGGCGTTTGCTGCAACTTCGAATACCATGGTCTCCAATATCATTGGACAGGGATTGCACGAGAAAGTAACATTGCTGGTGAAGAAAATCATCACATTGAGTCTTGGTTCAACCATCATCCTGTTGCTGCCAATCCAATTTTTTGCAAGCGACTTGCTCTCCATTTTCAACCAGGATCCTGCATTTTTACAGCTTGCAATTCCAGTATTCAGAGTAGTCTGTACCGCAATTGTATTCATGTCGGTTGCAACGGTATGCCTGAATGCTGTTACTGGAACAGGCAATACGAAAATTAATCTGTTGATTGAAATATTTACGATTGTACTTTATTGCATATACATATATACGATGATGGAAGTGTACAATCTATCCATCATATGGGGCTGGGGATCCGAATGGGTTTATTGGCTCACCATTCTTACCCTGTCATCCCTCTATTTGAACAGTGGAAATTGGAAGAAAAAAATGAATATATAGTCCAATCAACCCTGGGGTTCTGCTGGTGCAGCTCCAGTTGACGCTTTTTTCTTCTGAGATTTTGGAGCAATCACCATCAGCATTCGTTTACCTTCCAGCTTTGGCAATCCCTCTACCTGTCCTATTTCAGCAAGACGTTCAGCAAATTTCAGTAAAACCAATTCTCCTCTTTCTTTGAATTGAATGGCACGACCTTTGAATTGAACATAGGCTTTTACTTTGTTGCCTTCTTTCAGGAAGTTCTCTGCATGACGGGCCTTGAAATCGAAATCATGGTCATCCGTTCCAGGTGTGAAACGAATCTCTTTGAGCTCGGCTGTTTTGCTCTTGGCCTTCATCTCTTTCTCCTTACGCTTCTTATCGTAAAGGAATTTATTGTAGTCGATTACTTTACAAACCGGAGGATCCGCCTGGGGAGAAATTTCAACAAGGTCCAACTGCTGCTGCTGTGCAATTTTCAATGCTTCCTGGGTAGAATATACTCCCATGGTTACATTGTCGCCAACTAATCTTACTTGAGGAACCCTGATAAAATGATTGATGCGGTGTTCTGCTTCTTTGCGCGGAATGAATTTACCTCTTGGTCCACCTGAACCTTGGTAATTGGGTCTGTAGGGTAATGCCATAGTCTTTTACAACTATCCTGTCGGCTGCAGGAGGAAGTTGTCCTTATTTCTGTTTTAATTTAATGTGATTGCCGATGCTGTATTTCGGATGTTAAGGTAGTTATTATTTCTGAAATGGGAGACTGACCGGCGTCACCTTTGCCTTGTCGTCTGACAGCCACCAATCCTTCGTTTTGCTCCTTCTCTCCTATTACGAACATATATGGGATCTTCAGAAGTTCTGTATCCCTGATTTTTTTGCCGATTTTTTCACCTCGGTCATCCAACTCTGCCCTGATGCCTGCATTGAGCAATGCCTGAGTGACTTCAGATGCGTATGCATTGAATTTTTCACTGATGGACAACACTTTGACCTGAACTGGAGCCAGCCAGAGCGGGAATTTTCCTGCATAATGCTCCAGCAAAAATCCAATGAATCGTTCATGCGTACCCAGAGGTGCCCTGTGAATGATCAACGGTGTTTCTGATTGATTGTCTCTGTTTGTATACTGCAGACCAAATCTTCTGCCCTGAGCGAAATCAACCTGATTGGTTGCAAGTGTAAATTCTCTTCCAATTGCACTCCAGATTTGCACGTCGATTTTGGGACCGTAGAACGCCCCTTCATCAGGCACTTCAACGTATGGAATTTTTGAATCGATCAAAACCTGACGCACCATTTCTTCTGTTTCTCTCCATAGCTCGGGTTCATTGATGTATTTCTGCCCGAGTTTGGCAGGGTCATGCAGACTTAACCGCATGACATATTTATCAATTCCAAAGATGTTGAAATATTTGATGTACATGTCATTCACAGCCCTGAACTCTTTGGCAAAATCATCCTTCGAGCAGTAGATGTGTGCATCATTCATATGCAAGCACCGTACGCGCATCAATCCAAACAACTCACCACTCTGTTCGTATCGGTAACAGGTACCATATTCTGCCAATCGCAGTGGAAGGTCTTTGTATGACCTGCTTTCAGCAGAAAATATTTTATGGTGATGAGGACAGTTCATGGCCTTGAGGTAGTATTTAACTCCTTCAAGCTCCATTGGCGGATACATGCTGTCCTGGTAATACGGCAAATGTCCGCTTGTCAGGTACATGCTCTCCTTGGCAATATGTGGAGTAACCACACGCTTGTATCCTGCAGATTGCTCAGTTTCCTTTGCGAGTTTTTCGAGCTCCTCGATGACTATCGTTCCGTTCGGCATCCAGAGCGGGAGTCCGGGTCCCACATCATCATCAAACGTGAATATGCCCAGTTCTTTTCCCAATTTGCGGTGATCTCTTTTCTTTGCCTCTTCCAGCATAAGCAGATGATCATCCAATTCTTTTTGATTGGGGAAACTTACCCCATAAATACGTGTCAGCTGCTTGTTTTTCTCATCACCTTTCCAATAAGCGCCAGCAATGGAAGTAAGTTTGATTGCCTTGATGAGTCCCGTATGCGGAATATGCGGCCCCCGGCAAAGATCCGTGAAATCTCCCTGGGTGTAGAACGTGATTTCACCGTCCTGCAGTCCGGATAAGAGATCCAACTTGTACTCATCACCTTTTTCAGTGAAATAAGCTACAGCATCTGTTTTTGAGATTTCTTTTCGGATGTATTCACTGTTCTTCTTAGACAGCTCATCCATTTTTTTCTCGAGCGAAACAAGTTCTTCCTCTGAGATATGCCTTCCCCCCAAATCCATGTCATAATAAAACCCTTTGTCTATCGCAGGACCCACCCAGAATTTAACTCCGGGGAAAGTCGCTTCAACGGCCTCTGCCAACAGGTGGGCTGAGGAGTGCCAAAAGGTTGCTTTTCCGTCTGTATCATCCCATGTCAGCAGTTTCAATTCACAATCTTTATTCAAGGGTGTAGAAGCGTCACGTACCACTCCATCGATGGATGCTGCAATAACTTTTTTAGCCAATCCTTCTGCAATGCTTTTTGCCACGGCCATGGGTGTACTGCCCTTGGCGTAACTTCTGACTGCACCATCTGGAAACCTAATATTGATCATGGTTTGATTGAGATTGTTGTCAATTTTAAGAATGCAAATTTAACGAACTATTGGGTAAGCTCAGCTTCAATTAAGGATAATTTGCGCAGCAACACAAAAAATGTAGCATTTGAATAGATTTCTACCCAGGATTTTAGCAATTGCGGCAATTTTCATCCTGAACCTTCTTTACTGTCAGCAAGCGGAAGCTCAGAAATTGAGCGGACAATGGATTGGAAGTTTCAATTCGAAAGAGGACCCGGCTGAAGCACAAACGGAATACGTGCTTGAGTTTGACATCAACGGCAACAGCTTGAATGGTTACTCCTATACCTATTTTCCTATTGCAGGCAAAAGATATTTTGTGATATGTAAGTTAAAAGGATCATACGACCAGGGAAGCAAATCACTTGTTGTAACGGAAGTTGAAAAAATAAAATCAAATACCCCTCCTGATTTTCAAAACTGTCTTCAGACACATAAGCTTACCTATTTCAAACAAGGTGACAAAGAAACCCTGGAAGGAAAATGGACCCCAGCAGAAAAAGGCAGCAACTGCGGTACGGGCAATTCACTGTTTGAGAGAAAGATGATTGAAAAAATCAAAACAATCGAAACAGCAAAAAAACCGGAAACAAACCCATTGCCCAAAAGTCTTCCTGTTGCCAAGAAGAATACCACAACCACTAAAAATCCTGCTCCGAAAAAAACAACTCCTGCTCCACAGATGGTTGCTAAGAAACCAGAGCAGCAAAAGAAATTACAGCCCAAAAAACCAATTGAACAGAAAGTCCCCATCAATGAAACACCTGTTAAAAAAGACGAGGGATTGATTGCAATGGAAGAGCCAAAAAAAATAAAGGAAAGCTTTGCTCCCCCCAAAGAAAAAATATCAAACAGAATTTACCAGGTACTGAAAACAATTGATATTGATGACGACAAGGTCACCATTGATATTTACGACAATGGGCAAATTGATGGCGATACAGTCTCCATTTATTTGAACGACAAACTGGTTGTTTCCAAAAAAATGCTCACTGCCAAACCCATCAACATTCAATTGAACCTGGAGGAGGAAGCTGATACATATGATGTCATCATGTTTGCCGAAAATCTTGGAACCATTCCACCCAACACCGCATTGATGATTGTACAGACGAAGAACAAACGTTATGAAATCAACATCACCTCTACCGAGCAAAGCAGCGGAGCGGTCAGGTTTCGGTACAGAAAATAATCAGAATTTAAAGTTATAGGTCACAGATGGAATGACGGGAAACAGGGAAACCTGCTTGGCCTGAACCTCCAATGTACCAGCAAAAGCACTGCCTGTTTGATTATAGTACAGGAAATAAGGATTCTGTCTGCTGTACACATTGTATAAACTGAACACCCAGCTGTGCTTCCACTTTCTTTCCTTTTTGGGAGTGGGTGCATAAGTGGCTGATAGATCGAGACGGTGATAAGGCGCCAGACGGTATTGATTGATGCGGCTGAACTGCTGTGTCAGCACTCCTTCTATGAGATAAAATTTTTCGGGGAGTGAGGTTGCATTACCGGTAGCATATACAAACACAGATGAGAGCTTCCACTTTTGATTGAGCTCGTATATTCCTACTACCGACAAATCATGACGCCTGTCGTATTTGGCAGGATATTTGTTGCCATTGTTCAGCTCAGGAAATTTTCTCCATGTCCATGCCAAAGTATAACCGATCCACCCGGTAAATTTTCCTTTTGTTTTGTTGATAAATAACTCCGTTCCGTAACTCCATCCCCTTCCAAAAACAAATTCCTCTTCGGGATCCTTGATGGAAGGTGTAAATCCCTCTCTGTATTCAATCTGATTTTGCATCGATTTATAGTAAACCTCGATGGATGTTTCAAATGCATTGTCATTGAAATTCTTGAATACACCCGCAGCATATTGCCAGGAAAGCTGGGGCTTTACCCGCAATGTACTGGGCACCCAAACATCTGTTGGAAGTGTGGTTCCGGCGTTGCTGACCAAATGCAGGTATTGGCGGTTGCGTGAAACAGAGCCCTTGATGGAAGTTTCATCATTCAACGCATACCGCATGGTGAGCCTCGGTTCGAGTCCACCATACGTTATCACGGATTGATTGCTTGCATAGCTTGTACTATCAAGACGATTCCCGTCTGCATCTGTTTTGTAATTGGTATATGGACCCAATTGCTGAAATGCACTCCACCGAAGTCCATAGTTGATCTTTAATTTGTTATTGACCTCCCAATCATCCTGTGCATACAAACCATACTCGTTAGCAAATTTTGTTTGTGCATTGTTGGGGAGAAACAATACAGAATCCTGTCGACCTGAAGCAACCGAGGGACTCAAACGATGATAGGTAAAAAGGGCACCGTATTTCAGTTTGTGTTCAGGTGTGAGGTAGTGATCTAAATCGGTTTTCAAATTCAAATCACGTATGCCGCTTGATAAAACAAAGTTGAAACTGTTTTGAAGTGCTCCCAATGAAAATTGATAATCATTGTAAACCGCTGTGGTATTCATAAACAGTTTCTTGTGGAACACATGGTTCCATCTGGCTGAGAGCGTTGAATTACCCCAAGGAACCTCCACATCAAACTGACGTTTGTTGTTTACAAAATCAAACCTGTCTCTTCCAAAGTAACCACTCAAATACAAACGATCTTTGGAAGAAAACCGATAATTGAATTTGGCATTGAAATCATAGAAATAATAACCAGAGCCATAAAACTGGCTTTCCTTTTTGATGAAGGGCTTTGCCAGCGCATCAATATAGGTTCTGCGTCCGGAAAGCATGAAAGAGGCTTTTTCTTTCTGAATGGGACCTTGTACGGAAAACCTGGAAGCAATGCTCCCAATTCCTCCCTCTACCTGGTATTTATCCAGATTTCCTTCTTTCATAGATATATCCAACACAGAAGACAATCTGCCGCCATATTGTGCAGGCATGCCGCCCTTGATCAAGGAGGTATTTTTAATGGCATCTCCATTGAATATTGAGAAAAATCCAAAAAGGTGTCCTGAGTTGTATACCACTGCATCATCCAGCAAAATCAGGTTTTGATCCGGACCACCGCCTCTGACATAGAGTCCGCTGTTGCCCTCCCCTGCATTGGAAACACCAGGATACAATTGAAGGATTTTGAGGGGGTCTACCTCTCCGAAAATAACAGGTACAGATTTCGCACGGCTCATGCTAAGGTCAATTTGTCCCATTTGCGCATTCTTGATATTGGCATCCCTTTTTTTGGAGCTGATGACAATTTCTTGGGATAGACTCGATTTGGACAGCAATGGAAAATCAATGACCAGGTCTGACTGCAAGTTGATTTTTTTCTCAATCGGGAAAAACCCAACAAAGGAAGTGACAAGTACGTATTCACCTTTGGGAAGGGTCAGTGCATAATAACCATATTGATTGCTGCTTACTCCCTTGGATTGCTCTTTGGCCTGAATGGTAGCGCCAATGAGGGTTTCACGGCTGAGTGAATCACGCACATATCCTGAAATGGTAAATTTTTCCTGAGCTGAGAGCAGGTTAGATATAAATAGGAAGCCAAAAAAGAATATACGATTGGGCACATTGGTAAAACACATAAGTCCATTCATTGTTCAACTGCATAGGGAGAATATGCTAACTTCGCGGCGCAATATCGAACTATGCTCGCAGGTTTTCAGGACATGACATTTGAATTTGGTGCAAGGGTCATCGTAGAGGATGCCACCTGGCATATTCATCCAGGTGAAAGAATAGGGCTCATTGGCTACAACGGGACTGGAAAATCAACCCTGCTGAAACTCCTCTCAGGAGAATACCTGCCAAGCAAAGGAACAGTTGAAAGAAGCAGGACCACCTCCATTGGATATTTGCACCAGGATCTGTTGAGTTTTGATACGGATGAAAGTATTTTGAAAGTGGCCATGGGTGCTTTTGAACGGGTGTTGCAAATTCAGCGAGAAATTGAAATACTCGGACTCGAACTGGAGAAAAACGAAGATGAAAAAAAACTCATTCTTTACACTGATCTCCTGGCCGAGATGGATGTATTGGATGGATACAATATAGACCACAAAACAGAGGATGTGCTCCATGGCCTGGGATTCAGTCAGGCTGACATGCAAAGGCCTTACAAAGAATTCAGTGGAGGATGGAGGATGCGTGTATTGCTCGCAAAAATGATATTGATGCAGCCAGATCTGCTGATGCTGGATGAACCTACCAACCACTTGGATCTTCCATCCATTGAATGGCTCGAAAAATATTTGATACATTATCAGGGAGCAGTTGTCATCGTGAGTCACGATAAGTTTTTCCTCGACCGCATGGTCAATAAAATTGTAGAGCTCTACCAACGAAAACTGCATATCTACTCCGGCAATTATTCCTTCTACGAAAAAGAGAAACAGGTGAGATTGGAATTGCAGCAAAGGGCGTATGAAAACCAGCAGGACTTTATCCGCCAGCAAGAACGATTCATAGAGAGGTTCAAAGCAAAAGCATCCAAGGCAGCACAGGCGCAGAGTGTGCAGAAGCGACTCGATAAAATTGACCGACTGGAAGAAGCATCCATTGAGCGTCCGAACATCCGCATCAACTTCAGTGTGGACAAGGTTCCGGGAAAAATCATCTGCTCACTGAAAAACATCTCCAAGCGTTTCGGTGAAAATGAAATTCTCCATGAAGCCAGTGCAGAAATCGACCGCGGTGATAAAATTGCACTCATTGGTGCAAACGGAAAAGGTAAATCAACTTTGTTGAGAATCATAGCCGACAGTGAAAGTTTTGACGGGGAAAGAAACTGGGGACACAATGTCGATGAGAGTTTTTATGCGCAGCATCAGCTCGAGCATCTGAACCTCAACAACAATATTTTGGAGGAGATGCAAATGGCCGGAAGCAAGAAAACCGATATGGAACTCAGAACCGTATTGGGATGTTTTCTTTTCAGCGGCGATGATGTAGATAAAAAGATCAAGGTATTGAGCGGAGGTGAAAAAGCCCGTGTAGCATTGGCAAAGACCATCATCAGCAAAGCGAATTTTTTGATGCTGGATGAGCCCACGAATCACCTGGATATGCATTCTGTTGATTTGTTGGCAGAAGCGTTGGATAAATATGAAGGAAGCCTGATCCTTGTCAGTCACGATCGATACTTCATTTCCAAAACAGCCAATAAAATTTGGGAGATTGTAGATGGTAAGATAGTTGAGTTCAAGGGAGGATATACAGAATGGGTGGAGTGGAAGGAAAGAATGGCAAAACAACAGGTATCTGTTAACAGTTCACAGTTGACAGTTAAGACTCAACAGTCAACTGTCAACCGTCAACCGTCAACCGGTAACAACCAACCGTCAACTGGTAACCGACAACCGGCAACAGAATCCAAAGAAAAAAAGAAACTCCAACGCGAGTTTGATGAGTTAGAAAAAAAGATTGCTCAACTCAAAGAAGATAAAAACCAGGCAGAGTCAGCACTTGCAGATCCTGCAATCTATTCAGATAAAATAAAGTTTCAGGAAGCTGAAAAGAAATACACAGCATTGAACGCACAACTATCCCCTCTTGAATCAAAATACGAGGAGTTGTTTGAGCAACTCATGAAATTTGACTAGACATCCACATTGCAAAAACCAGCCCTGCTACATTCATCTGGTTTAGCTTAAAATATCCCTGAATAAAACTCGGTTATTTTTTTTATTGATCAACGCACAAGCAACCTGAGAAATTACGCTTAATCCCCCCCAATCATTCAGTGAGCATGATATGAATGAAATAAAAAAGGCTGTCATTGCTGACAGCCTTTTTCTATTGAATCAAATAAGATTAGTATCCGGAGTTCTGAGTCAGAACTGATTTACCATCTTTTTGAGAGTTCAGGATTTCATCCGCAGGAATCGGGAAATAGTTGTTTTTAGCAGCAAAGACTCTTCCTACAAGGTATGCACGCTTGTTGAATGATCTGCCATCCCAACCTTTACCGGCAACTGATTCTTTTGCTACATACGCATTGAGTACTTTTTCAGCAATACCCCAACGTACAAGATCAAAGAACCTGTGTCCTTCCATTCCAAATTCAAGACGGGTTTCCATGCGAACTGCATTTCTTGCAAAGTCAGCGCCCTTGGCAGCAAATGTACCTGCGGCATAAGGTTCAACTTTTGTGTTGATGGAAGCATCTTGAGGCTTAGATCCCTTTGCTCTGTTGCGAATCAAATTCACATATGTCTCTGCTTGAGCAAGGTTACCCAGCTCGACTTCGCATTCAGCCAACCACAAGATGACCATTGATAATCTGATCAATCTGTAATTGTTGTTGACAGAACGTCGGTCTGTAGCATGGGTTGTTGAACCCTCCTCTCCTACATAGTACATCCACTTTTTACCAGTGAACGGACCAGAGTAAGCTTGGTCACGAATCCATGAGCTACCGGGCATTTTACCCCAATCGAGGAAGTTAACACCACGACGACCTACAGTCCAGTCCAAACGAGGATCAACAGGCTGAGAATTGTCGTATGTCCAAGCATCTCCAAATTTCAAACCTTGATCGTTTGGAACGTCAACATTGTTATAAGTATCCTTGCTTCCATCAGCAGCATCTCCAATCAAAGGCAAACCATCAGCATCTGTTCTGAAAGCATTTACCAGGTTGTGAGAAGGAAGATAGAAACCGCAGCAACCGCGACCAGGAGAAGCAGCTGTATAAGGCCAGTTCAAGGTAGCGCCTTTGTTACCATTTTGTCCGCCTGTACCATCGTTGATGGAGAACTGAACTTCAAAGATGGACTCTGAGTTGTTGTTTGTAGCAGTTCGATGGTTATCATGATATTCTCTGACCAATGATTTTCCAGATGTGGTATAAACAGTTAAAAGATTAGCTTTTGCCTCTGCCCACTTTTTTTGAAAGACTTGAGCTTTACCAAGGTAAGCCAAAGCAGCCCACTTGGTAGCACGGCCTTTTTGTGCTTGTGTAGCAGGCAAGTTGTCGGCAGCAAACTTGAAATCTGCCTCAATACTAGGCCAAATATTGGCAGTATTAGTTACCAGAACAGCACCAGGGTTGCTTCTATCATATTTTGTCTCGTCGATATAGGGAACATTGTTCCACATTTTCTTCGCTTCAAAATGATAGTGCGCACGGAGGAAACGAGCCTGTGCAATGACCTGTGTTTTTTCTGCATCGGTCATATCCTTTACATCTGGGTCTTTTGCAAATATAATTGCCTCATTGCAACGAGAAATCCCATCGTAAACATGTTGCCACTTACCTCTGAAGTGTGTATTATCTGCAAGCCAGTTGTATTGCTCAATAAAGGACTGCTCTGGCTGGTCACCCGCATCTGTGCCTTTTACAGCATCATCGGATGCAACGCCACCAAATACCCAGTTATCAGCTGAGCCATGCCATTGTGTGGTACCTGCGCCCACACCATCCAACAACGAATATGCTCCGATCAACACAGCGTTCACACCAGCTTTGGTTTTAAGCAATGCTGGACTTGCAACGCCCTGTGGTGCTACATCGAAGAATTTCGTACATCCAATCGTCATGATCATGACCATTGGAAGAAGTAGAAATTTTACTTTTTTCATAATAAACGATTTATTATTTACGGTCATCATTAAAATTTAACTCTCAATCCAATCAAATAGGTCTTTGCAACTGGATAAGCTCCTTCGTCGATACCCATGTGAAAGTCCTGGTTGTCGTTTCCTGAAGTACGCAAGTTGATATCTGGATCAAGTCCGCTGTACTTTGTAAGTGTAAGGATATTTTGTCCTTGCACATAAATCTGAGCGGATGAGAATCCAGTTTTTTTCATCACGTTTGCAGGAAGTGTATAAGTCAACTGCACATTGCGCAGACGCAAGTAAGAGCCATCTTCCAGGAAGTAAGTAGAAACCTGCTGGCTGGTTGCGTCACTCGCATTCAACCTTGGCAAGAGATTTTTTCCACCTTCGCCGTAAGAATCATACAACATGCGTGTAGATCTGTTACCCTGGAATACGTTGAAGTCAGTCCAGTAACGCACATAGTTGAAGATTTCGTTGCCATAGGTACCAGAACCTTGGATATCCAAATCCCAGTTCTTATAACCTGCACTCAAATTGAATCCATAAATAAAGTCAGGATGTGGATTACCGAAAATATCACGGTCAGCTGCTGTGATAACACCATCTTTATTTACATCTCTGAAGTTGAATACACCTTCACGGGTATATGTACCGAACTTAGGTGCAGTAGCTGCTTTTTGAGCATCCAGGATACCATCAGCAAAGAATCCGTAGAAACTTGCAATTGGCAAACCTCTTTTGGTTGCTGTGATAGATGGGAGACGTGTAGTGAATCCGAACAACGTAGCATTTGGATCTGAGTTCAAAGCAAGTACTTCGTTCTTATAGTGTGTGAAGTTCACACCTACTGAGTAACGAACCTTGCCACCAAATGCCTTGTCGCGCCAATTCAAATTGATGTCAACACCTTTGTTGTTCATTGAACCGATGTTGGTGAATGGCAAAGTACCTTGACCTTGTGCTCTTGGAACAGCAATCTGAGCCAACATGTCTGAAGTAGTACGTGTATACCAGTCAAATACAAATTCCAAACGGTTGCTGAACATGGTCGCATCGATACCTACGTTCGCAGAAGTTGTAGTTTCCCATTTACCGTTTGGATTACCAAACTGCGTCAGGTCGAAACCAGCTGCAACGGAAGAACCAGCTCCACCAATGTCATAACCATTGTTGGCAGGATCAGCTGTATAAAGTGTAAATGCGTTGTATACGTTTGGAATCAACTGGTTACCAGTCTTACCCCAACCTGCACGCACTTTCAGATCATCCAACCAAGAAAGTGTTGAGAAAGGCTTCAATTCTGTCAAACGGAGACCCAATGAACCTGCCGGGAAAATACCCCAACGATTGGCGTTT
>JBEGMC010000069.1:0-3416 GCA_041183265.1 Bacteroidota bacterium
GCTTCCCATGATGATGCTGACAACTGATTTTCGTTTCGTAGCAGATTTTTTTACTGGCATGTTTATGATTTTTCTTTGCCTTTGATGGACAAAATACGTTTGATTTTTTTTGCCTGCAGCAGCAACTCCTGCTTCTCATCGCTCATCACCGTTGCGTGTCCCATTTTCCTTCCTGGCTTGGTGGTTGCTTTTCCATACAAATGCACAAATGCATTTGGGATGTTCAATACTTCTTCCAGTCCCTCGTAAACTGTCTCACCCTGATATCCTTCAGCGCCCAAGAGATTGACCATAATGGATGACTGAATCTTTTTTGTATTTCCCAAGGGATATCCAAGCAGAATCCTCCATACCATGTCAAACTGTGAGGAGTAATGTGCCTCAATGGTATGGTGACCGGAATTGTGCACCCTGGGGGCAGTTTCATTCACCCATACATTTTCTTGCCTGTCAACAAACATTTCTACTGCAAAAATGCCGGGGGATGCTAAATTTTTCGCTACTGAAATCGCCATGGCTTCAGCTTTCCATAGCGTTTGTTCTTTCAGATCAGCAGGACAAATCTGATAATCAAGCAGATTCAACACAGGGTCAAATACCATCTCCACTGGAGGATAAAGGGTGGTGGATGCATCCTGTCCAACTGCTACAATAATGGCAATCTCCTTGTGGATGTCAATCATCTTTTCCAGCACACTTGGGGCATCGAATCCCTTTGAAATATCTTCCTTGCTGTGAATCAGTTGAACTCCTTTGCCATCATAACCGCCTGTAGCCAGTTTTTGTGCAGCAGGAATGAGGTGATGATGATCATGGATTTCATTTTTGTTGCTCAACACAGCAAAGTCAGCACTTGGAATCTGATGTAGCTGATAAAATGATTTTTGATCGATTTTGTTTTTGATGATGCGCAGTGCATGTGGACGTGGAATCACTGTTTTACCCTGTTGCTCGAGGGTTTCCAATGCATCAACGTTCACGTTTTCAATTTCAATGGTGATGACATCCAGGTCCTTTCCAAATTGGATCACATCATCATAATTGGTGATATCGCCTTGGATGAAATGATCGCACAAATGTGCAGCAGGACAGTTGGGGTCATTCTCCATTACACTCACCTCAACAGGATAGTTCGCCGCTTCCTGCAAAAGCATTCTTCCCAATTGCCCTCCACCTAATATGCCAACTTTTTTCATTTTAATAATTTGTATTCCATCCTTCCCCCTTTCCCCTCCCCCTGCCTACGGCAGGCAGGCCTCGCCACTGGCTATATACCTACAAAAATAACCAAACCCCGCCTCAAATCCATTAATTTTACGAAATCATAGATTCTTGTGATGCCTACTTCGTTGAGACCTGCGTTGATATTATTTTCATTGATGATTTGCATGCACTTTGGACATGCACAGCAATCATTTGTTGATTACCAAAAGTCATTCAGCAGGGTAGCAAGAGCATTTGCCAACTATGAGGATCAGTTGAAGTCACAATTTTCAAGCAAGGGACTCGAATGGCCGGTAAAGCAACTCTATATCAGGTCATTTAAATACAACAGTGAATTGCAGGTATGGGTGAAAAACAGCCAGTCGGATTCCTTTTCTCATTTCAAGAGTTATAAAATTTGCGCACTGGCAGGTACCATGGGTCCCAAACGGATGGAGGGTGATTACCAGGTGCCGGAGGGATTCTATTACATCAATGAGTTCAATGCAAACAGCACCTATCATTTATCCCTGAGACTCAATTATCCCAATCCCTCGGATAAATTGTTGTCTGACCCGATGCGTCCAGGTGGAGAGATTTATATCCATGGAAGCTGTGTGACGGTTGGGTGTATTCCATTGACGGATCCCATGATCGAAGAGTTATATGTTTTGTCGGCCCATGCAAAAGCAAGCGGACAAAATTTTATTCCTGTTCATATTTTCTCTGCGAAGTACGATGACAAAACAAGCAATGAATATTTGGAGACGCTTTATCAGCGCGATCCTTCACTCAAAACATTTGAACATCAGTTGAAAAAAGTATATGATTTCTTCAACCATAAAAAGAAACTTCCTGTCGTAGCTATACTTCCCAATGGAGAATATGCATTTTATTAATCAGTTGACTGTTGCCTGTTAACAGTTAACTGATGCACTTGGTAAATAAATTATAATTTGCATTTTCATTTATTCAATAACTTATAACTTACAACCTATAACCGTTAACCGTTAACCGTTAACCGTTAACTGTTAACTGCCAACTCATATGATCAAAGTCACCAACCTCAAAAAGTCCTACAACACCTTCCAAGCCGTCAAAGGCATCAGCTTTCAAGTCCACGAGGGAGAGATATTCGGGCTTCTGGGTCCCAATGGCGCTGGTAAATCTACCACGCTTGAAATCATGGAGACCCTGCGTGAAAAAACTTCGGGAGAGATTAGCATCGGTGGATTTGATTTGGACAAAGAGCCGAATGAGATCAAGAAAATCATTGGTGTGCAACTGCAGACATCCGGATTTTATCCCGGATTGAAATTGGTCGAACTCATCAATCTTTTCAATGGACTGTACAACAAAGAAGTCGATCCCATTGCATTGTTGAAGAAGGTCAATTTAGAGGACAAGGCAAAGTCAATTTATAAATCACTCAGCGGTGGACAAAAACAGCGTTTTTCCATTGCCACAACTTTGATCAATGATCCCAAAATCATTTTTCTGGATGAACCCACAACAGGCTTGGATCCACAGGCCAGAAGAAATTTATGGGATTTGATAAAAAACATTCGAGATGCAGGGACAACTGTCATCATCACAACCCACTACATGGATGAAGCAGAATATCTGTGTGACAGGGTGGCCATCATGGATGAAGGTCAAATTATTGCACTTGACAAGCCCGACCTGCTCATCGACCATCTGCTTGCAACCGGATTTGAAAAGCAAAAAGAGACAAAGGCCGCCAACTTGGAGGATGTATTCATCCACCTGACCGGACATGGATTAAGAGAGAGCAGTTAACAGTTGACAGTTAACAGTTAACCGTAAACCGTCACCAGCCATAGAATCACTTCAAATGTTTATATTTGAAGGATGAAAAAAACAACTCTTTTACTGGTCTTTTTGGCAAATATTGCACTCGTAGGTGCACAGACAAAACCCGCTGCGAAGCCTGCTGCCAAGGTTCCTCCAAAACCGCCTGTGGCTGCTGCAGCAAAGCCTGCACCCGTTTTGAAAAATGCACTTGATTCCATGAGCTATGCCATTGGATTGCTCGATGGCAATTTCTTTAAATCACAAGGCATTAAAAATGTGAATCCCGCTGTGTTGGCCAAAGGTTTCAATGATGCGTTGGGAGGTGCGCCATTGATGACACCTGAGCAAGCTGACCAATGTGTAAGAAGGGAAATGCAAAAACAAGCAGTAGAAAAAAT
>JBEGMC010000070.1:0-3567 GCA_041183265.1 Bacteroidota bacterium
TCTCTTAACCGGTCAATGCTGTTGTGGGTATAGACCTGTGTAGCAGCCAAACTGCTGTGTCCCAGCAATTCTTTCACCGCATTCAATTCAGCACCGTTGGATGTGAGATGCGTCGCAAAACTGTGTCGCAATACATGTGGGCTTTTTTTATCAGCCGTTGTGATGAGCGAAAGATATTTTCGAACTATCGAATACAGCTGCCTTGCCCCGGGATGCTTGCCTCTTCCATTGATCAACAAAAATGAATCCGACTCAGCAGGAAACTGCTGCCCTGCCTCATCCATAAAATGCCGAATGGTTTTCGCCAACATCTCACTGATGGGGATGACCCTCTCCTTGTTGCCTTTCCCGAGCACTTTTATCTGAGATCTTGCAAAATCAATTTGTGTTGATTTTAAATGGACCAACTCGCTTACACGCATTCCTGTCTGATACAAAAGATTCACTACAAGGTATTCCATCCGACCATCCAAATCATCTGAAAAATGATCCTGTCGAGATAGCTGATCCATCTGATCTGACTCGATGTAGGTCGGTAGTCTTTTTTTGGTTTTGAGGACCTGTATCGTTTTAGCCGGACTCACTGCTATCCACTCACGAACAAGACAGTATTTAAAAAAGGATTTTAATGTGGAGATTTTTCTGTTGATGGTTCTGGGAGTTATTTTCTGTACTGCAAATGCTGCCATCCAAGTCCTGATCATGGATGAATGAATCTGATCCAGCTGCTCTACAGCAAATTGTGCATGCAGAAACTGAGAAAAGTGCTCAAGATCATCGGTATATGCCGTGATGGTATGCACCGAGAAACGCTTCTCGAATTTGATAAAATCATGGAAAAAACCAATGGCATCCTTAATAGGTATAGACATAAAAAAAGTAGCCATAAAGTTACTAAACCCTATGACTACTTGGTATTATTTGAGGAAGACCGGCTTATGCTTCGATCTCTCCGTTCTGGATTTTCTGCTTGTAGATGGCCTTCAGAACCTCGCCCCTGCGCTTAACAGATGGCTTTGTAAAAGATTGACGCTCACGTAGTTGCAAAAGTGTTTTTGACTTTTCGTACTTCTTTTTGTACTTCTTAAGCGCCTTGTCAATGTTCTCGCAATCTTTAGAATCAATGATTAACATATAATTTCTCCGGTTTTTAAGGATTGCAAAGATATGGGAATATTTAAGAAAAACAAGCATAATCTTCACCCGGCACCCCTATCCCATCACATTGAATAAAGTTCTTGGTTGTTTCTCTGATGTCAAGCTCCCAGATCACTGGCTCATCCCACTGCAATCGGTTGAGCTCCTTTTTTTCCTCTGCTGATTCGATCATATGCATCCATCAATGATATCATGTATAATAAATGGAAGCCCAGCACATGCTGCCTTCCTCTGCTCTTGGATCTGACCAATTCGCTGTGGACAGACACCAATTTTTTCATATCAAAGAAAGGAGAATCCCTGAAACGCTCCATGAGGATTTCAACTTTTTCGGTTAGAAAATTCTCCTTCGCCAACCGCCTTCCCAGGTCTGCTGTTTGCGGCTTGGGATATCTGTTCTTCAAAATAAATGAAGGCAACAACCCCTCCATGGATTTTTTCAAGAGGTATTTTTCAATGCCGTTTTTTGAAAACAAATCTGATGGAATCCGATCCAAAAATGATCTCAATGCATGATCTGCTGCGGGATCAAAGACCCTGATGCCATGCTCTTGTGATAAAATCGACCAATGAGTTGACGCAAAAACATGCAAACGCTCAAATGCCAGCTTCCTGAATGATGCAATATCATGGTAATGGTTGCCGCCTTGCTCAAAAAAATCGTTCATGCCTTTTCGGGTTACACACTCTTTCAAGATGTGATCATGCAATACCGAAAATTGCCAATTGTTTTGTTTGAAAAAATATTTACCAAGCAGTGACTGCTTCAAAAAAAAGATACCCCTATCTACAGCAAACAATTTGATCTTTTTTTTACCGCGGAAAGAAATGGAATAATTCCCCATTTGTCCGGTGAACATCCCATCCACTCCATCGCGCCTGGCTTGCTTCAAAATACC
Organism: Bacteroidota bacterium; assembly: GCA_041183265.1. GTDB lineage: Bacteria > Bacteroidota > Bacteroidia > Chitinophagales > Chitinophagaceae > Pollutibacter. Next base: position 2,058 of record JBEGMC010000070.1, read on the forward strand.
TTCAATCCAAAAACTGTTTGAATGAACAATTGGAAAAAATAAACTCCTTTTATGCTGATCATGAAACATCGACACAAATGAGATCTCATGAAAAGGTAAAAACTTGGAATTTACTCCCGTAAAATCAGCAAGCAGTTGTCGAACCATCGGCTCCTCTGAGATGGTCTCAGAACAGTCTCGCTCATCTCTAAATGAGGGCACACTTGTATAGGTGATGATCTGCTGATTAGCCTTGGCTGCGTTCGACATAAAATACAGCACCGTAGTAGAATCCAATCCACTGCTCAAAAAAAGTCCCACTTTTTTTACATGACCCATTCTCTGAATAACCGCATCAGCAAGAAGCGATTTGAACGCAAGAAAATAATCCTTGTCATATTTAAATCGAATGGCCTGTCTGGGTTCCGTAAGAATGGTTGATTTGATTTGATTCATATGAGCATCTACAGCAATGTAACTACCCGGTAAAACATGATGCATGTTTTTTAAAATGGTTTTTCCAGGTGTATTGCCAATCAACCGAAGACTCAAAGCTGCGAATTCACATAAATCGATTTCCAAATCATCGCCCAATATCTCCTGTATATATGTTGTGCTTGATGAAAAATAAAGCACAGCATTTTTACTGCAGTAGAATAAACTGCTATTTTCTGAAATATTTCTGGACAAATAAATCTTCCGCTCCTTTGCATCAAACAAGACAAAGGTCCAAACACCCTGCAAGTGTTTGAAAAATTCAGTTCCCCATTTTTGAAATGCAAGAACAACCAAATGAGCATCTGTGTATGAATATTGATCTGCATGCATGATGCCAAGCTTATCCGTCAGCTCATCACGTTTAAAAAGCAGTAAATCACCCAGTATTTGAATACCTGAAAAAGATTCCAGCTCGCCCTCGGTTGCATGCAATTTCTCGCCATCAAAATATCCGGCAAACTTCATCAGTTGTTATTTTTTAATTTCAGGATATAGCCTGACGTAAGTACCCAATGGAAATTCATCTCCGATCACCTCTCCCCCAGATTCAACCCATGCATGTGCGACGAGTTTTTCATTTTCAATTTGTAGCCCCAGACAACATGAAGATTTGATGCCATAACATGCGAGCATTGTTTGCATCATCAACGATGACTCTAAACAGGTAGGTGCCCGGAAATATGAACGGCGGATCAAATACAAGATTCGCCTAGAAAGCTGAGAAGGATTCACTTTTTCAGGAGTGTTGACCTTGCAAGGAAAACTCATTGTGAGCAAGCCTTTCCATACGGCAAATGGAAACAAATGAATGATGATATAAACAAGAACGTGCAAGAATGTTACAATCAACTGCTTCATTTTCATGCAACTTCAACGATCATCTTCATGCTGCACATTCTCTCCAATAGTTTAGCAATGGAATCATTGCACCTGCCCTTCTCCACATCATAGCTGCTCATCACACGATCTGCCAGTTCCTTGGAGGACATGGGAACATCCAATTGCATCCAAACAAAGGAAGCTGCTCTGTTCA
>JBEGMC010000071.1:0-14382 GCA_041183265.1 Bacteroidota bacterium
AGCAAAAATTGATTTCTGTTCAACCCAATCAAACAGTATCCGACGCTGTCGCACTCATGCAGAAATATGAAATTGAACACATACCGGTTATAGACGATCATCAAATCGTTGGATCCATCAGCGAAAATGGATTGTTTCAAAAAATATTCAAGGAACCTGAAGTAAAAAATGCAAGTATACAATCCGTTGTGGAAAAAGCATACCCCATGGTGGAATACAATACTCCATTGGAAAAAATCAGTTCTTTGATCAACAAGGAAAATGGAGCGGTCCTCTCAAAAGACGAGGGAGGCAGTTATCATATCATTACAAAATATGATATCATACAATCGCTGACCAAATAATTACAGCAATCCCTTTGTTGAAGGCAATGCATCCTGAAAAGGATCTTTTTTGATGGCCATGCGAATGGCTTTGGCAAAAGCCTTGAAGATTGCCTCGATCTTATGGTGCTCATTGTCGCCTTTACAATAAATATTCAAATTGCATTTTGCTCCATCTGAGAATGATTTGAAGAAGTGAAAAAACATCTCTGTAGGCATTTCCCCGATTTTTTCGCGCTTGAAATCTGATTCCCATACCAACCAGTTTCTACCACCAAAATCAATCAACACCTTGGCCTCGGCATCGTCCATGGGCAGTGCAAATCCATAGCGTTCCATCCCACGTTTGTCTGCCAGTCCCTTTGCAAACGCTTCTCCCAATGCAATCCCCGTATCCTCAATGGTATGATGCTCATCGATGTGGAGATCACCCTTGACCTGTATGTCCAAATCAATTTTCCCATGCCTTGAAATTTGATCCAACATATGATCAAAAAATCCGATTCCGGTTTTGATATTGGAAATTCCGGTTCCATCAAAATTTGCCTTGACAAGTATCTTGGTCTCATTGGTATTTCTCGCATGTTCAACCAAACGCAATCCATTTTTCAAAAAAGTATAGATATCTTTCCAACTGTCTGTTGTCAATACAACAGTGTTTTTTAAATCGCTTGACAAAGCGGAAATGTCAATTTGTCCTGCACCATCTGGATTGTTGATAAAGATACATTTGGCACCAAGATTCCTTGCAAGCTCAATGTCTGTTTGGCGATCGCCGATAACATATGAGTCAACCAAATTGTATGCTGCATTTCCAATGTATTTTCCCAACATGCCTGTACCGGGTTTTCTGGAATGTGAATTTTCATGGGGCATACTGGGATCAATGAAGATTTCATCGAAAACAATCCCCTCGCCTGCCAAAGTTTGAAGAATATGTTGCTGGATCGGCTCAAAATGCTCAGCAGGAAAGGAAGAAGTACCCAATCCATCCTGGTTGGAAACCATCGCCAATTCAAAATCGAATTCATTTGCAATCCGCGAAAGAAACTGAAAAACATATGGATAAAAAACAAGCTTATCGAAATGATCAATCTGATACGTGGGTGGAGCTTCTTTGATGAGGGTACCATCACGGTCTATGAACAAAACTTTTTTCATGATACTTTGAATGATTTTAATGATTCGATCAATACTTTATTTTCCTTCTCTGTTCCAACAGTTATCCGCAAACAATCCTCACAGCGTTGAACATTGCTTCTATCGCGCACAACGATTTCACGGTCCAATAGATACTGATACAGCGCTTTGGCATCTTTAAATTTTACCAAAAGAAAATTGGCATCAGAGGGGTAGATCTTTTCAACCGTTTCGATTTCGATCAACTCCTTCTCCAAAGCAGTACGCATTTCAACAATGGCTTTGATCATGTCATTCACCTGCCCTATTTCATCCAATGCTTTGAGCGCCAATTCCTGAACCGGTTCACTGATATTGTAAGGAGGCTTTACCTTGTTCATGTATTGTATGATCTCTTTCGAAGCAAAAGCCATTCCCATTCTCAATCCTGCCAGTCCCCATGCCTTGCTGAGGGTTTGCATCACCACCAGATTGGGATATTCATTCAAATCAGCAACAAATGATTTTTGTCGTGAAAAATTGATGTATGCTTCATCAATCACAACGAGTCCGTCGAAATTATTCAAAATCATTTCAATAGACCGACGATCCATGCTGTTTCCCGTAGGATTATTGGGTGAGCAAATCCAAATGATCTTGGTATTGGGTTGAATAGACTCCTCCAATAATTCAAGATCAATTTGAAATGATGGAGTCAGCGGGACTTTCCTGATTTTTACATTGTTGATATTGGCGCTGACCTCATACATACCATATGTTGGCGGCATGATGATGACTTCATCCACCTGGGGCTCACAAAAACACCTCAATAAAATATCAATGGGTTCATCACTTCCATTGCCCAGAAAAATCTGTTCAACAGAAACCTTCTTGATAAAAGATATTTTCTCTTTGACATTTTTCTGCAAGGGATCAGGATATCGATTGTACCATTTTGTCAATGGCGATCCGAGTGAATTTTCATTGGCATCCAAAAAAACAGATGCTTTACCGGAGAATTCATCTCTGGCAGATGAGTAGGGACTTAATTTTTTGATATTGCCTCTTACAATTGACTCTAGATTGAACATAAACAGAATTAGTTTAATCTTACTTTTACAGCGTTGGCATGTGCTTGCAATCCCTCCGCCTCTGCCATGACAATGATGGTATTTCCGAGTTTAGCGATACCATTTCTACTTATCTGCTGATACGTGATCTTCTTTACAAAACTGTCCACACTTACGCCACTATAGGTTCTGGCAAATCCATTGGTTGGTAAAGTATGGTTGGTGCCACTTGCATAATCACCTGCACTTTCTGGCGTATAGTTACCAATGAATACAGAACCGGCATGCATGATTCCGTCAACATACTTTTGAGGCTCATCGGAAGCAATGATCAAATGTTCGGCAGCGTATTGGTTTACAAATGCAATCATTGCATCTGTATTGGCCAGTAAAATCGCCTTGCTGTTTTCCAATGCCATTGATGCAATTTGTTTTCTACCCAATACTGCCACCTGCTTGCTCAATTCAGTCATGGTATCCTGAATGACGCTCATGTCATTGGCAACAAGCATCACTTGAGAATCCGGCCCATGTTCAGCTTGTGCCAACAAATCAGCTGCCACAAAGGTGGGATTGGAGGTTTCATCGGCGATGATACATACTTCACTCGGACCTGCTGGCATGTCAATCGCCACACCTTCCAGCTGAACCAGCTGCTTGGCTGCGGTGACATATTGGTTACCCGGACCGAAAATTTTATCAACTTTTTGGATGGATGCAGTTCCGAATGCCATGGCAGCAATGGCTTGTGCTCCACCTGCCTTGTATATTTCTTTGATGCCGACCAAACTCGCAGCGTATAAAATTGCAGGATGCACTTGTCCATCAGCAGATGCAGGAGTCGACATAACAACCTCACTGCAACCTGCAATTTGGGCAGGCACTCCCAACATCAATACGGTTGAAAACAATGGCGCAGATCCACCAGGAATGTAGAAACCAACCCGTTGAATGGGAACCGATTTTCTCCAACAATAAACACCCTCACTGGTTTCAATTTTTTTGGTTACTTCAATTTGCTGGGTATGAAACTTTGTGATGTTTTGATGTGCACGCAAAATGGCCTGTTGAAGTTCAACCGGAATTTTGCGTTCAGCATCTTTTATCTCTTTTTCTGTAATCAATAATTTACGCACTGTAATCCCGTCGAATTTTTTTGTAAGAGATTTGACGGCGATGTCACCTTTTGCTTTCACCTGTTGCAAAATTTTGGATACGGTTTTATGCAAGGGCACCTGATCAATGACAGGCCTTTGTACAAGTGAATTCCAATCAACTCTTGCAGGTTCTTGATATATTTTCATAGACTACAATATCATTTTTTCAATGGGTACCACCAAGATTCCCTCCGCGCCTGCATTTTTCAATTGCTCGATCTTCTCCCAAAATTCATCTTCACTCAAAACACTGTGAACGCTGCTCCAACCAGACTCAGCCAGCGGCAAAACAGAAGGACTTTTCATGCCAGGCAACAAAGAGATGATCTCCGAAAGTTTTTCATTGGGTGCATTCATGAGCACATACTTGTTTTTCTTTGCCTTTTTTACAGCCCTGATTCTGAAAAGTAGTTTATCTACAATTGATTGTTGATCATTGTTTAACTGCTGATTGGAAATCAATACTGCCTGCGATTCCAACAATACTTCTGCCTCCTTCAAACCGTTCATGAACAATGTACCACCACTGCTTACCAAGTCAACTACTACATCCGCTAAACCAATTCCAGGTGCTATTTCAACAGAGCCGCTGATTTCATGCACTGAGGCCTTGATATTGTTTTTTTTCAGGTATCCATCAACAATGACCGGATAGCTGGTGGCAATTCGCTTGCCCTCCAATGTAGCAGCCCCCTCGTATGTGATTGATTTTGGCAGGGCGATGGAAAGACGGCATTTCCCGAATCCCAATGCCTCTATTGTTTGTACATGCCGATTTTTTTCTGCCAACACATTTTGGCCAACTATTCCAAGATCTGCAACACCATCTTCCACATATTCAGGTATGTCATCATCCCTCAGAAAAAAAACTTCAATGGGAAAATTCTCAGAAACCGTTCTCAGCCTGTCTTTGACATTGCGCAGTTCAATTCCGCATTCTTTGAGCAAAGCAATCGAATCATCGGAGAGTCGGCCTGACTTTTGAATGGCTATTTTCAACATCGGTTCGTTCTGCATTGTATTCTTTTTTAAAATAAAAAAGGCTTACCAAAGGCAAGCCTGTATAATGTACATACCATCACGGCTCACCCTTTGGGGGAGAAATGATGATGATGCATGTTTAATGTTAACGACATGGGTCAAAGGTAAGATTCAAAAACATAATAGCCAAAAACAGAAAATGATTACTTTCGGGCATGAAAAAATCGATTGCTGTCAACCTCCTCGCTTCGCTTATCTATATCATTCTGATTGCATCTCCATCATCCATCCATGCCCAATGGAAATTGGTATGGAGTGATGAATTCAACAAGGAAGGACTCCCCGACCCAGGCAAGTGGGGTTATGATGTCGGTGGACATGGATGGGGCAACAACGAATTACAGTATTACACCCAATCCAGAAAAGAAAATGCCCGGGTTGAAAACGGGAAACTCATCATCGAGGCACACCGTGAAGAAATGGAGGGAAAGGCCTACACTTCAGCCCGACTCGTTACGCGTGATATTGCTACTTGGTCGAGCGGAAAAGTAGAAGTCAGTGCAAAACTGCCATCCGGACTGGGTACATGGCCTGCCATATGGATGTTGGCAAATACCAATCCCCTTAAATGGCCAGATGATGGTGAAATAGACATCATGGAACATGTGGGATACGACCAAGGCACCGTTCACGCATCTGTTCATACCAAGAAGTACAACCACATCATCGGAACACAAAAAACCAATAAAATATTCGTAAAAGATTGCTCTGAAACTTTTCATCGCTATCAGGTGGAGTGGAACAACGACAGCATCAGAATTGGCATGGATGACAATTATTATTATTCCTTCAAAAATGAAAAAACCGGATACGATGTTTGGCCGTTGTCAAATAAATTTTATTTGCTGCTGAATTTAGCTGTAGGTGGAAATTGGGGTGGTCAAAAAGGTGTAGCCACCGATATTTGGCCGAGGAGAATGGAAGTTGATTATGTACGTGTTTATCAAAAGAAATAAAAAATCTGCTTTATGAAAATTCAATTAACCATCTTGGTTCTTGGAATCAGCCTGATCTCTTTTTCACAACCAGACAGATGGCAACAACATGTCAATTACAAAATGGATGTGACAGTTGATGCAGAGAAAAACCTTTTCAATGGAAAGCAAAAACTTGAGTACACCAACAACTCTCCAGATACTTTGCATGTCATCTATTATCATTTATACTGGAATGCATTTCAGCCAGGAAGCATGATGGATGAAAGAAGCCAACATCTCGGTAAAAAAAGTGTAACAGGCCGACCTGACTGGGATCAACGTGTCAGGGACCGGATTTCCAACCTGCAACCGCATGAAATCGGCTACCAGAAAGTTAGCAATCTGAAAGTAAATGGAGTCCTCCAAAAAACAACAGAATATGAAACCATTTTGAAAGTTGAATTATCAAAACCTATACTTCCAAAATCAAAAGCACTGATTGAATTGGATTTTGAAGCGCAAGTCCCGCTACAAATTCGCCGAAGCGGCAGGGACAATGCGGAAGGTGTTCGATTCAGCATGGCACAATGGTACCCAAAATTGTGTGAATACGACAGAAGTGGATGGCACCCTACCCCTTATGTTGCAAGAGAATTTTATGGCGTTTGGGGTGATTTTGAAGTGAACATCAAGATCGACAGTTCATTCACCATTGCTGCGACAGGATATCTTCAAAATCCACAAGAAATTGGACATGGATACCAATCAACTGCTCTTCCATTCAAACCGGGAAAAGAAAAAATGTTGACATGGAAATTCAAAGCGCCCAATGTACATGATTTCGTTTGGGCTGCAGATCCCGGATACATCCACAAGAGCAAGCAAATCAGAAAGGGACTTGTATTGCATTCATTTTATAAAATAGATGAATCGATGCTCGGAAAACAATACGATGCCATGCCAGCGAGGATGAAGGAAAGAATGACGAAGAATGATTTCATCAATAATTACAGGATGGAATGGGAAAATGTATTGGATTTTGCTGCAAAGGCAGTCCCCTACATGGACAGTCACTATGGCGAATATCCCTATAAACAATATTCCTTCATTCAGGGAGGTGACGGCGGCATGGAATATCCAATGGCTACACTATTGAAAGGAGCAGGCAAGGGCGTAACCATTCACGAATTCATGCACAGCTGGTACCAGATGATTTTGGGTACCAATGAGTCGTTGTATGCATGGATGGATGAGGGGTTCACCAGCTGGGCAGAAGCCAATGTGAACAACTACTTGGAAAACTTCAAAGACAGTCTTCCACATAAGTCAGCATACGATGCCATCATTGCACTGTCTAAAACAAGCTACAATGAACCACTGACTACACACTCCGACCAATACAGCAGCAATGCAGGATACAGCATCAACGCATACTCAAAAGGTGAGGTTTTTCTCGAACAACTCGGATACATTGTTGGCGCAAACATGCGTGACAGTATTCTCATCAAATATTTCAACACCTGGAAATTCAAACATCCTGATGTGACTGACTTCATAAGAGTCGCTGAAAAGACGAGCGGCATTCAATTGGATTGGTACAAAGATTTTTTTGTGAACACATCCAAGACCATTGATTATGCAATTGACAGCTTGTGGGAAGTGAATGGCAAAATGCAAATCCGGTTTAAAAACAATGGTACGATGCCCATGCCTTTGGATGTTGAGCTTAGTTTCAAGGATGGCTCCAAAGAAATTGCCTATATCCCTCAATATTTGATGTTTGGTGAAAAACAAAATGAGACGCCAGCTGTTAAGAGAACGGTAGGCCAGCCATGGAAGTGGACCCATCCCACTTATACCATCACTGTAGATCGCAAACTATTCGATTTAAAAAAAGCAGAAATCGATCCACTTCAGAGAATGGCAGACACAGAAAGAAAAAATAATGTGCTTGTACTCAACTGGTAGTTTTGAAATAAATGGAAATCGAGGATGTTGAATTTCAACGATACTGAAAAGGCATTTGCATACAAAACTGACAAGCAACTGAAAAAAGCAAGGTTTCTTTTTGGAATCATGCAGTTCAATGGATTGGTGAAGCTCGGAACAATCTTGACTCCATTCGCCCTGAAAATTCACATGCCCATTAAGGGTATTATCAAAAAAACACTTTTTGAACAATTTGTCGGAGGCACATCGCTCGAAGCATCATCGAATGTAATCAGCATGCTGGAGAAGCAAAAAGTTGATGTAATACTGGATTATGGTGTAGAGGGTGGTGAATACGATGACGAGAGATATGATGCAGCATTGCAGGAATTCATCAAAGTTGTGCGTTTCGCTTCAACTAAGAAAAATGCACCCTTTATCAGTGTCAAGCTCACCGGACTCGCCTCAACCAAATTACTATCCAAGCTGAACCTGAATGCATATGAACAATTCGAATTTGTATCAGACCAAAAAATGAATGAAAAACTAGCATCCCTTGATGCTGATGAAAAAGAGGCGTGGGAAAAGTTGATCCAAAGAACTGAGAAAATATGTTCGATTGCGAGTGAAACAGGTGTTGGCATCATGATTGATGCAGAGGAAACATGGATCCAGGATCCAATTGATCATATTGCATTGAGCATGTCCAGGAAGTTCAATAGAAACAAATCAGTTGTGTACAATACCTTACAATTTTACAGGCATGACAGGATAGCATTCATGCAGGCAGCCTTCCAAGACAGCCTGCTTCATGGATATCAATTTGCCGTTAAAATCGTGAGAGGTGCATACATGGAAAAAGAAAGAGCCCGGGCCGAAAAATTACAATACAGATCCCCTATCCATATCAGCAAAGAAGCAGTTGACAAAGACTACAACGAGGCCATTGATTTTCTCATCCATCACCACACAAACAGTTCTGTCATTGTTGCCTCACACAATGAAAATAGTACCCTCAAGGCCGTGCAACTGTCCAATCAGGAAAACGCTCAACATGCATTGCATTTCTCTCAATTGTATGGTATGAGTGACCACCTTACATTTAATTTAGCGTCTGATGGTTACCAGGTATCTAAATACCTTCCATTCGGACCTGTTGAAGAGGTCATTCCCTACCTCCTGAGAAGGGCGCAAGAAAACAGTTCAGTGGCGGGTCAAACCAGCCGGGAATTGTCATTGATCCGGGAGGAATGCAAAAGAAGAGGTATTTAGTCCCATTTTTTAATTACAAACGTTAAGTATAAATACTGAATAGCTCAAAAACAACTTTTGTGGAAGTATGTTTTTTTTAACTTTAGACATCCAAATCTGCAATCTTTGCATCGATGTTGGCAAAACCCATAATTCTATGATCCAAAATAAGCTTCCATGACCAAAAAAGTGAGGATTATCATTGCGGATGATCATTTGTTGATTGCTGAGACTTGGGCAACGCTTATCAACTTGGATCCAGAGTTCGAAGTGATCAAAGTATATGACAATACCAAAACGATGATTGACGAAATCACGGAGATTCGTCCGGATGTAGCCATTCTCGACATCAATATCAATCCGTTTTCAGGCATTGAGGCAACCACCATGATTAAAAAGCTTGCGCCTGGTACCAAGATCATCGGGGTGTCCATGCACAACCAACCTTCCTTTGCCAAAAAGATGATCCGCAATGGTGCAATGGGTTATGTAACAAAGAACTCATCTAAATTGGAGATGTATGATGCCATCCGCTCTGTCATGAAAGGTGAGAAGTTCATCTGCGCAGAGATTCAACGAAATATCACCAATCAGTTATTGGTTGAGGAAGAAGACAACAAGCTGAGCAAGTTGACTGAAAGGGAAATCGAGATCATCAAACTGATCAAAAACGGTTCAACCAATAAAGAAATCGCTGAGACATTGTTCCTTTCACCCAGAACAGTTGAGACGCACAGAGCCAGGATTTTAAAGAAACTGGGACTTAAAAATTCGCTGTCATTGGTAAAATACATCAATGAATCGTTCCTGGATCTTTGATTACGTATTCATTAATCCCCCCAAATATTGTCTTTGCCATGCAGCCAGTCCTTTACCAAATTGGTTGTAACTGATTTTGGTCTTTCCAATGGCATGCCCAGCGCTCTGTCCCAGCACAAACTGGCCAACACACCCAGAGCCCTGCTGACACCGAAAAGCACTGTGTAAAATTCATATTCAACCATGCCATAATGAACCAGTAAAGCTCCACTGTGTGCATCCACATTGGGCCATGGATTCTTGACCTTACCGAGTCCATTTAAAATATCTGGAACAGTCTCGTAAATCCTCCAAACGGTTTGCACCAATGCATCATCCGGCATGTGTTTTTTTCCAAATTCCATCTGGGCTGTAAAACGTGGATCGGTTTTTCTGAGTACAGCATGTCCATAGCCGGGAACAACTTTCCCTTCGGAGAGTGTTTTCTTGACATATTCAGCGATTTGATCTTTGGAGGGAAGGTCTACACCCAGCGCCTCTCTCATCTCAAATATCCATTTAATTACTTCCTGATTTGCAAGTCCGTGTAATGGTCCAGCTAAACCATTCATTCCGGCAGAAAAACTAAGGAAAGGATCGCTCAAGGCAGATCCAACCAGGTGGGTTGTATGGGCCGAGACATTGCCACCCTCATGGTCTGCATGGATGGTCATGTACAAGCGCATCAATTCTTTGAATCCCTCCGACTCATATCCCATCATATGGGCAAAATTACCTGCCCAATCCAATAAGCCATTCGGTTCAATATGTTCTCCGTTTCTGTATTTTCTTCTGTAGATGTAAGCTGCAATGCGAGGCAATCTCGCGATCAAATCCAGTGAATCGTCAAAGGTAGCATCCCAGTAGTCCTTTTTATTCATCCCCGCCGCATATGATTTGGCGAAATGACTTCCATTTTGGAGGGCCATGATGCCTACCACGAACATCGTCATTGGATGGGAAGATACAGGCAGCGCTTCGATGGTGTCGAATACGTAGTTGGGGACATGTGAGCGTCTTTGCAACGTTGCTGTAATTACATCTGCTTCCTCTTGTGAGGGAAGTTCACCGAGCAGCATCAAGTGGAAAAGTGCCTCTGGGAGCGGCTCATCGCCACCCGGAGCTTTCGGAAGCTTTTCTTTGAGTTCTGGAATAGAGTAACCTCTGAATCGGATTCCTTCATTTGCATCAAGCAAGGATGTTTCAGTGACGAGTCCAGTTATCCCACGCATCCCCTGATAAATTTGTGACAGGGTGACTTCACCAATTACTTTGTTACCATGCTCTTTGAGCATTTGCTTGATTTCAGCACCTACTTCGTCGGCTTTCTGCTTGAATCTTTCCTTTATCAGGTCCATGGAAAAAGAATGAGGGTTACGATTGAATTTTGGAGTCGTAAAGTTAACGCAAAGCTTGCTAGACTGCTTATCTAAAAGGGAAAAAAATGGTATTATTTAGGCGCCTTGACGTAGATGCGCCATGCGACGTACGCGAAAACCAAGTTGGGTATCCAGGCAGCCAAATAGGGATTCAAATCACCTTTGGTTGAAAAGATGGTCGAAAACCTGTCAAAAAGGATAAAAACGGCACAAACCAGCAGCCCGATCGCCAGGTGAATGCCACTCCCGCCCCTGATTTTTCTGAAAGATATCAATGCTCCAATGAGGGTGAGCAGTAGAACGGAAAAAGGAGTTGCCAATCGATGTGCATGCTCCATTTCCAGTTCTTTGATGGTTTCTGAACCCCTGAGGCGCTCCTTTTGAATCCTTTTCAGCAAAGCAGGTGTTTCCATTCTTGCTTGGATGAACCGGTCAAAATAGAGATCATTCGGATCAAAAGAGAATTTTTTATATACCTCGTAATTGAAACTCACTTGCTCATCCAATCCGTTGATGGTTCTTTCCACCACCCCTGTCAATTTCCATTTTTTTCGTGTCGAGTCCCATGAAATATTGTCGGCACGCAGGTTGTAAACGACCTTGTTATCTTTTACCGTCTCTAAAAAAAAGGTTCCCCCCATTTTAGCAGTTGTATCGTAATACCTCATGCCTGCATAACTGAATGAATCAATCCTCATGTACACACCATTGCTTGGGGTGCTGCTCAGCATATTGGGCATGTATTTTATCTCAAAAGTTGTTCGGATTGTGTTGGCGCGCGGTATGATGTAAGCATTGGAAAAAAAGAGCAGCAACGAAAGCAGCGCTCCGCCTATCCAGTAAGGACGCATCAGCCTATTGAGACTTACACCTGAAGAGAGAACAGGAATAAACTCTGACCTGTTTGCCATTTTCGAGGTGAAGAAAATAACTGATATAAAAACAAAGAGCGGGAAAAGCAGCGCGACGATGTGAGGAATGAATCCTACATAATACTTGAAAAAAATCTGTTTTGAGGTGAGTCCGGATTTGGCAAAATCATCGGTATGCTCAGAAATATCCACTACGGTACTTATCAACGTGAGCAAGAGAACGGAAAAAAAGAATGTCCGCAGAAAATTTTTCAGGATATACCAATCGATCTTGCTCAACATATCCCTGCAAAAGTATCATTTAATCTTTTGAAAGATACTTGGAGTATGTATCAAGACATCTTTTTCTGGCAAATTCGTGTTGAACGATCGGTTGCGGGTATTCCAATGAATCGAATTCAGGAACCCATTGTCGAATGTATTTCCCTTCTTTGTCAAATTTTTCTGTTTGCAGATAGGGATTGAAAACCCTGAAATAGGGCGCAGCATCGCATCCTGATCCGGCTGCCCATTGCCAACCTCCGTTGTTGGCTGCAAAATCATGATCGAGCAGTTTGGCAGCGAACCATGACTCACCCCAGCGCCAGTCAATCAGCAAATGTTTGGTAAGAAAACTTGCAACAATCATCCTCACCCTGTTGTGCATAAAACCCGTCTGGTTCAGCTCCCGCATTCCTGCGTCTACAATTGGATAACCCGTTTGACCGCTGCACCATTTCTCAAATTCATCCTCATTGTTGCGCCATCTGATATTGTCGTATTCCCTCTTGAAAGAGTGTCCCTCTGAAATATGTGGAAAATTGGATAAGATGGATTGATAGAAATCCCGCCAAATCAATTCATTCAAAAAAGTTTCATTGAGTTGCCCAGCGCATGCCGCCAATTCACGGATGCTGATCGTCCCGAAACGCAGATGCACACCCAGTTTGGAAGTCCCATTGATTGCCGGATAATCTCTTTGTTGGGAGTATTTTTTTATGATCTCTTTTGGAAAAATATCGGAGGGAAATTGAAATGGTTTTTCTTCAAAACCGATGGATTTGAGTGAAGGGAAATCACCTGGCACATACTTTAAAAATTGGGCATGATGTTTTTCTGAGGGAAAATGCTTGATTGGCTGATTGGATAGATTGAATTTCCATTTTCTTGAATATGGGGTAAAGACAGTATACGGATTGCCGTCGTCTTTGGCTACTTCCAAGCTTTCGAATATGACCTGATCTTTGAAATGATGAAAACTGATTCCGTTCGATTGCAAAAGTGCTGCAACCTGTAGATCTCTCTCCTTCCCATATTTTTCATAGTCACGGTTCGTAAATACCTGTTTGATCTTGTAGTTTTTGATCAGCGTATTGAAAGCGTTGAGAGGTGTATCGTGCAAGATTGTGAGACCAGCACCATGCTTTCTCAGTTCAGTATCGATTGATTGAAGTGATTGGTGGATGAATTGCACCCTCGGCTGATGGGGCTTCTCCAATTTATCTAGGATGTTGTTATCGAAAATAAAGATGGGTAGAACAGGTAATCCTGACTGCAGCGCATTGAAGAGTCCATGGTTGTCATGCAACCTGAGATCCCTGCGGAACCAAAATACATTTACCTCTGGATGATTCATGGGGATAAAACAATCCCAAGAGAAAATAGTTTAATCAGGAATTTAGGCAGGACGGCTCTCAATGATACCTGATTTAACAGCATACATGACGAGTCCCGCGAGAGATTTTGCACCTGTCTTTACCTTTAGTTTGTCTCGAATGGCTTCCACCGTACGCGGACTCAATTCGACTTCATCTGCGATTTCCTTCGTACTCTTTTCTTCACAAATGAGTCGCAGGACTGTAATTTCCTTTTCAGAGAGCTTGGCATCTACCGGCAGATTTGCCTCTGCCTGGCGTTTCATTCTCAGTCCATCGATCAATGCCTTGTTGGTAAGTTGGTTAAAATAAAACTCCTGCTCATGCACCGTTTTGATAGCCTGGTGAATGATTTCAGAATCAGAATTCTTGGTGAGGTATGAATTGGCTCCGAGTTCCATCAGTTTTGTAATCATGGAATGGTCATTGTGCATTGTAAGCATGATGACCTTTATGTGTGGATAAGCCGCTTTGATCTCAGGTAAAGTCGCAATACCATCCATGATCGGCATCTGTATATCCAACAAAATAACATCAGGCTGTATGTGCTTCAAAATGGTCAGCAACTGCATGCCATTATCTGCTTCCGCAATAACCTTCACGTCTTTTTGCATACTGAGCGCGGTTTTAACTCCAGCTCTGAAAAGTACATGGTCATCCGCAATGACAACTTTGATGGGCTCAGACATAATACTAAGTTTTGTTACTGCAATGTTAGACCAATTGAACTATCCCGCATAGCGCAAAACCACCAAATTATCATGTTGCAGGAAATACGGTAGGATGACAAGTTGACTTCAAAAACCATAAATTTACTATAGGGCTAATTTGAGGAACAAACGCCTTAATCAAGCATTTAATATCTTGATTATTTTATAATACCTCTTAAATG
>JBEGMC010000072.1:0-3449 GCA_041183265.1 Bacteroidota bacterium
GTCAATATACTATACTGTTTTATTTTGATGAATACTTTTTCACAAAACTTCAACAAATTATGTTTTTGTTTCAAAAAGATTATTTTTGCAACCACAAACCAAAAAACAAAACCATGTCAGACATTGCAACAAGAGTAAAGAAAATTATTGTTGACAAATTAGGAGTTGATGAAAATGAGGTGACTTCTACAGCATCTTTCACCAATGATCTCGGAGCAGATTCATTGGATACAGTTGAATTGATCATGGAATTTGAAAAAGAATTCAATATTTCAATCCCGGATGAGCAGGCTGAGACCATCACAACGGTTGGACAAGCCATCACTTATCTGGAGGAGCATTCTAAGTAAAGAGCGATCCTCTTTTCTTACAATTTCATATGGAACTAAAACGAGTTGTAGTCACCGGAATGGGTGCCATCACGCCTATTGGCAATACCGCACAAGCATATTGGGAGGGGTTGCTGAATGGTGTCTCAGGTGCCGACATGATTACACTCTTCGATGCATCCAAATTCAAGACACAGTTTGCCTGTGAAGTAAAGGGATTCGATCCTGTAGCCTATCTCGATAAAAAGGAAGCCCGCAAAGTGGATCGTTTCACCCAGCTTGCACTTGTTTCAAGTGATGAAGCAATCAACGATGCCGGCATCAATAAAGAGAATGTAAATCCCGATCGGGTCGGCGTCATTTTTTCTAGTGGAATTGGTGGACTCTTAACATTCCAGGAAGAAGTGATGGCCTATGCCAAGGGCGATGGCACACCCCGATTCAATCCCTTTTTCATTCCGAAAATGATACTTGATATTGCAGCTGGACATATCTCCATGCGGCATGGATTCCGGGGACCCAATTTTGCAGTGGTCAGTGCATGTGCATCTTCGACCCATGGAATTCTTGAAGCATTCAACTACATCCGATTGGGCAAAGCAGATGCGATTGTTGCTGGAGGAAGTGAAGCAGTAGTATGCGATGCAGGTGTGGCAGGTTTCAATGCCATGAAAGCATTGAGTGAACGAAACGACGATCCCAAAACTGCCTCAAGACCTTTTGACAAAGAAAGAGATGGATTTGTCATGGGAGAGGGAAGTGGAGCAGTTGTGCTGGAAGAATTGGAACATGCCCTGAAACGCGGAGCAAAAATTTATGCGGAAATCGTTGGTGGCGGAGCGACTGCAGATGCTTATCACATTACAGCACCTCACCCGGAAGGATTGGGTGCATTGAATGTAATGCGGGTAGCGCTTGAAGAGGCGGGAATGCAACCAACTGATATAGACTATATCAATGTGCATGGCACATCCACACCATTGGGTGATATTGCAGAAACAAAGGCGATCCTCCATGTATTTGGTGATCATGCATACAAGTTGAACATCAGTTCAACAAAATCCATGACGGGGCATTTACTGGGTGCTGCAGGTGCCATTGAAACCATCGCATGCATCAACGCCGTTGTACATGACTGTGTGCCACCAACCATCAACCATTTTACAGATGATGATCAATTGGATCCTCAACTGAATCTGACGTTCTGGAAGCCACAGAAAAGGACTGTTAGGGCTGCCCTCAACAATACATTCGGATTCGGCGGACACAATGCATCAATCATTATAAAGAAGTACCTTTAAGAGAACTGCTCATCAGTCAACAGTTTAAAGTAAAAACATTCCTTGGGTGCTTTACAGACTCTATTATATTTTCAGCAATAGCCATCGCAAAGAATTTTTAAAGCATCTTGTCAATCTGCTTGGATTCAGACCAGGGAAAATCAGTCTTTATATCGCAGCGCTTTCACACCGATCGATCAAAGAAAAAGCTACTGATAACAACGAGCGCTTGGAGTACCTGGGAGATGCGATACTTGGAGGGATCATTGCAGACTATCTCTTCATGAAGTATCCATACAAGGGAGAGGGATTCCTCACTGAAATGCGCAGCAAAATGGTGAATCGTCAGATGCTGAATGACATCGCCATCCGCATGGGACTCAAAAAAATAACTTCCTACAATCGACAGGACAGCTCTTTGAAGTCGAGTCAAATTTTTGGCAATGCCCTGGAAGCACTCGTCGGAGCGATTTACATCGATAAAGGATACAAGGCAACCAAAAAATGGGTATTCAAAAAAATAATCATTCCACATTTGTTTGCAGAAGATTTGGAACAGGTTGAAATCAACCAAAAAAATAAATTATACAGCTGGGCCAATAAATCAGGTAAACTCCTTGAATTTGAAACCATCGATGAAAAAATGGAAAATGGAAGAAGGTTGTTTACAGTAGGTGCCATCGTTGATGGAGAAGTCATGGCTGAAGGGAAAGCCTTCAATAAAAAAGACGCTGGACAAATCGCTGCACAAAATGCGGTGGAAAAATTGAATCTCTAAATCTCCTCTAATTTATCTCCTGGCAGATCTCTATCAGTACTCCGTTGGTGCACTTCGGGTGAAGAAATACAATCAGTTTATTGTCCGCACCTCTTTTGGGAGTTTCACTGATGAATTCAAATCCTTCTTTTTTCAGTTCTGCAATTTTGATCAAGATATCGGGCACGCCAAACGCAACATGATGCAATCCCTCCCCCTTTTTTTCAATGAATCTTGCAATCACCCCTTCAGGGTCCATTCCTTCCAGCAATTCAACCTTGCTTTCACCTGTTTGGAAAAATGCTGTTTTGACGCTCTCTGATGCAACCTCTTCGACTTTGTAACAGGGGTGGCCAAGCATTTTTTCGAACAGTGGAATGCTTGATGCAAGTGACTTCACTGCGATGGCAATATGGTCAATTTTATGCATTGTTTAATAAAAGTACTATTCATTTCTTAAACCAGTATGTGTTAAATTTGCAGTATAAAAATCCACCATATGGTTGAATCCAGTATGATGACTGGGATCTTTATCAGTGACAAAGCAAAAGACAGGGTCTCCAGACTGCTTGCAGATGAAGGAAGGGGAGAAGACTATTTTGTCAGGGTCAGTGTTGTGAGCGGCGGATGCTCCGGACTTACCTACAAGATGGATTTTGACAATGAAATCAAGCAGGGAGATCAGATCTTTGAGGACAAAGGCATGAAGCTGGTTACAGACAGAAAAAGTATTTTATATCTTTTCAATACGACGCTTGATTTTTCTGATGGATTGAACGGAAAGGGTTTTCATTTCATCAATCCCAATGCCAACCGAACCTGCGCGTGTGGTGAGAGTTTCTCGGTCTAAAATTTTATAAAAGGGATTTGTCTGAGTGCGCCTTTCGAAACCATTTGCAAGTGGTAGATGCCTTTTGAAAGTATCGACACATCTATTCTAATGGTTTTACCCAGTTTGTTGTAGATCAATTTGATTGTTCTTCCATTGTTTGCAACGGCCCAAATAGCTGATTGAATTTCATCTGCGGATTCCAAAAACAATTGGTCTTGACAGGGATTCGGGTAGAGGTGGAGGAATTGATT
>JBEGMC010000073.1:0-15906 GCA_041183265.1 Bacteroidota bacterium
GGGATACATCACGCTCGGGCAATCTGCTGTTACCCTCAGTGGCGGAGAAGCACAGCGTGTAAAATTGGCTACTGAATTGGCAAAGAAAGATACCGGGAAAACATTTTATATTCTCGATGAACCAACTACGGGACTCCATTTCCAGGATATTTATTTGTTGTTGAACGTATTGAATAAATTGGTGAATCGCGGAAATACAGTTTTGGTGATTGAACACAACCTGGATGTAATCAAAATGGCAGATTATATCATCGATTTGGGTCCGGAAGGTGGACAGGGAGGCGGTTCTTTGCTCTATCAGGGATATCCAGAGGGATTGCTGAAAGTGAAATCCAGTTATACCTCCTTATATTTAAAGCCTGAATTATCCTGAATGGAAAGAATCATCATCGACATGGACGAAGTCATTGCAGATCCAATGGGGGATATGGTGGCATGGTACGAAAAAACCCATGGTTTGAAAGTAGATTATGATCAAATGAAAGAAGGTTCATGGGTAAGAGGATTTCCGGAGCAACACAGAAAACTGGTATTGGAACGTTTGTACAGCGAAGGTTTTTTTCGCAATCTTCCTGTGATGGATGATGCCCAAGATGTCTTAAAGGAGATGAACAAACGCTATGAAATATTCATCGTTTCAGCTGCAGTCGAGTTCCCCAACTCATTGAAGGATAAGCACGATTGGCTCTTGGAGCACTTTCCTTTTTTTACCTGGAGGCAACTGGTATTGTGTGGTGACAAGCGCATGATCCATGGTGATTACATGATCGATGACCATGTGCGCAACCTGGTTCATTTTTCGGGTAAAAAATACTTGTATGCTGCATTTCACAACCGAGAAGTGGACGGTTATGAACGCATCCATCATTGGAAAGAAGCTGCAGATATATTTTTGAAATAGGGTTATTTTCTGAGCATCTTGATGTGCTCTATACCATCCTCCAGATAAACTTCACTGCATTGTTCAAATCCAAATCCTTCATAGAATCTCTTCAGATACAATTGGGCGCCAATTTTGATGGATTTACTGGGGTACATGGCAGTCGTTTCTTCAATTGCTTTTTTCATCAACGCTTTTCCTGCTCCGGTGCGTCTTGATTTTGGTGATGTTACAACCCGGCCGATGGAGGGCTCTGGATAGGAAAGTCCGGGTGGAAGGATCCTTACGTATGCAATAAGTTCACCGTCTGATCTTCCTTGCAAGTGGAGTGATTTGGCATCCAGGTCATCCATGTCCAGGAATACACAATTTTGCTCAACCACAAAGACTTCACTTCTCAGCCTCAATATCTGATACAACTCAAATGGGTTCAACTCTGCAAATGCTTTCAGGGTCCAGATAATATTGTTCATGCTGCAAATTTATTTCAAACGATTCAAAGGGATATTGGTTTAATTTTGAAAATAAAAAAATAGCCTCGAAATCATCCATATTATCCAATCCCATTGAATACCTGAAAGGTGTTGGTCCCCTGCGAGCCGATATGCTGAAGAAGGAATTGCAGATTTTTACATTTGAGGATCTGCTTTTTTATTTTCCATTCAAACACATCGACAAAACGAAAATATTTCAAATAGCCTCCATTACCCCCTCTATGGATTTTGTACAGGTAAGTGGCCGGTTGGTTTCCATGGAAGTAGTTGGAGAGAAACGTTCACGCAGGCTGGTGGCACATTTGCGTGATGGGTCCGGCATCATCGAGCTCACCTGGTTTCAGGGAATCAATTGGGTACAGAAAATGCTTTATGTGGGCAATGATTATGTTGCATTTGGAAGGATCAGCTTTTTTCTTGGTAAACCTCAATTGTCGCATCCCGAAATCGAGACGCTCAAAGAAAGCAACGAATCGGGTAAGCGTTTTCTGGAGCCCATGTATTCTGTCACGGAAAAATTGAAAGCAAGGGGACTGAATGGAAAAGCAATTGGAAAATTATTGTATCAGTTGTTTTTGGTTTTAGAGGAAAAGGAAATTCCTGAAAACCTTCCTGCTGATGTCCTTCAAAAGGAGAAGTTGATTTCAAGATGGAAGGCACTGCAACAAATTCATTTTCCGCAAAACCATGATCAATATGCTTCGGCCATTCATCGACTGAAGTTTGAGGAGTTGCTTGTATCTCAATTGCGCTGGGGCATGATGCGTGCAGCGAGACATCGTTTTTCAAAGGGAATTTTATTTGCAAAAGTTGGATCAACTTTCAATAATTTTTTTCATCAGTATCTTCCATTTCCCCTGACCAATGCGCAAAAAAGGGTCTTGAAAGAAATCAGGCTCGACATGGGAAGTGGTACACAAATGAATCGCTTGTTGCAAGGGGATGTTGGCAGCGGAAAAACGATTGTCGCACTCATGACCATGCTAATTGCCATTGACAATGGTTATCAATCCTGCATCATGGCGCCCACAGAGATTCTTGCCCATCAGCATTTCGATCAATTTTCCCGTTTGCTTGCTGAATTGAATATTGAGGTTGCATTGTTGACCGGCTCAACAAAAACAGCTGAGCGCAAGAGCATGCTCAAAAAAATACAGGAGGGTGAAATCAAGATTGTGGTGGGTACCCATGCTTTGATTGAAGATGCTGTACAGTTTAAAAGTTTGGGACTTGCAGTAGTGGACGAGCAACACAAATTTGGCGTTGCCCAAAGGGCAAAGTTGTGGAAGAAGAATGTTGTGCCACCGCATATGCTGGTGATGACAGCCACACCTATTCCACGTACACTGGCCATGACCGCTTATGGTGATTTAGATTACAGTGTGATCGATGAATTGCCGCCGGGTAGAACTCCTGTACAAACTGTTCATCGGTTGGATGATGCCAGGCCACAGGTGATGGACTTTGTCAAATCTGAAATTGCGAAAGGGCGACAGGCTTATTTTATTTTTCCATTGATCGAAGAGAGTGAAAAATTGCAATACGAAGATTTGATGCGGGGATATGAAAATGTAAAAGCGTGGTTTCCCGAGCCTGCCTATTGGATCAGCATGGTGCATGGAAGAATGCCTGCAGATCAAAAGGAAATCAATATGCAGCGTTTTGTGAAAGGTGAAACGCAAATCATGGTGAGCACAACTGTGATTGAAGTAGGCGTCAATGTTCCCAATGCAACTGTAATGATCATTGAGAGTTCAGAAAAATTTGGATTGAGTCAGTTGCATCAACTGCGGGGAAGGGTTGGCAGGGGAAGTGAAAAGAGCTATTGCATTTTGCTGACTGCCAACAACATCGGGAAAGATGCAAAGGAACGCATTTCGATCATGTGCAAATCAACCGATGGATTCAAAATTGCTGAAAAAGATCTTGAGTTGAGGGGTCCGGGTGATATACAGGGAACCCGTCAAAGCGGTGCGCTGAATTTCAGGTTGGCTGACATAGCACAGGATCGGGAAATATTGGAAAAGGCAAAAAAAATAGCAGATCAATTGTTGACAGGTGACCCTGATTTAAATCATCCTGCACATGCTTCATTGAAGCATCACCTGCAATCAGAAAATTCCGGTACTGTCTGGGGTAAAATATCCTGATTATTAACAAGTTCTAAGGCTTTAAACCGTTAATTTTAGAGCAAGTCAAATCCGGGTGTTCAAGCATTCAACGATATTATGTTGGTTTTTTTTAATTGCATTCAGCCCAGTCGCCTCGGCACAAACTTTTTATTCGATTGATTTCATTGAAAACAAGGGTCAGTGGAAGGGTGATTTTGAATTCAAGGCGATACAAGGCTCGAGTACTGTTTTTTTCAATAAAAAGGGATATGTCGTTCATAAGTTAGAGGAAGAAGCGCATCGAAACTTGATGCATAACAATGTTTCCATTTTCTCCAAACTCACCAAAGCAGATACAATTGAGGTTGCTGGCAAGCGTGCAATGCAAGAGGTGCATACATCTACCATCAAGTCGCATAGTTATCAGGTGTCATTCGTTGGCGGATCTCAAGAAAACCGTTATCATTTGGGAAAGGCAAGTCCTGATGTTTCCAATTATTTTTTAGGCGGCGACCCGAGCAAATGGAAAACAGGCGTTCGCAGTTTTTATGATATTACCCGGGAGTCCATCTATGATGGAGTAGACATGAGATTTTATGCTTCATCCAATGGAGGTATGAAGTATGATTTGATGCTTTCGCCTCAAACAGATCCCTCCATCATCCAATTGAAGTATGAAGGTGTCGATAATTTGAAAATCAAATCTGGAGCATTGGTTATTTCAACATCGGTGGGTGAAGTAAAAGAATTGGAGCCCTATGCTTATCAGATCATTGACGGGAAGCGCATCGAAGTAAAATGCAATTATACCCTTTCAAAAAATATTGTTGGTTATAAACTTGGTGCCTACAATAGCAATTATCAATTGATCATTGATCCAACGCTGGAGTTTTCTACTTACACGGGAAGCAAAAGCAACAATTGGGGATTCTCGGCAGCTCCTGGTCCAGATGGCAGCCTCTATGCCGGAGGTATTGTATTTGGATCAGAGTATCCACTTTCTTTGGGGGCATTGCAGACTACCTTCAGAGGTGGCACTGGACAAACTTTTGGTCCCAACAGTTCAATAGGAGGTGTCGATATTGGTTTGACAAGATTCAGCAGTGATGGAAAGCAAAGAATTTTTTCAACCTATATTGGTGGAAATGGTGACGAGTATCCTCACAGCATCATTGTGGATGGTTCAGGCAATGCAGTGATTCAAGGGAGAACCACCAGCAAGGACCGTGATTTCCCTTTTCCTATCGGCGCATCAGGCACGCTAAAATTTGGACCACTGGGAGGTGCTTCAGACATATATGTAATCAAAATTTCAGCAGATGGTAAAGCAGTAATTGGAAGTGTGCTGATAGGCGGAACTGAAATGGATGGAGCCAACACAAATGCACAAATTTCTGTTTCACCCTCTACGCTTGTTTACAATTATGGGGATCATTCAAGAAGTGAGGTGATTCTGGATAAGAACGATAACATTCTTATTGCCACTTCAACACAATCAGATGATTTTCCGGTTTTTCCAGTGGGATCCAGCAGGTTTGGGGGTGTTCAAGATGGAGTCGTCATCAAGCTTACAGCCAATTTATCAAATGTGATTTTCAGCAGATATCTTGGTGGAAGCAAGGATGATGCAGCTTTCGTGTTGTCCATCAATCCTGTTACAGACGATATTTATGTTGCAGGACCAACTGTGAGTGCTGATTTTCCAGGTGACAAAACCGGTGTGGAGTCACCTAATTTTTTGGGAGCAGTGGATGGTTTTATTTCTATCATCGGTCCTACAGGTGTTTTGAAGAAAACAACTTTCCAAGGAACACCCTCAACAGATTTTATTTATGGTATTCAGTTTGATAAATCTGGAAATCCTTATACCATGGGGATTACTTTGGGTCGATGGCAAAAATTCAACGCAACCTATGGCAATGAAAATGCAAAGCAATTTATTGCCAAAATGGATCCAGGTCTGACCAGGTTTTTATACACTACAGCTTTTGGTACATCTTCAGCCAAGCCCAATATTTCTCCTGTAGCATTTCTTGTTGACAGGTGTGAAAATATATACGTTTCAGGATGGGGAGGCAAAATGAATCTTTGTGATCCGGGTCCATATGATGCGCAAACAGTTGGTCCTTTGGGTATGGATATCACCCCAGACGCAATACAGAAATACACTGACAACAAAGATTTCTATTTTATTGTGATTGAAAAAAATGCCAATAAACTTTTATACGGTTCATTTTGGGGACAAAGTGGAGGTGAGGTGGATCATGTAGATGGAGGGACTTCCCGATTTGATTCCAGGGGTGCCATTTATATGTCTATTTGTGCGAATTGTTTTGGAAACAACGCTTGTCCACGCAATGGAAGCAATCCAGGTGATCCCATCACTAAAAATATGATCATCACACCTGGTGCAGTGGCATCTTCCAATGCTGCTTTACCAAGTGGGTGCAATCTTGCAGCAGTTAAAATCAATTTTTCGTTTGACGGAGTTGATAATGGCATCAAATCAGCTATCAATGGAGTGTTTGATACAAGTGGATGCTCACCATTGACGGTCAATTTTTATGATACCATTGCAATGGCGAAGACATATATATGGGATTTTGGTGATGGATCAAAAGTTGATACAACCGCTGTTCCGGAGATAAGCCATAGCTACAATGTTTTGAGAGACACTTCTTTCAGGGTAAAGTTGATATCCATTGATGAAAACAGGTGTATCACACGTGACAGTTCTTTCATGCAAATCAAGGTGGGTATCAATGAGGTGCAGATGAATGCCGCTGCAGTAAGGGTAGGAGATTGTACAAGCGGAACATTTACGTTGCAAAATCTTTCTGTTTCCAAACAAGGAAAGCCTTTTGCTGCAAAGTCATTTGTTTGGATTTATGACGACAAAACGAAACCTGACACGACCAATTTGCAATCAGTAAACCATACGTTTACACCAGGATTGCACAGGGTTTGGCTAAAGTTGATTGATGTTGGTTTTTGCAATCAATATGATTCTATTCCCTTGGATATCTACGTATTTTCAACGATCAAAGCTGCATTTAAATTGAGCAAAGACACCATATGCGTTGGAGAAAAAATCAGTATTACCAATAACAGTGTTGGTGGAACCAATTTTTCGTGGGATTTTAACAATGGGCAAACCTCCAATGTATACAGCCCAATTGATCAAACTTATTCAACTGCTGGTGTTAAGACCATTAAGTTGGTTGTAAGTGAAAACAGTCCTGGTTGTAATATTTCAGACAATTTCACAAAGACACTCGTTGTTCTCTCAGCGCCTGATGCAAGGTTTGATTTCTCACCAAAGCCATCCATCGAGAATACACCTTTTTCATTTATCAATCAATCAACAGGGGCTTCCCGTTATTCATGGAATTTTGGAGATGGAGTTACTTCAACTTTAACGCAACCCATCCACCAATATTCAAAATCATTCACATTTGATGTTTCGCTCACTGCTTACAACAGTTTCGGCTGTTCGGCAGTTTATACCCTTCCAGTGAGTCCAATTGTAACGGAATTGCTTGAAATACCCAATGCGTTTACACCCAATGATGATGGTAAGAATGATGTTTTTCTTCCCAAGATTTTTGGAATAGATGATATGAATTTGAAAATTTACAATCGTTTCGGTCAACTTGTATTTGAATCATACAATCCCAGTTTTGGTTGGGATGGAAAATTTCAAGGTGCACCGCAGCCGATTGATGTCTATGCGTATACTTTGATTGTTAAGTTTGCGGATGGCAGAACCGAATCCCGAAAAGGAAGTGTAACACTTATACGATGATCATTTGAAAAAGAGATTGCTCTATACGATCATATTAATCAATTTAGCTCTTTGCAATGCATGGGGACAAGATCTTCGTTTCTCTCAGTTTTTCAACAGTCCCTTGTCAACCAATCCAGCGAATACCGGATTCCTTCCTTATTCTGATTATCGTTTGGGTGCGCACTACAGGGAGCAATGGGCTTCCATTCCAGTTCCTTACACAACCATGAGTGTATATGGCGATTTTCAGGTTTTGAGAAACCTCATTTCAACCGGTTGGTTTGGTGTTGGCGGATTGATCTTTCAGGATATGGCAGGATCTGGCACCTTGAGATCAACCAAATCTTATGCATCTGTTGCATATCATCAAATGTTGGGAAATGCGAGCCTTTTGTCTGGTGGATTCAACATTGGATTTGTTGGCAAAAGGGTCAATACAAGCAACCTCCGATTTGGTGATATGTGGGACGGAAAGTTTTTCAATGGTCCTACCAGTGAGATTCTCGTGAACAGTTCCGTTGGGTACCTGGATTTGCAAGCGGGACTCAATTATGCATTATTTCCTTCAGAGAATGTATACGTGCATTTGGGTGTTAGCGCTCAGCATCTCAACAAACCGAAAGAGTCCTTTTTTTCAACCTCCACAACAAACGACAACATCGTTCAACCCCGTTTCATATATTTTGCAGACGCTGTCATCAAAGCCAATGAGCAAGTAATTATTTCACCAGGCATCTACTATACGCATCAGTCAAAAGCATCTGAATTTGTAGGTGGTTTGCACCTCAATTACAATGTGAGCGGGAATGGTCAGCAACAACTGATCTTGGGAGCCTATTTGCGTCCGGGTGATGCAGTCATCCCGATGTTGGGCTACCAATGGAAGAATTTCCGTTTCAGTTTTACGTATGATGTAACAACTTCATCTCTGAAAAATTTCAACAATGGCATGGGGGCTAATGAATTGTACATGCAGTACAATGGCATGTATACCCTGATGTATGCAGATCGGCAGAGCTTTTGTCCGGTATTTAAAAATTAATTCCCT
This sequence comes from Bacteroidota bacterium, assembly GCA_041183265.1. GTDB lineage: Bacteria > Bacteroidota > Bacteroidia > Chitinophagales > Chitinophagaceae > Pollutibacter. Next base: position 8,321 of record JBEGMC010000073.1, read on the forward strand.
TTCCATTCTCGGACCTATTTCCGACATTCGTGTCAAATCGAAATGACATGCAGATTGGGATCTCTTCTGATATCATCGAACAGTTCAGGGCCATCGTTGGAGCGGCATATGTAATCACAGATCAAGAACATTTGCAGCCATACGGACATGATGAGACAGAGGAATTGCATTATTTGCCGCAGGTTGCTCTCAGGCCAGGATCTGCTGATGAGATCAGTGCAATCATGAAAATATGCAATGAGCATTCCATTCACGTTACACCCCGTGGAGCGGGAACAGGACTCAGCGGAGGGGCGCTTCCTCATTTGGGTGGTGTATTGATTGCAACTGATCGTTTGAATAAAATACTGGAAATCGATGAAAGAAATTTACAAATCACCACAGAGCCCGGTGTGATCACAGAAGTGCTGCAAAATGCTGTCAAGGAGAAAGGTTTGTTTTATCCTCCGGATCCTTCCAGCAAAGGTTCCTGTTTTATCGGAGGCAATATTGCTGAAAACAGTGGTGGTCCTAAAGCAGTAAAGTACGGTGTCGTGCGCGATTATGTGTTGAATCTTGAAGTGGTATTGCCTACAGGTGAAATCATCTGGACAGGATCGAATGTATTGAAAAACTCGACGGGATATAATCTAACGCAATTGATTGTAGGCAGTGAGGGAACACTGGCCATCGTAACGAAAATTGTATTGAAGCTCATACCACTTCCAAAGCATGATCTATTGATGTTGGTTCCTTTTGCATCATTGGAGAAGGCAAGCGAAGCAGTTAGTGCCATCTTCAGAGCGGGGTTTACTCCTTCTGCACTTGAATTGATGGAGATCGATGCATTGATGATTGTAAGTGAAGAAGTAGGATCCTCCTCAGTGCCAGTAACACCAGATACTGCTGCGCATTTGATCATTGAAGTGGATGGCAATCACATGGACACCCTGATGAGCGAGATGGAATCGATCAGTGAACTGCTGCTGCAGTATGAATGCGGAGAAATCTATTTTGCAGAAGACCATCAGCAAAAGAATGAGTTGTGGAAGTTGCGCAGAAGGGTGGCAGAAGTTGTTAAAACAAAAGGGTATACGATTGAAGAAGATACCGTCGTGCCAAGAGCCCTGCTTCCCGAACTGATCAAAGATGTAAAAGAGCTTGGAAAACGATATGGATTCACAGCGGTTTGTTACGGACATGCGGGTGATGGAAATTTGCATATCCGTTTAAATAAACCAGGTATCCCCAATAGTTTCGGCAACCAGGAGATGCATGCCATATTGAGGGAATTGTTTGTGGCAGTAAAAAAACTAGGTGGAACCATCAGTGGCGAGCATGGCGTGGGACTCATTCAGAAAGGCTATATGGACGTGATGTTTGAGCCAGTGCATTTCAGGCTCATGAAGGAAATCAAAAAAGCATTTGATCCCAACAATATTTTGAATGCAGGAAAAATTTTCGATTAATGCTGACCGAGATTTTTATCGAGTGTGTTTACCAACCCTGCAGCATCACTGAATGAGTGGATGCGCTCCCACAGTGGTTCGTACAGAAAGTCTTTTTCAATCAGATATTCGAGGTGCTTGATCAAATGATCATAAAATCCTGCTGTATTCAGGATATATATTTTTTTGTTGTGGATGCTCAGCTGGTTCCATGTCAACATCTCAAACATTTCATCCAGCGTTCCAAATCCACCCGGCAGTACAATGCCTGCCATGCCTTTCTCGTACAATAATTTTTTTCTCTCATGCATATCACGGGTAATGATCACCTCAGTAAGGGAGGTATGTTGTCTTTCCCAGTCAATCAGTACCCGTGGAATGATGCCTGTCACATTTGCACCTGCTGCCAAAGCGCTGTTGGCGAGCGCGCCCATGATGCCTTTTGCGCCACCGCCGTAAATCAGATCAATTTTTTTATCTGCCAGCGCAGTACCCAGTTCTGCAGCTTCTTTTTCAAAAAGGGGATTGTTTCCACTCTTTGAGCCGCAAAAAACTGTAACACTTCTATTGGTCAATGTTGAAATTTATTTTTTCTTGTAATCGCCACGCTTCCAACTGCGGATGAACTCACCCCATGCAAAAGGGTTGAAGATGTTGACGGGTGGTGCTTGTCCTGAATAATAATATTTCTGTGCTCCCCTTGCCAGGTTCATATTGATGGCTTCTTTTCCGTCGCTGGGTAGCGTTCTCATCAAAATTCTTCTGGTGGTGATATCAGTATTTTTTCTCGCAATTTCAATATTGTCGTCCGGCACATCGGTCGATACAAAATCTCTTTCAAACTGCTCTCTAGTAGGACGAGGTTTGATGATGGCGGCTGGCAAAAATGCTGTATCATTGACCATCAGCTGAATGATGCTGAATTGATTGCCTACCAATTCCATTGGAATTTTGGTGATCTTGTTTTTAAATCCAATACAGCTGAATTCGATTTCATCTCCTTTCAGGGCTACAATCGAAAAAACGCCCTGTGTATTGGTGAGGGTTCCTCTTCCAGTACCTTTTACAACGATGCTGACGGCTGGGAGTCCTCTCAGGCTATCTGCGGTCATCACCACACCATACAATTGAACCACTGAATCCCTGAATGTCTCAAACTGTGCCCTTGCAATAGAGGGGAGCAATCCAAGAAACAAGCACAGCAGAAAAAAAAGCTTTCTCATCGACAACATTCTGTGCAAATTAACTGTTTCTTTTTCATAAAAAAAGTAGCCGGCGATTGGTTATTTTTGCAATTCTTTTCATTTTAACATTTTACTTGTATGGGAACAGAAGCGATTTTGAAGGCATTGTCAACCGTAGAGGAGCCTGACTTGAAAAAGGACCTGGTTACCCTGCAAATGGTGAAAGATATTAAGTTAAATGATTCATCTGTTGAATTCACCATCGTACTCACTACACCTGCTTGTCCCCTGAAAGAAGTAATTCGCAGAAATTGTGAAAAAGCCATCCATGAACAAGTGAGTGACAGTTTGGAAGTAGTCGTCCATTTTACCTCGAATACAAGTTCATTGAGGGTTGATCTCACTGCTGTTTTGCCTGGCGTAAAAAATATCATCGCTGTTGTGAGTGGGAAAGGTGGAGTGGGTAAATCAACTGTCTCTGCCAATCTTGCTCTTGCATTGGCCAAGCAAGGTGCCAAAGTTGGATTGATGGATGCAGATATATATGGACCGAGTGTTCCCATCATGTTTGGTGTGAGAGGGAAGCGTCCATTGATGGAACACATCGATGGGAAAGATAAAATTCTGCCACTGGAGCAACACGGGATCAAACTGATCAGCATTGGATTGTTGGTGGATGAGAAAAGTGCAGTGGTATGGCGCGGACCCATGGCCAGCAGTGCCATCAAACAGTTTGTGACAGATGTGCATTGGGGAGAACTTGATTATTTGGTGATCGACATGCCTCCTGGAACCGGTGACATACACCTCACATTGGTTCAGACCATTCCTGTCACGGGTGTGGTGGTGGTAACCACCCCACAAGAAGTTGCTTTGGCAGATGCCAAGAAAGCCATCGCGATGTTCAATCAAACTCAAATGAAAGTGCCTATCATCGGATTGGTTGAAAACATGGCATGGTTTACACCGGAAGAATTGCCCGATAACAAATATTACATTTTCGGAAAAGACGGTGGGAAAAATTTGGCAGATCAGTTGGATTTGAATTTCCTGGGACAAATCCCTTTGGTGCAAAGCATCAGAGAGGGAGGCGACAAGGGACTTCCAGCGATCATTGGCGACAATGGCATCACATCTGAAGCGTTTGCGTCATTTGCAGATGAAACCATACGTGCCATTGCAGTTGCCAATGCAGCTAAATAATTATTTCCTCAAGATGGCACTCATTTCAGGTGCCATCAGTCGAAAGCTTTCCCGCTTATCATCCAGTTTGATGTGAATGATATTGGTCTGTTCTTGCTTGTATGCATACATCAAGTCAGACTGTACTTGTATGGATCGAACACCAGGCTGATTGGTGATGGAGAAATACATCCAAACGGATTCTTTGTCAATTTCATAGCCCATCCATTGATAAGATTTTGCAGTTCCGTTGAGCAGGATGCGCATGTGTTGTTTGATATATTTATCTAAAACAGGGCCAATTATTTTTTTATCACCCTGAACCACATCGTATTTGTTGCCGTTGAATTTTCTCAGGGATTCTTCGAGATCATCAGGAAAGACCTTTACTGAAATACCTACCTCTTTTGTTTTGCTGCTGTATTCAACTTCCGTTACGGACACATAAAAAGGATGCTTGAATGAAAGAACAAGAAGGAGTAGAGGAGCGAGCAAGATTTTCAGGTATTTCATATCTTACAAAAGTCAGCTTTATTTTAGAATTATGCAGCCAACAGATTTTAAATATTATTTCACCCTTGGTTGGGATCATATCATCAGCATGGAAGCACTGGATCATCTGTATTTTATTGCAGTGCTCTCCATTGTTTACCAATTCAGGCATTGGAAGCAAGTCCTGGTGCTGATTACCGCTTTTACCATTGGCCACGCGATTACATTGTTTTTAAGTGGAATGGATGTTGTTCGTTTGGACAACAGTTGGGTAGAGTTCGCCATTCCCTGTACCATTGTTTTTTCCAGTATCATGAATTTCCGTAAAACGGGATCCATGCATCAAACAGATAAACTTCAATATGCCATGGCTCTTTTCTTTGGACTGGTTCATGGACTGGGATATGCCAATACCATCCGGTTCATGATTTCCAAAGATCAGGACCTGGTTTGGAGTCTGTTGGGGTTCAATATGGGATTGGAAATCGGGCAAATTTTCGTAGTATTGTTGGTGTTGATTGCAAGTGTATTGGTAGGAATGACAAAGCTTTTCACTCCACGGGAATGGGTCTTGGTTTTTTCATCACTGGTACTTGGATTGGCACTTAAACTTTCAATAGAAAGATTTCCGTTTTAATATTTAAATATCCCATCATGAGAAAATTTCAGTTCTTCCTGTTGGCTTCTGTATTGGGCATCTCCTTTGCATCGGCGCAGCCTTTGAGGAATGCAGGCTCCAATCACGGTAATCGTTTTGAGCAACTCGATTATCTTTTGCAAGATCCCAATGAATACCGCACTGCCAGCGGAGCTCCCGGTCCTAAATACTGGCAACAGCGTGCTGACTATGATATCAATGTGGATATCAATGAGGCAGAAAATATGTTGACAGGCGCAGAGACTGTCACCTACTTCAACAATTCTCCTGATGTGCTTACCTATCTGTGGTTACAGGTGGATGAAAATTTCCACCATCCCAACAGCAACAATAATTATGACAAGCCCTCCACGATGAGGGATGGCATGACAGATTTGCAACTTCGTCAGATGGACCCTGCAGAATACATGAAAGGTTATGGGGTGAATATTACTTCACTGACCGATGCTGCAGGCAATGCATTGAAGTACACTGTCAACCAAACCATGATGAGGATTGAGTTGCCGGTTCCGTTGAGATCTGGACAAAAATTTGTTTTCAAAGTAAGCTGGAATTACAGGATCAATGACAAGCTGACCAGATACGGAAGAGGTGGTTATGAGCACTTTGCAGATGATGATAACAACCTGTATTCCATTACACAGTGGTACCCCAGGATGGCTGTTTACAGTGATTTCCAGGGCTGGCAACACCTTCAATTCACTGGTGGTGCTGAATTTGCACTGACCTTCGGAAACTACAAAGTCAACATCACCGTACCGGAAGATCATATTGTTGCGGCCACAGGTGAGTGCAAAAATTACAGTGCGGTGCTGACACCAACACAGTTGGGTCGTTGGCAAAAAGCCCAGTCAGCTGCGGATCCTGTGGAGATTGTAACCCTCGAAGAAGCACTTGAAAACGCAAAAGACAAATCAACAAAGAAAAAGACATGGGTATACGAAGCCATCAACGTGCGTGATTTTGCTTTCAATACATCACGTCGTTTGGTTTGGGATGCGATGAGTGCAGATGTTGAGGGAAAGAAAGTGATGTGCATGAGTTATTATGGAAAAGAGGCATATCCCATCTATCGAAAATATTCCACGAAGGCGGTCTACCATACCATCAAAACTTATTCCAACTTCACCATTCCATATCCATATCCTGTTGCCATTTCTGTTGAAGCAGCCATTGGAATGGAATACCCCATGCTTGCCATGAATTTTGGAAGAGCAGAAAAAGACGGATCCTATAGCGAAGCGACCAAATATGGTGCAATAGGTGTCATCATCCATGAAGTGGGACATAACTTTTTCCCGATGATCATCAACTCTGATGAGCGCCAATACTGGTGGATGGATGAGGGCCTCAATACGTTTGTTCAATTTCTGACTGAACAGGAATTTGACAACAATTATCCCTCCAGAAGAGGTCCCGCGCACCTGATCACTGATTACATGCGTCTTCCAAAGGATTTGTTGGAACCCATCATGACAAAGGGTGACAATGTTGCCAATGTGGGATCCAACGCATACGCAAAAGCCGCAACCGGATTAAACATTTTGCGTGAAACCATCATGGGAAGGGAGTTGTTTGATTATGCATTCAAAGAATATGCAAAGCGTTGGGCATTTAAACATCCAACACCCAATGATTTGTTCAGAACCATGGAAGATGCCAGTGCGGTTGATCTGGATTGGTTTTGGAGAGGTTGGTATTATGGAACCGATCCGGTTGATATTTCATTGGACAGTGTGAAGTGGTTCAAGCTTGATGCAGAAAAAAATACGGCAAGTTTGAAAACACCCGATTTTGAAAGCATCAGTAAAATCAGAAATCGTGAGGAGAAAAAAATCAGCTTCTATACAGATCGTGATACTACTTTAAGAGATTTCTATTATTACAACCGCAACGCAGATGCAAGGATGTTCCAGGAGATGGCACAACAGCGTATCGAAGGCAACAAGGACAAAGAAAACTATGCCAAATGGGCGGATAAGAATCTTTATGAACTTACATTCAGCAACAAGGGCGGTATGTTGATGCCCATCATTGTGGAGTGGACTTTTGTGGATGGCAGCAAAGAGGTTGACCGCATTCCTGTTACCATCTGGCGTTTGAACGAAAACAAGGTTTCAAAGGTATTTGTAAAGAACAAAGAAGTGAAATCGATACAGTTGGATCCCATGAAGGAAACCGCTGATATTGATGAAGCAAACGGAAAGTGGCCGGTAAAAGAAATGCCGAGTAAATTCCAATTGTTCAAAGCTGGCGCAACGTTGAGCGGACCTGGAGCTCCAAGAACCGGACCATCACAAAATGCCATGCAAAGGGCAAAAAAATAAATTATTTCAACCAGTCGTTGAATTCATCACGACTTACGAGGCCTTGCTTTCTTTTGATCTCTTTACCATCCTTGTAAAGAATAAAAGTAGGCAGGGCCTCTACATGTAAGGATTGCATGAGTGCCGTTTCAATTCCACCATCCATCTTGATCAATGCCAACTTGCTCTGATTGTCTTTTATAAACGATTGTAAAACTGGTTCCATTTTTCTGCAGGGCGGGCACCATTCTGCACCAAAATCCACCAACGTAAGAGAATTGCTGTTAACTTGACCTATGTAAGCCTCCATAGAGGTTTGTTTTGCATTGGGATCCAC
>JBEGMC010000074.1:0-3259 GCA_041183265.1 Bacteroidota bacterium
CCATCAATTTAGCGAAGAAAGAATTTGAATTGCTGAGTTATTTGGCATCAAAACCAGGACGTGTTTTTCTTCGCAATGAAATCTTGAATAAAATTTGGGGCAACGATGTAATTGTAGGAGACAGAACCATTGATGTACATATCAGGAAAATCAGACAAAAGCTCGGTATTGACTGTATCACCACGGTCAAGGGCGTAGGTTACAAGTTTGAGCTTTAACAATTCTCCATTTTTGTGTATGCTGCAAATGTCTAAATTGCAGCATGTTCGAGTCTAAGAACTACTCACCCACCCGCATAGCCATATACATCAGCATGTCTGCTGCATCAACAGCCATGCTCATCGCAAGTTTGGCAGGCTGTGGACTCATCGAAATCTCCATCATTTCATTGGGTGTTTTGACAGTGTCATTTCTGGTTGGACGCTATTTCATCAACGAATTTATCTATAGAAGGGTCAAACTCATATATAAATTCATCAACCAGACCAAGGCATCCAAAAGAGAAGAGTTTTTTCAAAAAAATATTCTACCGCAGCAAAACCTGGATGAGGTTGGAGAGGAAGTCCTGAAATGGGCCGACCAACGCAAAGATGAGATGGAAGTTCTAGAGAGAAATGAAGCATTCAGAAAAGAATTTTTACAAAACCTCTCGCATGAATTCAAGACTCCTGCTTTTGCCATTCAAGGTTACCTGGAAACATTGATTGATGGAGCGGCTGATAATCATGAAGTCAATAAAAAATTTTTATCCAACGCGTATAAGAACACGGAACGATTGATCCACCTGATTTCAGACTTGGATGAAATCACACGTCTCGAAAGCGGCAAACAGGAATTGCATTATCAACATTTTGTGATCCAAGATTTGATCAACGAGGTTTTTGAAACCCTGAGCATCAAGACTTCCGTCAAAAAAATCAATTGCCTGATCAAAAAAGGTTGCGAGCAGCCGATCCTTGTGCATGCCGACAAAGAAAAAATCAGGCAGGTCCTGATCAACCTCGTTGACAATGCGGCAAAGTATGGAAGCGAAGAAGGAAAGATTGAAGCGAGCATTTACAAAACGGATGACAAGACAGTCCTGATTGAAATTACCGACGATGGCATGGGCATTGCAGAGGAGCACCTGCCAAGGATCTTCGAAAGATTTTACAGGACCGATTATGGGAGAAGCAGAAATATTGGAGGTACAGGATTGGGACTCGCCATCTGTAAGCACATCATTGAAGCACACGGACAATTTATTCAAGCCCGCAGTACCACTGGTGTAGGAACTACCTTTGGATTTACACTGCCACTTGCAAAAAAATAAACAAAGGCCGCCCAATGTAAATGGCGGCCCAGCAAGAATTGAAGAGATTGGCTTACCCGAAAAGCCGCTCGAAAATATTCAGTCAACGTGACCTTATTTTAACCAATTTGCCAATTTATTTTTAACATCCCCAGCATTTCCGTTCAGAATTATCGATCAATATTAATTTTTTGTTATCTTTAAGAGCAAAATGTGGATAAACATATAAATTAAGATTGAGCTTATTACATAAAATATTGATTATCAACATGTTTGTAACAGGAGTTACAGCCTTCTCAAACAGAGCAAATGGCAATGAGTCAATTGACTTCCTGGGTGATACCCTCTATTTTATTCCGAAAAAACCCCTCGAAATTGACCGGCCATTCATATATGAAGAGCAATCCATCACTGCCATCTGCAAACAATTGGAAGAGGCAGGTACAATGGATATCATCAAACAAATCAAAGAAATAAAAAAAAGGAAAGACCTCTGCGATTGGTTCACCTATCAACTGGTCAGACAAGCCTCCAATTTGATCATACCTAAGAGTGTGGACTACCTTGGTTATACTACAACCAAGTGGTATTTGATGAATCAACTTGGATACAACACATCTTTGGCCCTCTCAAAAAACGGGATTCTGCTATACATTCAATCAAATGATATGGTTTACAATATGCCCAGTAAACTAATTGACGGTGCACAATACATATGTCTTAATTACCATGATTACAACTATACAACCGAAAACATCATTGATCAAACCATCATTCGTGAGTTGCGAAATGAAAGCAAGCCATTTTCATTCGGCATCTCTAAACTTCCTGCATCCAATCCCGAACACTACATCGAGAAAGAATTAGCGTTTGAATACGGAAACAAAGAGGAGAAAATAAAAATACATTTAGACTCAACAATAAGAAATTATTTTATCAATTATCCAGTTACTGAGTACCATAACCAATTCAATATACCACTCAGCACAGAGACAAAGCACTCGCTCATCCGTGAGCTGAAAAAGAGAACAGAGGGGATGAATAAAAAAAGGGGGGTAGAATACATCATGTATTTTACCAGAAATGCATTTTCATACGAGAAAGACTCCGATTATTTTGGAAGAGAGAAGAGGCTTTCTCCAGAGGAAACACTGCTCTACAACAAAAGTGATTGCGAGGACAGATCAGCACTTTTTTATGCGTTGGTCAAAGAAATCTATCAACTCCCGATGATTGTGTTGGAATACCAGGATCATATAACAGTTGCTGTAAAGTTCGATAAGCCATTTGGTAAAACAATTGAATACAACAATGAATTATTTACCATTTGTGAACCAACACCTCAAAATGTAGACCTGAAAATAGGACAAATCAATTCTAAATATAAAAAAGAGACATACCAGGTTGCATTCTCCTACCAGCCAAATAAAGTTGCATTTCAAGAATAAAAAAAATGCAGCTCTTATGTGAGCTGCATTTTTCTGTATATCTGCTATGATTAATATGCTTTGTTTTGTGGATCCCAGTTGGTCCACTTGTCTGTCCAGTTCGTAGTTCCCATGGCACCTCTGAATGCCACTGTTGTGAAAAATGCATTCATGCCCGTGAAAGATGCACCTGTCAGTGCGGGTGAACCTGTTGCAGGCAAGAAATTGGGTGATGTGGAATAATAAGGAGAGGTCAATTTGGCATCATCTCCGCTTGCCAACGTAATACACCCCTCTGATTCTGCTTTTGTCTTCATCGCAGCAGCTGTGATCACTGCAATAGCGTTTGCATCACCACGGTAAATAGCGGAAGCAGTATTGGAGTGAACCAAATTGTTTTTAAACTCTGAAGTTCCTGCTAAATAAGATTCGGCAGTTCCTTTGGATTCAATGGAGAAACCAGCCTTTGCCCATCCAATCATGATGGAATTGCGCAACAAGAACTGTGTAGATCTTCTCCATCTGTTTCCAAAATTATGGT
>JBEGMC010000075.1:0-27103 GCA_041183265.1 Bacteroidota bacterium
GAGCAATACTTTATGTATAGTGTGTTACCTATTGATAATGAATTATTTGAATTCTCTTTTATTTTATTTAACTGAAGAATCCACGGCATTTCATTTGCATTGACATACAGGTAGCCAGTCTCGGGATCAAAGGAGGCGCCACCCCATTCTGCCCCTCCATCAAAGCCCGGAAATATGATCGTCCCCTCCAAGGAAGGAGGATCATACAGATGCTTCCGATACGACTTGAACCTGGCGAGCAATTCCTGATAATTTTCTGCAGCTGGATTGATATCTTTTTCTGTCAACGTATTTCTTGCGAAGGGCTTGGGAAGTGTTGGGATGGGTTGGGTTGCAGAAAGCTGCTCTCCCGGCACTCCGTCTGTTGAAAAAGGAACCTCCTTGATTTCAAAAACCGGTTTGCCCGTTTCACGCTCGAAAACAAATACATAACCCTGTTTAGTAACCTGAGCTACTGCATCAATTGACTTCCCTTTTTGATTGATTGTGATTAAGTTAGGTGGTGCGGGGAGATCTCTATCCCAAACATCATGATGTGTAAACTGAAAATGCCAAATGCGCTTTCCGGTATAGGCATCCAATGCCAACAAACAGTTTGCAAAGAGGTTGTTTCCCTTTCTGTTTCCGCCATAAAAGTCAAATGCGGCTGAGCCTGTGGGGACAAACAAGATCCCTCTCTTTCTGTCCACACTCATGCCCGACCAGGCATTGGCGCCTCCCACCTGACCATCACGGTAATTTTCCTTCTCCCAGGTATTGTAGCCGAATTCACCCGGACCAGGAATGGTTTTAAAGACCCATTCCAGTTTCCCTGTTCGGATGTTGAAAGCTTGAATGAAACCGGGTGCTGCACCGGCAGATTCTGACAAATGCAGTGGCATGATGATGAGGTCCTTGTACACTGTCCCGGGTGTCGGCGCCGCAACAAATTTATCTTCAACGCTTTCTCCCAATCCAGTTTTCAGGTCAACATACCCACTGTCGCCGAACGACGGTATCAAGGTCCCCTTTATGGCATCAAGCGCGTATAAAAAATGTCCTGCCGAAAAGAGGATGCGCCTATCGGGTCCGTCTTCCCAATACACAACTCCCCTGCTCTTACTGAACCACTCTGTATTCCTGGCGTTTTTGTACCTCCATTTTTCTTTGCCTGTTGCCGCATCCAATGCAAAAACCTCTACAGAGGCAGTGGTTGCATATAAGACACCGTCCACAATAATAGGATTGCACTGATTTTGTGCTGAGCTGTCACCAGTATGGTATTCCCATGCTTTTTCCAATTGATCTACATTGCCTGTATTGATTTGATCAAGCGCAGAATAATGATTTCTTTCGGGTCCACCGAGGTATTCCCTCCACTCCTGCTTGCTTTTGCATGATAAAAGCAATGAGTTGAATAAAATGATGAAGAAGATCTTGTGTAGATTTTTCATATGTCTTCTAAATTTAATGACTTAACTAGATTTGCAAAGCGTTTTCATGTAATTTGTTGCTATGAGCGGTACATATGAAATCAGGAAAGCAGGCGTTGATGAAATCGAAACCATCAGGAGATTGAGCAGAGAAATTTGGATGGAAGTTTACCCATCCATCATCTCCTTGGAGCAGATCACATACATGCTCGAACTCATTTACAGCGAGGGCTCCCTCAAGCGTCAAATACAGGAACAAGGACATGCATTCATCCTTGTGACAGAAAAAGATTATCCGATAGGATATGCCTCTTACTCAATGAAAGATCCAGCACACAACGGTGCATTCAGGCTCCATAAATTCTATCTTCAACCCTCATACCACGGTAAAGGTTTAGGCAAATGGATGATGAATGAAATACTAAAGGATGTGATATCTCAGGATGGCAGCTCATTGGAGTTGAATGTAAACAAGTACAACCCAACCCTTGGCTTCTACAAAAAGGTTGGATTCAGTATCATTAGCGAGGAAGTGATTGATATTGGAAATGGCTATGTGATGGATGATTATATCATGGAGTTGAAGCCTTTAAAATATCCAATATAATTGGGCATTTATTGCAATTAATGATAGCTTTGCCAAAAATTTTCAAACGCATATGTCAACTACCGCACAACACCACATCGACTTTAACTTGAAGCACAAAGTAAAAGATATAACCCTCGCTGAATGGGGAAGAAAAGAAATTCGTCTTGCTGAAGCTGAAATGCCCGGATTGATGGCCATCAGAAAAGAATTCGGTCCTTCTCAACCCTTGAAAGGAGCAAGAATTGCCGGATGTCTGCACATGACCATTCAAACTGCTGTTCTGATTGAAACATTGATTGCATTAGGCGCAGAAGTAAAATGGAGCTCTTGCAATATTTTCTCTACACAAGACCAAGCTGCTGCTGCCATAGCTGCTGCAGGAATCGGCGTATTTGCATGGAAGGGACAAACCATTGAGGAGGCTGACTGGTGCATTGAGCAAACACTTTTCTTTGGCGGTGCTGACAAACCACTCAACATGATCCTGGATGATGGTGGTGATTTGACCAACATGGTGTTGGATAAATATCCTGAGCTTGTTCAACATGTGAAAGGTATTTCTGAAGAAACGACTACTGGTGTTCACAGATTGTATGAGCGTGTTGCAAAAGGAACCCTCCCCATGCCTGCGATCAACGTAAATGACTCCGTTACAAAATCCAAGTTCGATAACAAATACGGTTGCAAAGAATCATTGGTGGATGCCATCAGAAGAGCGACAGACGTGATGCTTGCCGGTAAAGTTGCAGTTGTTGGTGGATATGGTGATGTGGGTAAAGGTTCTGCTGCCTCTCTTGCTGGTGCAGGCTGCCGTGTGATTGTAACAGAGATCGATCCTATTTGCGCATTGCAAGCTGCGATGGACGGATTTGAAGTGAAGAAGATGAAAGATGCAGTAAAAGAAGCTGATATCGTTGTAACTGCTTCAGGTTGCCGTGATCTGATCACCGGCGAACACTTTAAATTGATGAAGGACAAGACCATTGTATGCAACATCGGACACTTTGATATTGAAATCGATGTAGCCTGGTTGAATACCAACTACGGTCATACAAAAGATACCATCAAGCCTCAGGTTGATATCTACAATGTTGATGGAAATGACATCATCCTCCTTGCTGAAGGACGTCTGGTAAATCTTGGTTGTGCAACAGGACACCCAAGCTTCGTAATGAGTAATTCATTCACGAACCAAACCTTGGCACAGATAGAATTGTGGACCAACCACAAGAACTACGACAACAAGGTATATGTTCTTCCCAAACACCTTGATGAGAAAGTAGCAACATTGCACCTTTCAAAAATAGGAGTTGAGTTGGATGTATTGACCAAGGATCAAGCAGATTACCTGGGCATTCCATTGAACGGACCATTCAAGTCTGAACACTACCGCTATTAATACAGCATGACGCGACTCTCAGTAAATATCAATAAGATTGCAACACTGAGAAACAGCAGAGGTGGAAACAATCCAGACCTGATCAAAACTGCTTTGGATATTGAAGCGTTTGGAGCAGAAGGAATCACTGTGCATCCCCGTCCGGATGAACGGCATATCCGCTATGCCGACGTCAGGGCTCTCAAAAAAGTGATCCGAACTGAATTCAACATCGAAGGCAATTGCAGGGAAGAAAAATTCATCGACCTGGTATTGGAGGTTAAACCTGCACAGGTAACATTGGTGCCCGACACAGGCCAACAACTGACTTCCGACCATGGATGGGATACTATACAACACAAATCCTATCTCAGTGAAATGATTGCCCTCTTCAAGCATGCAGGTATCAGGACGAGCATCTTTTGCGATCCGGATATTCGAATGGTTGAAGGAGCACATGCAACTGGAACCGATCGCATTGAACTCTATACGGAAGGATATGCCAAACATTTTGCAAAAGATCCCCACAAAGCCATCCAACCATATGCTGAAGCTGCAACCAGGGCAAGAGCATTGGGAATGGGAATCAATGCCGGACATGACCTGGATTTGCATAACCTTAACTTTCTGGTTCAGAATATTCCCTACCTTGACGAAGTAAGCATCGGACATGCATTGATTACGGATGCTTTGTACTATGGACTCGAAAACACCGTTCAGATGTACAAAAGGAAATTGGATTTAAAAACACTTAAATAAAAGCAATCACATGAGAAAAATTCTATTTGGATTAGCAACATTGTTGACGATCACAGCAACCAATCTTTTCGCTCAACAAGCCGCTCAGAGTCCGGCCAGCACTGCAACAGGCAAAATTGGCAATGCCACCATCACCATCAACTATGGAGCCCCCTCTGTAAAAGGCAGGGCGATCTGGGGGGAACTCGTTCCCTATGGAAAAGTTTGGAGAACAGGTGCCAACAAAGCAACCACATTTGAAACCGATGCAGACATTACTGTAGAAGGTCGGCCACTCAAAAAAGGGAAATATGCGCTGTTCACCATTCCTGAGAAAAATGAGTGGACCATCATTTTCAATAAAACCACTGATCAGTGGGGCGCTTTCAATTACAAGCAGGACGATGATGTTCTTCGTGTGAAGGCAAAGCCAGCCAGCTCCAACGAATCTGTGGAAGCACTGAAATTTGAAGTTGGTAAAAACGCTGTTACCATGAAATGGGAAAAACTTTCTGTTTCTTTCGGAGTAAAATAACAATAAAAAAAGCATCTTTAAAAGGCATCTTTCAAGATGCCTTTTTTATTTCATGTACAACCAAGAGAGAAAATCTGGCATCACCCTGGACCAGGTTGCTACATCGTGCGTCCCATCAGGGAGCTCAACATAGGTTATTTGCCGTTGGCGTTGAAAGCCAATCTTCTCCAACTCATGTATGATATCAAGTGTGTCATCAATCGAATCGATGATCCCATTTTTATTGCGATCAGCTGTTTCATCCTTTGCACCAGTCTGAAGAAAAAACCGTTGATGCACATTGTTCTGCTTTGTCCTGATTTTGGCATGCATGATGCGATCTCGTTCTTCCACATAGTCGTCTTTCAAATCAATAGAACGCCACCAGAACGAACCGCTGAAAACCCCGGCCGCATTGAACTCAGCAGGAAATTCCAATGCCAAATCAAATGCCATCAATCCGCCCAGCGAAAATCCAGCTACATATTTGTTCCGGACCTTGCAGCCACCCATCTTATTTTTCAGGAAAGGCAACATCTCTTGAAGAAGGAACGAAGTATATAAATCTGCTTTTGAACCTCTGTTCATGAAATCAGGCTGACCTGCTACACCATACTCCAATTTCCGCTCTGACCCTGCATGTACACCTATTGCCATCAATGGAGTTGACGGATCACCTATTTTGTCCAACCAATGCTGCAGATCCATTTTCAACAAATCCTGTCCATCGTTTATAATTAGCAGATCAATTGTATATGCATTGGCAGTTGCCTTGGGGCAATAAAGATCAACCCTCACCATGCGTTTGAGCGCATGTGACTGAATATGATGAACCGTAAATGAGGGGATGTTGACCATTTATTGAAAGTGGACAAAATTAAGAAAAGCATTAACTTAGGAAGACAAGGAATTGAATATTATGAAGAAAATTGGCATTCTCCACGGGAAAGAACGCTCTTTCCCGGAAGCATTCGTTGAGCGCGTCAACCAAAAAAAAGCAAAAGGCATCATTGCTGAACCTGTAAAAATTGATAAAGTAGTTCAGGGTGCTGCATCTGACTATGCCGTCATCATTGACAGGATATCACAGGATGTACCTTTTTACAGAGCTTTTTTAAAAAATGCTGCCATCAGTGGAACGGCAGTAATCAACAACCCATTCTGGTTCAGTGCAGATGAAAAATTTTTCAACAACGCATTGGCTACAAAAATTGGAGTGCCTGTTCCTAAAACAGTTATTCTCCCTTCAAGGGAACTGCCTGATGATACCTCATCTGATTCGTTTTCAAATCTTGCCTATCCGTTGGACTGGAAAGGAATCTTTGAATATGTTGGATTTCCAGCATACATGAAACCATTTTCAGGTGGTGGATGGAAAAATGTATACAAGCTGAACAGCATGGAAGAGTTTTTTGAAAGACATGCTGAAACAGGGCAGCTGGTGATGCTGCTTCAAGAAGAAATCATTTTTACTGAATATTACAGGTGCTATTGCATTGGCAGAAAACATGTAAGGATCATGCCTTACGAACCAAGAAATCCCCATCACCTCAGATATGTTGCAGAGCACAAACCCTCTGCAAAGCTTTTGAAAGAAATGGAAAGCATTGTACTCAAGATCAACCAGTATCTTGGTTATGATTTCAATACAGTGGAGCTTGCAGTAAGAGATGGCATACCTTATGCAATTGATTTCTGCAATCCTGCACCAGACGCAGATCTCAAGAGTGTAGGCAAAGAAAATTTTGAATGGGTGGTGGAGGCTGCAGCCAGTTATGCAATTGAGTTGGCAGAACAACATACCGACAAGAGAGACAACCTGGTATGGGGTGAATTTGTAAAAAGGAGCGCAAACCAACAGCCGTTGATCAATAGCTCAAAAAAATAAATATGGTCGATTATAAAGTTTTTACCATTGGGATTGAAGAAGAATACATGGTGATTGATCCCGTTTCAAAAGAATTGGTCAGCCATGAGCAGCAGATTGTAAGCGAGGGACAAAAAATATTCAAGGATAAAGTAAAAGCAGAAATGCACCAGGCTGTGGTGGAAGTCGGAACGGATGTATGCTCCAATATTGAAAATGCCCGAAAGGATATCACACACCTGAGAGCGACGATCAAAGATATAGCTGCCGCTAAAGGCTTCAGTGTTGGTGCCGCAGGTACGCACCCCTTCAGCACCTGGAGAAAACAATTGATCACCGACCACGAGCGATATCAAGAAATTGTAAATGAAATGCAAGATGCCGCAAGATCAAACCTGATTTTCGGTCTTCATGTACATGTTGGCATGCCATCAAAGGAAATGGCCATTCACATCGCCAATGCCGCAAGGTATTTTCTTCCCCATGTATTTGCATTGAGCACCAATTCCCCATTTTGGGAAAGAAGAAATACCGGTTTTAAATCTTACAGAACCAAGGTATTTGACAAATTCCCCAGAACTGGTATTCCCGATTATTTTGACAGCTACAGCGCATATGAAAACTATGTGAACCTGTTGATCAAAACAAAATGCATAGACAATGCAAAAAAAATTTGGTGGGACTTGCGCGTGCACCCATTCTATGGAACAGTTGAATTCAGGGTATGCGATGTACCCATGACAGTAGATGAAAGTGTAGCTTTTGCTGCCCTTTTTCAATGCATCTGTGCCAAACTCTTCAAACTCAGACTCTCCAATCTCACCTTCATGATTTACCCACGGGCATTGGTGAATGAGAATAAATGGAGAGCCTCTCGGTATGGAATCGATGATAAACTGATTGATTTTGGCATCGAAAAAGAAGTTCCGACCAAAGACCTGATCATGGAACTGCTTGATTTTGTTGACGATGTTGCAGATGAATTGGGTTGCAGAGCAGAACTCAAAACAATTGAAAAGATCATTCAAAAAGGCACAGGAGCAGACAGGCAATTGAAGGTCTTTCATGAAAAGCAGGACCATGAGTCTGTTGCCGCATACATCGAGTCGAATTTTTTGGCCAATCTCTAAAATTGTACTTTTGCTGGCAAGATGAGTATGTTGAAAATCGCAGTGCTAGACCTGAATGAGGGAATGAAAAATGAAGGGATGAGGTGCATCAGGGAAATCCTGGAGAGAATCCAATCCACCCAATACAAAGATTTATCCTGGCAGGAATTTGAAGTGAGAAAATCCATACAGATACCTTCACTTGATTTTGATGTTTACATTTCATCTGGTGGACCAGGCAGTCCACTGGAAAGCATCAATTCCGATTGGGAAAACGCCTATTTTAACTGGCTGAATACGGTCAATCAATGGAACAACAATCCAAAAAATTTGAAGAAAAAATATGTTTTCCTGATTTGCCATTCATTTCAAATGGCATGCCGTTTTTTTGGTATAGCAGAAGTCATCAAAAGAAAATCAACCTCTTTCGGTATTTTCCCCATTCACATGCTGAAACACCATGGATCAAATGACCAAATTTTCAACGGTCTGCAAGATCCTTTTTTTGGTGTCGACAGCAGGGATTACCAGGTAGTACAACCCGATAAAAAGAAGGTGCAAGACATGGGAGGAGAAATCCTTTGCATCGAAAAAGAGCGCCCGCATATCCCGCTCGAAAGAGCTGTCATGGCGATTCGTTTCAATCCTTATATGGTAGGTACGCAGTTTCATCCTGAAGCAGATGCATCAGGCATGAGCATGTATTTGATGCAGGAAGAAAAAAAGAAGCATGTGATTGAAAACCACGGACGTGAGAAGTGGGAGTCCATGATTGAACACTTAAATGATCCAGATAAAATCAGCCTGACCAACAGTCTGATTCTACCCAATTTTATCATGCAATCCATTGCAGCAATCAACAATCCTTACTCATTGTCATGATTTCAGCTTTAAGAAAAGCATATAACCAGTCCTTCACAAAAGAGAAGTACGAAGCTTTTCTGAATGAATTGAATGGCCTTTGTCCGGGTGCCATCGATTTCAGGGTTGCAGAAACTCCTATTTATGTTGACAAAAGGCTCAAGGAGCAAATGCTTGACACCTGTGCCTACATCATCCAGCACATTCAATCATCCGCTTTCCAACAAGAAGTTGTGAATGCCATTCCCGATGGAGAGTTTTTCCCCAATCAAAACAGGATCCCCCACTGCCTGGTATTTGACTTTGGTATTTGTGAGAATGAAAAAAAGGAAATGTTTCCTGCACTGGTTGAACTGCAGGGATTCCCGTCACTTTATGCTTTTCAAGGGGTATACCCTGCTGTATTTGAAAAATATTTCCCTGTACCCGATGGATACACTGCTTTTTTCAACGGATTGAATCAGCAATCCTATCTGGAAAAATTAAAAAAATTCCTGTTGGGAAGTCACCAGCCATCAGAGGTTGTCTTGCTGGAAATCAAACCGCATGAGCAAAAAACAAGAATTGATTTTTATCTGACCGAATCATTGTTTGGAATAAAGCCTCTCTGCGTGACAGAATTGAAACTGGAGGGACGCAAACCCTACTACCTCTTGAACAACGAAAAAAAATTCATAAAAAGAATATACAACCGTGTCATCATCGACGAACTGAAACAAGAAAAAGATACATTGGACAAATTGATTGATCTTCAGCGTGAGATCGACGTGGAATGGCTGCCCCACCCCAACTGGTTCTATCAAATTTCAAAATACCTGCTTCCCTTTCTGCATCATCCTTTTATTCCAGCAACTGTATTTTTGAGTGAGCTGGCTGAATTTCCAACCGACTTGGAGCATTATGTTTTAAAGCCTCTTTTTTCATTTGCGGGACAAGGTGTTATCATCGATGTAAAAGCATCAGATATCGAAAATATACAAGATCCATCCAACTGGATTTTACAGAAAAAAGTTCAATATGCTGACTGTATTGAAACTCCGGATGGAAACGCCAAGGCAGAGATCAGATTGATGTACATATGGAATGAGGAAGACAAGGAACCAACTCTCCTTACCAATCTCGCTAGATTGAGCAAGGGGAAAATGATTGGTACACGCTACAACAAAGACAAAGAATGGGTTGGCGGAACAGTTGCTTACTTTGAAAAATAAATACCATGCCACATATCAGTACAATAAAAAAGAAAACATTGAGCCAGGGCATTGCTGGACAGTATGTTCATGGTCAACAACTGACAACAGGCTGGGTAACCATTGAAAAAGGAAGTACCCTTCAATTGCATCATCATCCACATGAACAGATAACCATCATGCTGGAGGGAAAATTGGAAATGCAAATTGGCGAAAAGAAGGTCCTCTTGGAGAAAGGCATGATACAGGTTATACCCTCCATGGTTCCTCACAGTGCAATTGCACATGAGGATTGTATACTGATTGACGTATTCAATCCGGTCAGAGAAGATTACAGAGAAGCTTGATTATTCTGCACTGTTTTTCAAGATCCCCAGCAACTTGAATGCATTGTTGAGAACAATTGAGTTATCAGGAACATTTTCGAGTCCAGAGAGAATTTCTGTATTGCCATCTTTGGAAATACCGGCAACAATTGCTTTCATCTCATAATGATTGTCTTTTTTCTTGACGAAAACATATTGATTTTGTCCAGATCTCACAATCGCGTCGTCCGGCAATGCGGTCACCCGTTTATTGGCTATATCAACCTGCCCTTCTACAAACATTCCCGGCAGTAAATCCTTCGGCTTTGATTTGAAATGGCAATGGGCCAATGCAGTACGGTTCTCATCCAGTCCGCGGTTAACAAGAATAACCTCCGCTATGTAGTTCTTGGACGGATCATTGAGGAAATGAATTTTCACTTCATCTCCTTTGTGAATGTTGTTCAGGTCTTTTTCAAATATTGTCAATGCCACATGAATATCATCCGGATCAATCAACTCAAACATGGTTTCTGCAGGTTGTACATACTTACCTGTGTTCACATTAACCTTGGATACATATCCATTGATGGTTGACCTCAACTGGACTTGTCCAGTTATATTGGACTCATTCAATGAAGCTGGATCCATGCCAATCAACTTCAACTTCTCAGCCAACCCTTTTACCAATACCTGCTGCATCCTGAAATCCGCCTCCGCCTGCTGATAGTTCTTGGAAGTACCTGCATTCGCATCTGCCAAATTTCTTTGCCTTTCAAACTCCAAGGATGCCAATGAAGATTTTGCTTTTGCAGAAAGATAATCCTGCTGCAACTGAACAATTGCCTGATCCTCCATAATGGCAATCACCTCCCCTTTTTGGACACGCATACCTGGAATCAATTTTGTGTTGCGCAGGTATCCGCCTAAAGGAAAATTGACAGATATGATATTTTGAGGAGGAAGGTCAATTTTACCCTGGATATCAAGCGCAGCGCTCATCATGACTGTTTGGGCATTGCCCAACTGCAATGCAAGCATTTTTTGTTGATCGGCATTGAGGATGATTTCATTGCCTTGTGAAGTTTCGCCTGACTCAACATTTTCTTGCTTCGCGCCTCCACAGGCTGCAATAAAAAACACATAGGGAATCAGGAAGGATGAGATACGCATAGATTAATTTTTCTCGGTTAAATATTTGAGCTCAGCCATTGAGAATTGAAGTGATTTTACAACATCTGCATATGATATTTTGATTTGAAGTGCCTGATTGACGAGCAATGCCCATTCAGCAAATGAAATATCACCGCTCTTGAAACGTGCAGATGCCTGTCGCGTCATTTCATCAGACATCTTCAACCCCTCGCGCCTGTAATATTGAAATATTTCAATTTGTTGCTGGTAAGTAGATGCCAATTTATTGTATTGGGTATTGAGTTGCTCCAATTTCTGACTCCTGTTGAGTTCAGTGATCTCCAATCCGATTTTGGATGACTTGATCCTTGCTTTTGCAGCACCATTGAAAATTGGCAAACCCATACCAAATTGATAAATACCGAATCGGTTGTTTCCCCCATAATACTTCTGAGAAATCCCATCGGGAGATTGCCAGCCTATGATGGACAAATTGCTGTACCCCAGGTTAAAATCCGGCAGCAATTTATTTTTCTCAATGTGGATGAGTGATTTTTGTTGTGCAATCAAGGCATCGGAGACACCGAGCAACGGATGGGTTTGAAAGGAAAGGGCATTGGTTTGCCGCCATTCAAATTGAAGCGTATCAGCCAGTGGAAGTATTGCTGACTCATTGTTTTTAAGCAGAATATTCAGTTCAGCAATCCAACCATTTTTTTCTGCAATCAGCAGTTGCTTCTGCAAAGCCTGTTGCGCCGATTGTACTTTGATGGCATTCAATACGCTGCTGTTTATTTCTCCCTGATCTTTTTGCACAGTAGCAACCCTAGACCATTCTGCAAAATTCTGTTCAACCTCGTTCAAAATATCTTCCCGCCGATCCAGATCCAAGATAGCATAACATATCTGCCTGACACGCCAATTCAATTCAGCCTTTGTCAATGCTGTTTGAGAAACGCCCAGGTTGATCTGTTGATCGTATAATTTTTGCTGTGCCTTGTATACCATTGGCAACTGAAATCCCTGGTTGAAAAATATCCTCGTATCATTGAATGCACTGTTGATATTTCCATATTCCAATCCCGTCAATGTTTTGGCTATTTCTGCCGGTCTGTCCCGCAATGCGCGATACGAATCGGTATTTTTTTCTGCAACCTTGATCAAATACGACTTGCTGTTTGCCAATGATACAATGGAATCTATCGGTAGCATTTGTTTTGATTGAGCAAATCCCATTTGAGTGGTAAAAATTGCAATCAGCAAAACAGTTAAAGATTTTGGAAGGGTTGCTTTCTTTTTTTCTACCCACGCAAACAGTACAGGCAATACAAACAAGGTCAGGAATGTTGCTGAAAGGAGTCCCCCGATTACAACCGTAGCCAGCGGCCGCTGCACCTCAGCACCCGAGCTGCTGCTGAGCGCCATGGGCAGAAAGCCAAGTGATGCCACTGCTGCAGTCATCAATACCGGTCTGAGTCGGCTGGTGGTACCCTTGATGACCAGTTCTTTGATATCGATGTCCGATTCCTTTTTCAGTTTATTGAATTCATTGATCAACACGATGCCATTGAGCACTGCCACTCCGAACAATGCGATAAAGCCAATGCCTGCAGAGATACTAAATGGCATGTCTCTTGCCCAAAGCAAGAGGATCCCTCCAATGGCAGAAAGTGGAATAGCAGTATAGATCAGCAAACCATAGCGCAGCGATCCAAATGAAAAATACAATATGAGTAGAATGAGCAACAATGCGATGGGGACTGCAATCATCAGCCTACCTTTTGCTTCAACCAAATTCTCAAATTGTCCGCCGTATGTCACATAATATCCTGCAGGCAGTTGAATTTTTTCTGCACTTTTTCGAACATCTTCTACCACAGATTGTACATCTCGGTTACGTACGTTAAAAGCAACGGTGATGCGGCGTTTGGCATCTTCGCGCTGGACTTGGTTCGGACCATCTTCGATGGATATTTCGGCCAATTGCTCCAGTGGAACACTCACTCCATCTTTATTGGTAAGAAGCAAGGTTCTCAAATCTTCCAAATCATCTCTCCTATCTCCTGCAAGCCTGACCACCAAATCAAATTTTCTTTCGTTCTCGTATATTTTTCCCGCTGACTCACCCGCAAAAGAAGTACGCAGCACTTTATTTACCTCTGCAATGCTCAGTCCATATGCCGCAATGGCATTCTTTTTATACTTGATTACAATTTGTGGCAAACCGGTCACCCGCTCCGCAAATACATCTTTTGCTCCCGGGACCTGCTTGATGATTTCTGCATATTTCTCAGCATACACAGCAAGTGTGTCCAGATTCTCTCCAAAAATTTTACAAACCACATCCTGCTTTGCACCGGCAATGAGCTCATTGAACCTCATTTGCACCGGATATTGAAATCCACCAGTCAAACCTGGTACTTTTCCGATGGCAGCACTCATCTTGTTCGCCAATTCGTCGTAGGAGTCTGCGCTGGTCCATTCCCTTTTATCTTTCAAATTGACGATGATGTCCGTCATCTCGATGGGCATTGGATCCGTGGGAATTTCACTCGCCCCAATTCTTGTAACAATTTTCTCAACCTCTGGAAATTTTTGTAGTTCTGAGACTGCTTTTTGTGTCGACTCAATGGTTTCATTCAATGAGGCCCCTGTGATCAGTCTTGCATCAATGGCAAAATCACCTTCCTCCAACTCCGGAATAAACTCACCTCCCAAACGGGATGCCACTAAGATTGAAATCACAAAAAGAGCCATTGCAGCAGTGATTATTTTTTTAGGGTGATCAATCAATCTGCTCAATGTATTCTTGAAAGATTCCTGCAACCTGTTCATCCATTTATCGGAGAATGAGTCTTCACTCGA
Source organism: Bacteroidota bacterium (assembly GCA_041183265.1). Lineage (GTDB taxonomy): Bacteria > Bacteroidota > Bacteroidia > Chitinophagales > Chitinophagaceae > Pollutibacter. Next base: position 13,963 of record JBEGMC010000075.1, read on the forward strand.
AATTTTTTTGCTCAGTACAAAGCTTGTCATCATCGGAACATAGGTCAGGGATAAGATAAATGCTCCTATCAATGCAAACGCCACAGTCTGTGCCATGGGTTTGAACATTTTCCCTTCGATGCCGGTGAGACTTAGAATGGGTATGTATACAATCAAAATAATGATCTGACCGAAAACAGCTGCTCCCATCATCCTTCCAGCAGATTGCTCGACCGTGCTGTCCATCTGTTTTTGTTGCAAATACAATCCAGATTGTTTGTTGGCATGAAGCCGATGCAAGACTGCTTCTACAATGATGACAGCTCCATCAATGATCAATCCAAAATCCAATGCACCCAAACTCATCAAATTACCGGAAACACCAAAAAGGTTCATCATGCCCACTGCAAAAAGCATGGCCAGGGGAATCACAGATGCAACAATGAGTCCCGCACGCAGATTCCCGAGAAACAAAACCAGGATCAGCAGCACTATCAAAGCGCCCTCCATCAAATTGGTTTGAACGGTATTGAGTGTGCGTCCCACCATCTTTTTTCTATCCAAAAAAGTTTCTATTTCAACACCCTCAGGCAATGTCTTTCTGATTTGCGCCATGCGCGCATCGATGCCCTTGATTACCTCAGAGGCATTTTCACCTTTGAGCATCAAAACAACTGCACCGGAAACCTCTCCCTGATCGCGATAAGTCAATGCCCCGTAGCGAATGGGACTGCCGATGCGAACATTGGCAACATCGCGGATGTAAACAGGCGTTCCGGCGGCTGACTTGGAAACGTATATGTTTTGAATTTCTTCGATTCCTTTTGCGAGTCCCTCTGTTCTGATGAACAGCAGCGCGGGACCTTTTTCGATGTATGCAGCACCAGAATTTTGGTTATTGGATTCCAGCGCATTGAAAACATCCTGCAATGTGACCCCGATTGCTTTGAGTTTTACCGGATCCAATGCAACCTCATATTGTTTTAACTTACCGCCAAAACTGCTTACATCTGCCACACCTGGAGTTCCCAGCAGTTGACGTCTGACGATCCAATCCTGTATGGTTCTCAATTCAGTTAAATCGTACTTGCTTTCAAATCCTTTTTTGGGACGTACAACATATTGATATATTTCTCCGAGTCCTGTAGTTACGGGGGCCAATTCAGAAGAACCTGCTTCTTTTGGAATTTCATCTCTGACCAGTGTCATGCGTTCGCTGACCTGCTGACGACACCAATATACATCCCTGTCATCATCAAATACAATGGTCACAACAGACAAACCAAATCGAGAAATGGATCTGATTTCTTTGATACCTGGAATATTGGAGGATGCTTGTTCAATCGGAAACGTAATAAGACGCTCCACTTCCAATGAACCCAACGTTGGAGAAACGGTGATCACCTGTACCTGATTGGAGGTGATATCAGGCAGTGCGTCTACCGGCAATTTAAAGAGTTCAATTGTCCCCCAAACAATCCAAGCCAATGTAAGGAGTCCAATTACTAACTTATTTCTTACGGAAAAACGAATGATGGCATTGAGCATGATCCTTTCTAAATGGTTCAGGAGTTAAATTCGGCTCAATCAAACTGCAGCATGGATATTTTTCAGGGTTCCAACAATACATTCAATTCAACCTGCCTAAATGTACAACTTTAGGATAAATTATTGGATGACTTATTTACAGCAATCCTTCTTGACAAAGAGTCCGGCGATAAAGGATAAAATCTTCTTTAAAAAAGCAGGCATAAAAAAAGTCCGACGTTTGTCGGACTTCAAAATTAATTATTTTTTCTCAGCTCCTTTTCGGGGGTATTGGCAGCATTCTGCAAGATTGCCATAAGCCTCAGCTGTAGCGGCGATGTCTTGTGTATCATATCCTGCATTGGCAATGGCCTGCTGGATTTTTTGCATATCCGTCTTTTTCTCCTTGAATTCAACATTCAACACCTTGGTGTCCTTGTTCCAATTTGCAGTTTTTGCACCTGCTTTGATGGCGGCTGCTTCAATTGTTTTTTTACACATGCCACAATTGCCCCAAACCTTGATTTCTTCCGTTTTCTGAGCAAAACTGTTTACGCTGAAAAACAAGGTCAATGCTGTAAATAATCCAATGTATTTCATTTTCATAACAAATAATTTTAGGATACAAATGTAGGTCAGATAAGATATCCGAGCATGTCAAGAAGCCAATTTAACATTTTAATTAATTCACAAAATTCCAGAAAACTCCCAACCTGAAAACCAGTCCCGGGCTGGGATAAAGGGGTGCAGCAAAATTGTTCTGTTTGAATCCAAATCCATACTGGCGACTGGCAGTATTCAGGTTTTCCAGCCTGACAAATCCCGTAAAGCTTCTGATCCTGAAATTATTGTAGATATGGATATCAGGACGATTGTTGATCCTTTCCGTTGTTTGATAAAAAAACTGGCCATTGAGCGGAGAATACCCATCTGCATAATAGGCTGTATGATAACGAATTTCAAAGCCAGAGGCAAGGATCAGGTTCCTGAAAGGTTTTCCCTCATAACCTATCCTGTTTCTGGTGAAAAATGATGGCAAGTGTATGGGGGCATTGGAGGGAATAGATTGAACAAACAGCTCCGTGCTCCATTTGAAATTTCTGTAAAGCCTGATTTCCTTCGTCAATCCACCCCTGAGCAATTGAAATACTGTACCGTATTGATCGACATCCGTGAAATTTTTCAAGTAAGTATAATTGGATACCAAAAAATAATTGAACTGGAGAAATGCATTGATATTTTTGAGGTACAGCACCCCGTATAAATTGGAAATATTTTCATCTGCAAGTGCTGCATTGTACTTCAGGGGAAAGGCTGTTGGATGTTTGTATATATATGAAGGCGTACGGTTGGTATTTTCAAATCCGATTTGCAGATTGCCGACTTCTGCACCAAGCGAACGCTGGAGATGGGCTTTGACAGCATAATTTCCTATGTCTCTGCCAGCGGTAATGAACTCACCATACAGGAGCATGTCCCACTTCTTGTTACGTGTCAGGTTGCGATACTCCCCGTGCAAAAGAATATTTGTGAAGGGATCATTGTATACACCTGAAAGGTTTCTGTATTGCAGAAGACTTGCACCTGCTTTAAAAAACTGTAAGAGATTGTTGGCATCTGGAAATTGTATGATGGAAAAATCATTTTTGAATGCAGTATTTTTCATGGAAAAGCCCACAGTATCGGGAAGATCTGATATTCCATAATGGGTGCTGTAAAATGTTGCTGCCCCATTGGGTTGCACATCGAGATAATCATAATTGTTGCTGGAGGATTCAATGGTATGCTCCAGTCGCAGTCTGGGTAAATAATAGCGGATGACAGTAGAATCTGTGACAGTTGAATCTTTTTTCCCAAAATCAAATTGATGGCGATACAACAAACTCCTGTTGGTGTACCTATTGCCGGTCAGCAGATTGACTTTAAAAAAATTCCTTGAACTGTAAATCGAAGGTGCCAAATTGGTGGGGACGTTGAAGCGATCGTTGTAAGCTGGATTTTCATTGACCAAAAATGCGGGATCTTTGATTCCTCCATTCTCAGATGACTGCAAGGCGTTTGACAAAATGATCAGGTACGCATGATATCTCCTGTTTTTTGAAGTATAATCACTGTTGATCCGGATATTGTTGTGACTGGAATTCTGAGAATTGAAGGTCCCGGGTGCTGTTATCAATCTATACTGTGCAACTGCGTTCCAATCCGGTGAAATATTTTGTGTATGCAACACACTGATTTGTTGTTCTGCCTTGCTGCCAACCAGGTATCCCAATTCAGTATATGCCTTGGTGGTATTCATGAACCTCGACTCCTGAACAGTAAAGGCAAAGGGATCCAATGCATGAAATCCTCCGTCCCAACCTATCCCCCTCATGGGATTGAACAAGAGTGAACGTGTCGGATTTCCATTGTAGCCAATGTTGGCCAACCAGGGTTTGAGTGGCACTCTTTTGTAAAAATCACTGATGCTCGAATCAAAAGTCAGGTATTTGGCGGTATCTAAATATTTGAACTGAACATTGACTGAATCAGCCGCAAAATTTCTTTTTTCAAAACTCAACGAATCACTTCCACCGCTGGAAGCCGGCCGCATGCCTCCGCCCGACCCACCCATGTTCTGCATTCTCCGCATCATTCCGGGCATCTGTGCCTGCAAATCTTCCTGATGCAAAAGCAACAGGAAAAGCAAGGAGAGCCTAAAAAAAATATTGAATAGCCGCATGTATACTTGGTGCATCAAATGTATGAAGCATGCTCGAATGATTGAATCATAGATGTTAAAACTGCCGTTAATTTCGGGGCAGATGCGTTGGCTGCTTCCAGCACATCCTTGTGTGAAATGATATTCTCCTCTTCACGTATCCCTATATCAGTGATCACACTGATGGCAAAAACCTGCATGCCTGCATGCACTGCTGTGATGACTTCCTGCACGGTGCTCATACCAACCGCATCAGCACCCAGATGATGAATCAATTTGTACTCAGCCCTGGTTTCGAACGATGGTCCGGTTACACCAAAATAAACCCCTTCTTTCAATTCAAACCCATGTTGCTTTGCTATGTTATGTGCTTTTGCAATGAGTTTCTTTGAATAAGGTTCGCTCATGTCAGGGAATCTTGTTCCGAGCTCTTCAATATTTTTTCCAATCAAGGGATTTACAATGGCAAAACTGATATGATCTTTGATGACCATCAAGTCGCCCACCTTGAAGCCTGTATTGGTTCCACCTGCAGCGTTGGTAATCAATAAATTTTTTACTCCCATTTTTTGCAAGACTCGTATCGGAAATACCACTTCTTGTGTACTGTATCCCTCGTAATAATGAAATCTTCCTGAGAGGGTTACAATGGTCTTCCCACCTATGGATCCTATCAGCATTTTTCCACTATGCCCCTCAACGGTGGATACCGGAAAATGAGGAATATCCGCATAATCTATTTCCTTGTCAATCTTCATTTCTTCTGTAAACCCACCCAAACCGCTTCCCAAGACAACTCCTATCAGGGGTTGAGTTGTGCACCTTGATTGAATATAAGCTGCTGCCTCACTGATTCTTTTTAAAAAATCCATTTTATTATAGATTGAATTAATAATCAGAATATGGACGTGCTTTTAAAAAGAGTGTTACGTTTTTACTCACCGTTTTTTCATATTCCTTTCTCGAGGAAAGTTCTTTCCATTGTGGATCATTGGAAAATGCCTTCCAATGGGCATCTCTGTCCTCCTTGTTTTCAAAACTGGTCATGTACATCAGGTTGGGCATGGTTGGTCCGCTGATTACCTCACCATAAAAAACCGCATTGAAATTGAGACGAGCGAAAAGATCAATTTCCCCTCCTTCATTGAACATCTCTACTTTCTTTCTGTAGCGTTTTTCTGTTGGACCTTCATAACTTCTTAATTCATATACTTTATCCTCATAAGAACTTTTCAATTTGGGGAGTGTGAGGGTTGGAGAAAACCTGAATCCCTCTATGATGTAGGTAACGATCCTGTCATACGGAACAGCGGAAGGATCTGCATCGAGGTAAGCTGCACCTCTTTGAGCTACTTCCGGGTCACTGAACAAAGCATTGTTGATAGATGGAATTTCATCCATTCGCTTGTACGGAATCAGCACATACAGCTTTTTAACGATGGATGTATCGTTGGCCCTTCCAGTAAAAGCACCAATGTGTTTGATGCCTTTTCTGTGCATGAAAGGTATATAGGCATCTGATAAGAACTGATCGATGACTGCTTCTTGTTGTTTGGTTTTATACTCGTACACTTTTAACTCATAAAAATGCTTTCCTTTTTTTTGTTGACCGATAACCGACAAAGATGTCAGCATCACTGCAAACAGCATACATATTCTCATATTGAATGGTTTGGGTCAAAGTTATTGATTCTTTACTGAGTTGCCTATCACTTGCAGTATCTTTGCGCCATGCATTTTGTAAGTGTTGAAAAGATTGGGAAAGCATACGGCATCAAACCACTTTTTAGAGGCATCGGTTTTCACATCAATGAAGGCAATAAGATTGCCCTGATTGCCAGAAATGGTTCCGGGAAATCCACGCTGTTGAATATACTCGCCGGCAAGGAAACAGCAGATGAAGGGACGGTTTGGATACACAAGGACGTGAAAGTGGTTCTTTTTGAGCAGGATCCCAGTTTTGAGGAACACTCCAGCGTGTTGGACAATATATTTTCCCATCAACATCCGGTACTGGATGCCATCAAGCAATATGAGGCAGCAGAAGATGCAGGAGATGCAGATCTGATCACAAAGGCAATTGTAGAAATGGATGACAAAAATGCATGGGATTTTGATGCCAAGGTGAAACAAATACTTAGCAAGTTGAACATTCACCAACTTGAACAAAAAATCAAATTTTTAAGCGGTGGTCAAAGAAAAAGAATTGCCTTGGCCAAAACCCTGATCGATATTGGATTTGAACATCAACACTGTCTGTTGATCATGGATGAACCAACCAATCACCTCGATGTTGAGATGGTGGAATGGTTGGAAAACTACCTCGACAAAGAAAATGTTACACTCCTATTGGTAACACACGACAGGTATTTTCTGGACAATGTTTGCAATGAAATTTGGGAGCTGGACAATGAAAAAATATATACCTATAAAGGCGACTATGAAAATTACATAGAAAAGAAAGCCGCAAGAATCGAAAGTGAAATTTCAACCATAGATAAAGCAAGAAATACATTCAGAAAGGAACTGGAGTGGATGAGAAAACAGCCCAAAGCCAGAACCACCAAATCAAAAAGCAGGCAAGATGCTTTTTATGAAATTGAAAAAGTAGCCAAACAAAAAATCGAGGACAAGCGTGTTGAACTCCAAATGAAGATGAATCGGCTTGGAGGAAAAGTTGTCGAGATGAAAAAAGTCTATAAGAGCTTTGGTGATAAAAAAATACTGAGCGGATTTGATTACACATTCAAAAAAGGAGAAAGGGTTGGAATCATTGGCAAAAACGGTGCCGGGAAATCCACATTTGTCAATATTCTTCAGGGAATCGAGGAAGCCGACAGCGGTAAAATCAATGTAGGCGAGACGGTGGTTTTTGGCTATTATTCTCAACAGGGACTCGTCCTCAAACAGGACATGCGGGTGATTGAATACGTTAAAACAATTGCCGAAAGTTTTCCGTTGGCTAAAGGTGGATCATTGAGCGCAGCACAATTTCTGGAACTGTTTCTTTTCAGTCCCGATCAACAATACAGCTTTATCAGTCACTTGAGTGGCGGGGAAAAAAGAAGACTTCAACTGCTGACCATCCTATTTAAGAATCCCAATTTTCTGATATTGGACGAGCCTACCAATGATCTTGATTTACCCACCTTGACTGTACTTGAAAACTTTTTATTTGAATATCCAGGTTGTCTGATGGTGATCAGCCACGATCGTTATTTCATGGACAGAATTGTTGATCATCTTTTTGTATTTGAAGGTGAGGGAGTCATCCATGACTTTCCTGGGAACTATGCCGCCTACAGAGTCGAAAAAGATTGGAATGAGAACAAAACCGCCTCTCCCATCATCCCATCCAAGCAACATTCAGCCGAGCTCAACGTCCCCAAAAAGAAAGCTGGCTTCAACGAAAAAAGGGAGTTTGATGCACTGACCAAAGACTTAGAAAAACTCAACAATGAAAAAGAGCAACTGTCCCTGCAACTGTCTGCAGGCAATTTGGAATACCAGCAATTGCAAGAGATCTCAGAGCGTTTCAAACATGTATCTGAACTGATCGATGAAAAAGAAATGAGGTGGCTTGAATTGAGTGAGCTGCTTTAATGTGATGCTCTCATCAATCGATCGTTGATTGCTTTTCCAATACCCACATCCGGCACCAATTCAGCGAGAATGACATCCACATTCTTTTCATCCATTTCTCTCATGGCACTGAATAAACGGGATGCTGCTTCTGCCATTTCTCCTTTGGTTGACAAAATCATATGGGGATGACTGACATCGTATTGCTGCTGAAAGGAGATGATACCAACATTCAAATGACCATATTCCTTTATCATCTCCTGCATATCTCCAACAATCATTTTTTTTCGTGTGGCATAATGGCTCTTTAGCTGTCCGGGTGTTTCAGGAGCATCGTGTGTAATGGAAATCCTGACCGATTTACCCAAAACACCCTCCAACTCCTCAATGGGTAGTCCACCCAACCTGTGTACAACTACATCCCCATCCTTGAATCCAACAATCGTTGATTCCAAACCAACAATCGCATTTCCCCCGTCCAATATATAAGGTATTTTGCCATGGAGTCCTTCAAATACATGTTGTGCAGTAACCGGACTCACATAGCCTGAGGGATTGGCACTGGGAGCAGCAAGTGGAAAACTCAACTGAGCCAGTAATTTAAGTGTCAGTGGATGTTGGGGAATCCTCACGGCAACATATTCGCTGCCCGCAGTGGTGATGTCTGGAATGATTGCTTTTTTTTTCAGCAGGTATGTAAGCGGGCCAGGTGAGAAGGCATTTATCAATTTGATGCAATCAGATGGAATTTCTTCAACGTACGTTTTCAACTTCTCAATGTCGGCCACATGAATGATCAAGGGGTTGAACTGTGGACGATTTTTGGCTTCATAAATTTTGGCAACAGCATGAACATCCAATGCATTGGCAGCAAGTCCGTATACTGTCTCAGTTGGAATCGCAACCAGCTCTCCCTGCTCCAGCAATTGTTTTGCTTTCAATAGATCTTTTCCAATCTCAGTGCTGTACATAAAAAAGCCGCAACAGTTGTTGCGGCACAAAGTTATTTGATTGTGGCAGAACTAGACCTTTGATTTTTCTTTCTTCTCAGGCAATTGCTTGATATTAAAGACAATCTTTTGGTTCTCCTTGTCCAAATCAGCAATCATTACATCACCTTCTTTGATGTTCATATTGAGGATTTCCTCTGCAAGGGGATCTTCCAGGTATTTCTGGATGGCCCTGTGCAATGGTCTGGCTCCAAATTGCTGATCATATCCTTTTTCTGCAATAAAATCTTTTGCTTCACCCGTCAATTCAAGTGTAAATCCGAGCGTATTCAGTCGCTTGAGTACACCCTTCATTAAAATATCGATGATCTGGAAGATATGTTCTTTTTCAAGTGAGTTGAAAATGATGACATCATCAACTCTGTTCAAAAATTCAGGAGAGAACGTGCGCTTCAGTGCTTTCTCAATAACCGCCTTGTTGGCCTCTTCAGCATTTGCCTGACGTGCTGATGTTGCAAAACCAACGCCATCACCGAAGTCTTTCAACTGACGGACGCCAATATTGGAAGTCATGATGATCAATGTGTTCTTGAAATCTACTTTGCGTCCGAGTCCGTCTGTCAATTGCCCATCATCCAATACCTGCAATAAAATATTGTAAATATCCGGATGTGCTTTTTCTATCTCATCCAGTAAAATAACTGAGTACGGTTTTCTTCTTACACGTTCTGTAAGCTGACCCCCCTCTTCGTAACCCACATAACCGGGAGGAGCACCAATCAGTCTGCTGACAGTAAACTTCTCCATGTATTCACTCATATCAATACGAATCAAGGCATCTTCAGAATCAAACATATTTCTGGAAAGTGCTCTCGCAAGCTCTGTTTTTCCCACACCGGTTGGTCCAAGGAATATGAATGTTCCGATTGGTTTTTTGGGATCCTTCAATCCAACACGGTTGCGCTGGATCGCTTTCACCACCTTGGAAATGGCATCATCCTGTCCAACGACCATGCCTTTCATGTCTACCGACATGTTCCGCAATTTCTCTGTCTCTGCCTGCACCATGCGTTTCACCGGAATGCCTGTCATCATGCTCACAACTTCTGCAATATCTTCTTCTGAGATTGGATAGTGTTTGTTCTTCGACTCTTCCTCCCATGAGTTCTTGGCTGATTCCAGTTCCTCCTGAAGTTTCTTCTCCCTGTCTCTCAAACTTGCAGCCTCCTCAAAGCGCTGGCTTTTGACAACTTTATTTTTCTCCAGCTTGATGTCTTCGATTTTCTTTTCAAGTTCAATGATATCATCAGGCACATTGATGTTTTTCAAATGTACCCTTGCCCCCACCTCATCCAACACATCGATGGCTTTGTCTGGAAGCAAGCGATCTGTCATGTAGCGATCACTCAATTTCACGCAAGCTTGAATCGCATCTTCAGAATAATCAACACTGTGATAATCCTCGTAACGCGATTTGATGTTATTGAGAATTTGGATGGTCTCATCAACAGAAGGTGGTTCAACAATTACTTTTTGAAATCTTCTGTCCAGTGCACCATCTTTTTCTATGTGCATGCGGTATTCATCCAATGTAGAAGCTCCAATGCATTGCAGTTCGCCTCTTGAAAGCGCGGGTTTAAAAATATTGGAAGCATCGAGCGATCCACTGGCACCTCCAGCTCCAACGATGGTATGGATTTCATCAATGAAAAGAATGACGTCACGGTTTTTTTCCAATTCAGTCATGATGGCTTTCATGCGCTCCTCAAACTGTCCGCGGTATTTTGTACCTGCAACAAGCGCTGCGAGATCAAGAGATACCACACGTTTGTCGAACAACACGCGTGATACTTTTCTCTGCACAATACGCAATGCGAGTCCTTCTACAATTGCAGTTTTACCCACACCAGGCTCTCCGATCAATATAGGATTGTTCTTTTTTCTTCTGGAGAGAATCTGAGACACCCTTTCTATTTCGTTTTCCCTTCCAACGATGGGATCCAATGAACCTGACTCGGCAAGTTTGGTGATGTCTCTTCCGAAATTATCCAATACAGGAGTCTTGCTTTTGGAACCTGCAGCCGCGGGACGCGCTTTTGCCTGTGCGCTTTTTCTCTCTTCGTCGAATTCCTCCTCCGGTTCTTCAGAGAATTCACTTTTTACATCGTTGTTCCTGACAACACCCAGTTCATTTCTGAACATATCATAGTCAACATCAAATTGATTCAGTATTTGGGTGGCGATGTTTTCTTTGTTTTTGAGAATGGAGAGCAGGAGATGTTCTGTTTCTACCATCGGACTCTTCAAAGCTTTTGCCTCCAGTACCGTTACACGAATTACTTTTTCTGCCTGACGGGTAAGTGGTAAACTGTTGATGTTTTGGATATTTTTACCTGATTTGTCTTTTACTGCCATTTCAACTTCCTTCCTCAATTCATACAGGTCAACGTTTAAGTTTTGCAGGACTTTCAATGCAGTATTTTCTCCTTCACGAATGACGCCTAACAAAAGATGCTCTGTCCCGATAAAATCATTTCCCAACCTCAACGCTTCTTCTCTGCTATAGGAAATGATTTCCTTTACCTGTGCCGAAAAATTGTTATCCATAAAATTTGTTTGTTAGTCCCTTACAATAATACCGAATAATTCCCAGATTCTGCCGACTCCAATTCCTGTAGAATCGCATATTTGTCAACATTAACCGAACTTAAACAAATCGGTATCTTTGCTGCTTCAAACACATGCAAAAAGGGTACTGAATGAAAGTCAAAATTGATACCAAAGAAGTATTTCATGTCATAACCATTGAAGAGAAAGTGCTCACTGCAATTATGGCAGCAATGTTCATGGATATTGTTACACAAAAACAATCAGATGAAAAGTTGAGCCTTGTGCTGAATTTCAGTCAGGTTGAAGACATCGATTTTGCCTTCCTTGAAGCATTGCAGCATCTTCAAGAAATTCAAGCTGCAAACAATAAATCTTTTGTGGTTTGCTGCATGGGAAGCGGCCTTCAGCAAAAGCTGGGAATTGATAAAGCATTTGACAGATTCATCATCACACCAACAGAATCTGAGGCATGGGACATCGTGCAGATGGAAGAAATTGAAAGAGAACTTGGCATGGATTGATTTTATAAAAATCAATCCATCAGCAGAAACTACTCACCAAAATGCTCATACATCTCAATCCTCTGTTTGATTCCCAACTTTCTATACAACCGCTGCTTGAAAGGGACCAAAAATTGAAGTGGGTCTTTGAAGAGATGAACCGATCGCCAAAACAAACTTTTTTGCATATGCTGCAATGAAGCAGTTATCTCAACGCCGTTGTTGTGAGTGGGATCAATAACAATCAATGCGAATCCACCCCACATCTCCCTGTAGGTGTCATTGTGCCAGTATGATCCGCCTATATAATCCAGTTCTACCAATTTCACATGTGGAAACCTTTTGTAATCAATCGTACTGATTCCTTTTCTGCATTGTGGATTGAATGAATCATGCAAGATGATATGAACTTTCTTTTTGTGAGGGTGATTGAGGACAGAAAGAATATCCCTTTTGACAGCTGCTGTTGTATGGTCACCATCAATCAACACAAAGTCAACTGATTTACCTTGCTGATCCAAATCTTTTAAAAGCTGCGATACCAATACATGGCTCTCCCCTACCAAAAAATGTACTTTATTGAACTTCTCTGAGAGAAATTCTTTCGGAGCAGAACTGATGTCAATAGAGTAAACTTCTTGTGAAAAGGCGTCGATCACTTGCAAGCTGCCTCCTTTAAAAGTTCCAATTTCAATGGAAACATTGGGCTTGAGGTGTGTCAACAGGTTGATGATTGCATATTTTTCAGCCCGCGACATTTGCCAATCAAGAGCTGGATCTACCTTGAAATCAGTAAAAAACGGGTGTCCTATGTTTGAATGCATCAGAATTTTTTTGATTCTTGACCCAACGAAAGATTTCATTGGTTTTAAATAAATATGGAGCTAAATTAAATGCATCTGTTGACAAAAAAATTACCGGGTGACGCTGCAAAATTAATTTTTACAATAAACAGAGAATCTTTACTTTTGCAATCCTCTGAATTTCTACAAGAAGCTATTTGGATCGGTAGTTCAGTTGGTTAGAATGCCGCCCTGTCACGGCGGAGGTCGCGGGTTCGAGTCCCGTCCGGTCCGCAAAAGGTTCACAAGATGATTTGTGAGCCTTTTTTGTTTCTGTATTGCAAAAGCAAAAAATTCAAAACAATAAAACCAAGCATCGGTAGATAAAAAATCAGGAAGTATGTCCCGTACCCTACAGTAATCTGTGGACTCGGTTTTGCAAGGATCCAGATTCCATTGCCAATACTGCCGCTGGAAAAAGCAAATCCTTGTGTAACATTCCAACCGAGG
>JBEGMC010000076.1:0-10735 GCA_041183265.1 Bacteroidota bacterium
TTTGGACAAATCCTCTGTAATGTTTTGCGTCTTTCTTGGGGGCTGATTTTTTAAATGCTTCATAGTCAGCTACTTGCTGCTTTGCAACATCTGCTTTTCTCCATGGACACATCATGACATCAAATCCCTTGGAGGCAAATACTTCAGCAGTTTTGGGGGCGGATTCATAATGCCAATCATTGATCACAACATTTTTATTGATCATATCAATCGAACGATAGGTGTCGTTCGTACTTCCTTCCCACATGCCCAATTTTGTCTCCTTCCCATCGATCATTCTATCCCCCCAGATCCACAACCTTCCATTTTTTGCATTGATATGCTCGTTGATTTTATTGACTTCATCTGCAAATAATTTTGATCGGTCGAGTCCAGCGCATCTTGTACAACCGCCCATACCGATATAAAATACTTCATCCATGCCTGCATGAAAGTGCTGTGTTTCACATGCCTCCATGATTTCATCTACAAGATCAAATACGATGCTGTGTACTTCAGGATGAAGTGGGCAATAGCTTTTGCAATACAATTCATCGTTGTTGGGCCATTTGTAATTATCCGGCATTCGGATCCAAGGTGTTTCATCGAACTGAGGGTATTTTTTGAGCAGTGGACCCAAAGTGCTGGACCATGATTGATGTCCAAACAAATTCACCTGAGGTACCAATGTTATTTTGTGTTTACGGCAAACTTCCACAATGCGTTTCAATTCTGAAGTGGAAAGAGCTGCAATGGAAGAAGGATCGTTGGATCTTTTTTCTGATGTTACCAGCTCGGGATGGGATGTATACTGATAATTGTAGTCAATCCGCATGATAAGCAGGTTGACTTTCCTGCTTGCCAATTCCTGATCAATGAATTGGATAAAATTGTCAAGGTCATTGTAAGAAGGGGCAGCAATACAAAACCCTCGTACTTCTTTGGGAAGTTTGGGAATGGCAAAAGCTGAAACATTCAAAAGGAAGACAACCATGGCTGTAATCCAAAAATTCTTGGCTTGCATCGTATAAAATTTATATTAAGATAACCAATTCCTTTTTATGTTTATATTCAATTATTGAATTGACCCATATGAAAAAGCTATGCTTTTGTTTTCTTTTGTTTTCTCTTCTCCAGTCGGAGGCACAGGATACTTATATCAGAATAAACCTGATTGGATATGGAACGGACCAGCCTAAAAAGGCCTTGGTCATGTCCAAAACCCCCGTTACGTCATCATTCGAACTCTATGATGTACAAGGCAATTTGATCAAGAAAATCCCACTTGTCCAGCTTCAAAAAGAAAACTGGCCCCCTTTTCAATATTACTATGAATGCAGATTTGACGATGTTCGCAAATTAGGCACTTACTATATCGCCAGCCAGGATAAGAAATTGCAATCTCAGCAGTTTGTTATTGGAAATTATCCTGCACTGCAGGAAAACGTTGTTCAATTCATGCAGACACAACGGTGTGGGTTCAATCCATTTACCAATGAAGTTTGCCATGCATTGGATGGAAGAAGTTTTTATGGAAATCGACCAGACTCTTCTTATGTTGATGCAACCGGGGGATGGCATGATGCAGGCGATCAATTGAAATATCTGATTACGGGCAGCAATGCCACAGCCAGAATGCTCATGGCGTACGAATGGAATCCAACTGCTTTCAAGGACAAGGTCAATGAATGGGGACTGCCACAGTCCAATGGTATCGCAGATGTGCTGGATGAGGCGAAGTGGGGATTGGATTGGATTCACAAGTTGCACCCCAGTAAAAATGAATTGATTCATCAGGTGGCAGACGACAGGGATCATCTTGGATTTAAAATGCCGCATGAAGATCCTGCCAATTACGGATGGGGTGTCAACAAATATCGCACTGCCTATTTTGCAAACGGCAAACCACAGGGGTTGGGTAAATACAAAAGTGAAGCAACAGGAGTGTCGAATGTAGCCGGACGCTCAGCTGCTGCCATGGCCATGGGATATCGAATTTTTAAACAGGTCGCAGGACAGCAAATATTTTCACAACAATGTCTCCAAGATGCCATAGAGTTATATGAAATGGGAAAGAAACAGGAGGGATATCAACAGGGAAATAGCTATGGTGCACCTTACCGCTACAATGAGCGCACATGGGCAGACGATATGGAGTGGGCAGCAGCAGAGTTGTATGCTGCAACCAAACAAAAAAGCTATTTGGAGGATGCATTGCGCTATGCAAAAATGATTCAAACAACCTCATGGATGGAAATGGATTCAGCAGCACACTATGAAATGTATCCCTATGTCAATGTTGGACACTATGCATTGTGGAAAGTAAGTGATGCGGCTACCCAATCAGCTTTATCCAATTACTACAAACACAATCTTGAGAATATTTTAAAAAAAGGATCTCGGAATCCTTATGGTGTTGGTCATTTGTTTATATGGTGTTCTAACAATCTTGCTGCAGCAGTTTCAACACAAGCCCTGTTATATGAGAAAATGACTGGCGACCACCGCTTCAGTTCGCTTTTGCAGGATCATTTGAATTGGTTGCTTGGACTGAATCCCTGGGGTACCAGCATGATTACAGGTATTCCAGAAAAGGGGGAATATCCATTGGATGTGCATATGCCATTTTGGATTTTGAATAAACAGGTTGTTTCCGGAAGTCTGGTGGATGGACCTTTGTGGTCAAGCATTCACGATCGCATGCTTGCCATCCGATTGAATGAGCCAGATGAGTTTGCCCATCTTCAACCAGATCATATAAAATATTGGGATGATTTTGCTGATTATTCAACCAATGAGCCAACCATGGATGGATCTGCAGACCTGATCATGCTGTTTGCTCATTTTTATGGCAAGTCACCAACTGCATCAAAAGCAGCGAAGAAATAATTAATTATTTGACTCCAGCCTTTTTGAGTTGTTGGATGATGTGCATGCCAACATGCTTACCCTGTTCCTGCCCATTTTCAATGGCATCCCTGAAATGAATGCCCCCATATAATCTTGAGATGGAAGCCTCGATGGCTGCTGCTTTGAATGAGCTGAATTTTCTTGGCGGCAATTCAAAAATTATTTCTGAATCATCAACAAATGAAACATTTTCTCCAATGAGAAACGAGAGCAATGCTGCAGAGGCGCTGGAAATTACAGAGTGACCAGATGTATACTCAGGAAAAGGAGGTGTTTGTAAAAGGGGCTGCCACTTGATATCGATGAGTTTATTGATGACAGTTTCCGGACGAACACGATCTGTTGAATACTTTTCGTTCCAGCAGACGATGAATGCATCATACAATCCTATGGCCTCAATAGACAAGGCCTGTATCATTTTGTGAAAGGGTACTTGCTGTTTAAGGGAGGCAATGGACGTGATGTTCATCCAATGACCACCCGGACTTATTTTTTTGAAACCAAGACTCATGTGCCCGGAAGTTGCAACTACGAAAGGATTGCAATCCCAAAACGCTGCAATTTCCCTCTGTTCTTGGGTGGGCGACTTGCCTATCCTGTATACTTCTTCTGTCAGCGCATGAAACTTGCTTGTTTTAGAAGAATCAAATGGAACAGGTGGGCGACCTCTGAATTGATTTGCTGAATCAATTACCATCGTACGCATGGTACGCCAATGAGGGTCCACTGCATCCATATAAGCTGGGGGAGTTGGAAACCAGTATCCGTCTTTTCTTTTGGGTCTGTATTTGGGAAAGGCACTTAGTTTGCCATATCCATCTCCTGCTGCGTATTTCAATATTTCATTGGCAACAGTTTTGGCAACAATCGCAGCTGCTGTTATTTCATCTGTGCTGTATTGGAGTGAGCGGACCCTTTTTTTAACAGATGCATATTCATTTTGCATATCCATCCCAGAAGGAAGAATGACCATTCCTGTTTCATAAATGGAAAAAAGTGCAGCGAGGGAGGGATCTTTGAGGTTGTTGGCCCCTATTGATTTTGGGAAATGTCTGATGTATGAAGAAGGGTGGATTGTTTTGCCTTGGGATGCGATGATTGCATTTGACCCAATCGTACAATACATATAGTACCTGCTTGCAATCACTGGTGAAACCACATCATGCATCATCACATTGGATAATGCAAATACAGCATCTTTTACATGTGGTTTTAGTTTTTCTTCTCTCTGTTGTGCCTGCACCTCAGTCATGCAAGAAGAAAGAGCAAGTAAAATTGAACTAATAACTATATGCCTGAAGCGGTTGATCTGAGGAGCCAACCAGTAAGATTTTTTTACCATCTACCACCAAAGTTAACGCAGATTTTACATCTCCTTCAATGTTGAGTCCACTCTTTATAAGAGGAATGTATTCGAGGGATCCTTCTGTATTGAACTTGAACAGATTTCCTCTGTTTGCCTGAATGGCACCCATTTTAAGCCGGTTCAATGTTTGGTTTCCCAAAAGCAATACCTCCTCTTTTCCATCATGATCAAAGTCTTCTCTCAGCATGATTTTATTCGGAGCGAATTGAGCTTGTACGGGAAGCTGATGTTGCGTGGAAAATTTTCCATTTTTTTGGGAAAACATTGTTGTCATTTGTGTGGAGGCGTCGAGTGTAATTGCTTTTCCAAGATCTTCTTTGCTGAAAATATCATTCATGGTAGCTCCAGCGTACTGCGCATAGCTGAGAAATTTTTTTCTCATGGCATAGATCTGATCATTCAATTCATCTCGGCTGACATAGGGATAAGATTTCCCTTGAACATAGAAGTTAAAAAATGGATCAATGGAACCATTCCCGTCAAAGTCAGCATATACAAGCGTCCCAGGCTCTTTGGCTGAAAATTTGAATGGAGTATTTTCTCCAATGTTTCCTGCTAAGAAATCTGTTTTTCCATCATCATTAAAATCGCTGAGCATAACAGACGACCAGAGTCCGGTAGGCGAATTTGGAATATATGTATCTGTTGCATCCTCAAATCCTGTTTTTATATTCACATATACTTTGATCGGCATCCATTCACCTACCAAGATCAAATCGGGGAGTCGATCATTGTTCAGATCTGTCCATTGTGCATCGCTTACCATACCAATCATGTCAAATGCAGTGCGCTGCCTTGTGAATACCCCTTTTCCGTCATTGATCAATAAATAGGATTCAGGGGTAACGGGATATCTGCCGGGAATGATTCTGCCACCTATGAATATATCTATGTCACCATCACCATCCACATCTGCTGTTCTCACACATGATTTGGAAGAAGCCGAAACGTTTGGAATTTGTTTCGAAGCTTGGATGAAAGATCCTTTCCCATCGTTGATGAAGAGTTCATCTTGGAGCGCAGGGGAATTGGGCATCCAGATTGAATAACCACCTTTGGCAACATAGAGATCAGGCCAAGTATCATTGTTGAAGTCGGCAAATACTGCAGCAGAAACTGCTGTCTCTTCTTCATTGACAATGGAAAGATTGGGAATGGACTCGAACATTCCATTTTTCTTTTGTACCCATATCTTACCTGGAGCCTCGGCATTGCCACTGATAAATATATCTTCCAGTCCATCTTTGTTTACATCGCTTTTTGCCATTACGGGACCCGTATTCGAGTACATCGTCAACATCAACGGCTGGCGTTTGAAGTCATTTTCATTGAAACTCTTGTGTTGATAGGGGATGGGAGCATTGATTTTTTTGAAAATGGTATTTGTATCAGTAGTAGCATTTCTCTGTTGAGTTGTAACGCTTGCATTGCTGAATTTGATCGATTGATCTGCTTTGATTTTATAATTGACTGTCTCGTTCATTCCACCTGGCCATATGATTTTTACAGAGTCTATCAATTCATTTCCAGCCAAACCAAAATGCAGCGTTGTACTGGCTGATGAAAGATATCCTCTGTTCTGATTCAGTTCCTGTAATTGCGTTAGGTCTTTTGTATGTACGAGCACTTTGGTTCCATTCAGTGAGCTTCCTTTTTCGTTTTTGATTTGTATTTGGATATAGTGATGCTTGTTAGCGCTGCGGGTATTGTTCTGATATATGAATGCTTCTTCGTTGATATTGTTGACCACAATATCAAGGTCACCGTCTTTGTCAAGATCCGCAGCAACGGCTGCACTTGAAATAGCAGGCCTGTCGATTCCCCACGCTGTTTGCATGTTGGTGAAGCCAAGGTTGTGGTTGTTGCGGAAGATGTAATTTGGAATTTTCGTGGACGGCATGGCTTTGATCAATTCCATCAGTTGAACAGGTTCTCTGTCCATCGCTTTTTTTACTTTGTAATCACCCCAATATTTTAAAAAATCCTTGTTGGTATAATCCCTCAGATAGCCATTGGTGATGAACAGATCTTTGAAGCCATCATTGTCAAAGTCAGCCAATATGGGCGTCCAACTCCAATCTGTTTTTGATATACCTGCCAGCTGACCGATTTCAGTAAAGGTTCCGTTTCCATTGTTGAGATGCAGCATGTTCCGCATGTATTGCTTATGCAGTCCCTGTTGTTGCATCAATTCAAAAATTTCATAGTTCTCCTGGAGCTGTAATAATTTTTGACGTTTGTTGTCTTCCGGCAGCATGTCTAACGTGACGATATCGGGCAAACCATCATTGTTGAAATCTGCAATATCGGTACCCATGGAAAATTGAGACATATGGGTCAGTGCCTGATCCGCTGCATCCGTAAATCCTTTTTGTTTGTTGTTGATATACAAATGATCTGGTTCGTTGTAATCGTTGGTTACATAGAGATCGGGCCATCCATCCAAATTGATGTCTGCAACTACGATGCCGAGTCCGAATGTCAATGCTGATCTGCTGATGCCGACCTTACTCGATACGTCTATGAATTTGTTTCCGATGTTTTCGAACAGCTTGCATCCTGCATATTCATCCACTTCGCTTCTGAATTTCGCGAACTCCAGGTTGTCTACTTTTTTTGTACTGTGATTCAAGAGAAACATGTCGAGATCGCCGTCCAGGTCATAGTCAAAGAATGCAGCTTGTGTGCTGTAGCTGGGATCATCGAGTCCGTATTCTTTGGCCGATTCTTTGAACTTCATGTTACCCAGATTGATGAAGAGTTCATTTCTTCTGGTATCCAGTTCGCCTTTTCCGGAGTAACATATGTATATATCCAGGAGTCCGTCGTTGTTGACATCTGCCATGGTAACTCCTGTACGCCAGTGGCCGGTTCTCCCTTCTATGCCTTTACCTGCTTGTGAGCTGATGTCTTTGAAGCTGAGGTTGCCCAAATTTTTATAGAGCTTATTGGGTTTCATGTTGGCCGTAAAAAATAAATCTTCCAGCCCATCATTGTCGAGATCGCCCACTGCCACTCCTGCACCGTTGAAAAAATATTCGTATGCCAGTACATTCAATCCCTCTGACTCATTGATTTCGTTGATGAAATGGACACCGGTTTTTTTAGGTTCTACCAGGGTAAATAATTTCTCCTGTGCATGTGTTTGCTGGCATGTAAAGATCAACAGCAGTATGGAAATTATATTTCTCTTCATGAATATCGCTTACAAGTTTACAAATCTACACAATAAAAAAGGCGCCCGAAGGGCGCCTTTTCTTATAATTCAGGTGAAGGGGTTATTTACCACCATCCCACCATACTTTGGTCATGAAGTTGTCACCACCCATTCTGTCAACTGCAGCTTTGTAGTTGGCAGGGTTGGAGCTGATTTCATTTTCCCAGTATTTCAAACGACGGGGAATTTCATTTGCTTCCCATTTGTTTGGATCTTTGGTAGGAGTCAGTACAGGGAAACCTGTTCTTCTCCAGTTGCTCCAAGACTCAATATCATTGAGGTAGGTAGCAGCCCAATATTCCTCACCGATCAAGCGAAGCTTGTCAGCATTGGATGCAGCAGCGAATCCGCGTCCTGCAACATATGCGTCAATTTCAGCTTGTGTTCTTGCGAAAGAAGCATCAAATCCTTTCCAGTTATTGATGGCGGCTTCAACACCATTTTTGAAGTGTGTAGCGGCATCAGATGAAATCCATCCCAAAACAGCAGCTTCAGCAGCCATCAGCTGAACTTCAGCATATGTTTGGAGGATATAAGGATCTGACCAGTCCATGTATTTGAGGTTCAACATGGAGAAGATCCATCTTGGGGTTGGAGAGGCAGCATACGCAGCAGCATCAGCTGCAGAGAGTGCAGTTGTGATGTTGGTTGCTGTATAGCCGTTTGGCATACCTTTTTGATCTGCAGGTGTGGTCTTCCAAGTCGCAGCAGCATCAGGATTTCCAGTGCCACCAGCAACAATCATCAAACGGGGATCGTTGTTGGCAACCATCCAGTCGATGAATGTTTTGGAAACTTTACAGTCTCTTGAATATTTATATGTATTCCAGTAGCCATCGTTCAAACCATTGCGGTTGATACCCTGTGGACCTTCAGCAAATTTGATGTGAGCATTGTCAGCATTCGAAGTGAAACCACCAGAATTGTATGCTTCAAGGAAAACAGTTTTCGCTGTCGCTGCATCTACTTTGCTCATGCGCATTGCAACACGCATCAACAATGAGTTGGCAAACTTCTTCCATTTTGCAACATCACCACCATAGATGAAGTCTTGTGCACCAAGATTTCTCGCAGATGCGCTGAACTTGTCACGGGCAGCCTTGATATCGCGTACCAATGCAGCATACACATCTTTTTGTGCCTGGTATTTAGGGAACCAGTTTGCAGAAGAATCCAATCCTTTACCAGCTTGCTCGTAAGGGATATCGCCATACATATCGGTCATTCTGTGAAGATCGAATGCGCGCAATAAAAGGGAAGCAGCATAAACGTTTGCCTGATTGGCATCGCTTGCAGTTTTGTTGATTGCTTGAGAGAACAAGCGAATCACATCTGTAAAGTGACGCTCCATGTAGGCACCGCTGTACTGAGCACTGTAGAAATACTTATCACCGCTGAAATATCCAGCAGTAGAGGCAGTATGTTGAATCATGGTTGCAGCGTACAACATATTTGCACGCGTATTTTCGTATTCACCTGCGATACGCAATGTACCGGTAGAGAATAAATAGGCCTGGTCGATGTCAGAAACTGAGTTTCTGTCAATATTCAAATCAACGAGATCTTGTTTGTTACAAGAAACCATGATTGAAACAATCAATAACCAGGCAGTTGATTTGTAGAATATATTTTTCATAATCATGTACTGTTTAATTGATAATATAATCATCAGAAGTTTACTGCAAGGTTTACACCGAAGCTTCTTGTTTGTGGCATTGCGAAGAATTCAAGTCCTTCGGAATTACCATTTGTATTGTAAGAAGACTCAGGATCGATGTTGGGCACCTTAGACCAGAGTACAAACAAGTTTCTTCCTACTACAGAAAGTGAAGCAGATTCGAATGGAGTCTTCTTCAACACGCTTGCAGGGAATGTGTAACCCAAAGAGAATTGTCTGAGTTTTCCAAATGATGCATCATACACCATGTTTTGGGTAATGTTTGAATAGTTCTGATAGTAATTATCGATTTTGTCAACCGGGATGGTCCAAGTTTGTTGTGCACCCGCTGCAGTTACACCGCTTACTTTCAAGCTTCCATCACGACCGGTAAGGGTCTCTTGATGCAAGCCAAACTGGTATGCGAAGTAGTTGGTACCTGAAACAAGATTTCCACCTTTTCTGAAGTCAACCAAGATGTCGAGTTTGAAATTCTTGTAAGTAAGAATAGAGCTCAAACCACCAGAGATTGGATGACGTGCAGGAGCGATTGTTTCATAACCACTTGTTGCAACTGGATATCCGTCGGCTGTGTAAATTGGTGTACCCTTGGCGTCGGTTGCATGCTTATAACCTGCAATCATACCCAGCGGCTGACCAACAATATGACGGATTCTTTCACGACGCACCCTTGATTCTTCCAGGTTGATGAACTGAATCGGCTGACCCGCTGCATTTTTACCCAAGCTCAATACTTCACTTTGGTTGTTTGCGTAGATCAGAGAAGCTTCCCATTTCAAATTTTTCTTTTGAACGATGGTAGCATTCAACATCAATTCAATACCCTTGTTAGAGAGTTCACCAATGTTGATCAATGTTGAACCGAAGCCAGATGTTGCTGAGATACCGGTTGCAAGAATATCATTGGTAGTGTTTCTTTTGTAGTAAGCAACATCCAATCCAATTCTGTTTTTCAAGAAACGAATATCAGCACCAAACTCAATTTCTGAAGAAAGGTAAGGAACGAGGCCCTGGTTAGGAATAGATCCGTTGTTGATCTGTCCAAGGCTTGCACCCAGGTGACCTTGTCCAACCAATCCGTAAGTCAGGTTCAATGAATATGGATCTGGGGCACCACCACCAACTTGCGCCCATGAACCTCTCAACTTAGCGAAGCTGATGGCTTCAGGAAGTTTGAAGGCATCTGAAGCGATGAAGCTCAAACCTGCAGATGGATAAACCAATGTATTGTTGTCTTTGCTGAGTGTAGAGAACTGATCCTGGCGGGCAGTTACGTTTGCAAAGAGGTAGTTTTTATAACCAATATTTGCTTGTGCAAATACTGAATTGTTACCCAACTCAGAGAAACCATAACCCAACGAAGCAGCAGCTACGTTTCTTACTGAATGCACAAATGGAACAACGAGGTCGTTTCCACCACCGCCTTTGTTTTCTCTGGTGCGGCGCATTCTGTTTCCACCCAATAACACATCAACAGAAAGATCACCAAAGTTTTTATTGGCTCCGATGAAGAGGTCGAGGTTGTTTTCACGAATGGTAGTAAGTGTTTCAAAGAAATCACCACGTGGTTTGAAAGCAGTACCAT
>JBEGMC010000077.1:0-37891 GCA_041183265.1 Bacteroidota bacterium
CGCCATAGGGCATGATGGATTTTACGGTTGATTCATATTCTTCCCCAACTTCAGGTATGGCAACAATTCCTTTGATCCATGCAATCGCCTTGTCGAGTCCTTCTTTCGCTGGACTGAAAACACTGACTTCACCGTATTTGCCAACTTCTTCGATGTTCACTGTTGTTCCAGTTTCACGTTGAATTTCCTGGATGATTTTTCCTTGGGGTCCGATCACAGCACCAATAAATTCTTTGTCGATGATCAGCTTCTCCATTCGTGGAGCATGTGGCTTCACTTCTTCTCTTGGTGATTCAATGCATTGATACATTTCTTGAAGGATGTGCAACCTGCCCTTTCTGGCTTGCTCCAATGCCTCGCGCATGGTTTCCATGCTGAGTCCATCGATTTTGATGTCCATCTGGATTCCGCAGATACCCTCGCGTGTACCGGTCACCTTGAAGTCCATATCACCCAAATGATCTTCATCACCGAGGATATCAGTAAGGATTGCGTATTTGCCATCGGTTGGACGTGTAATGAGTCCCATTGCAACGCCACTTACGTGTTTGGGAACAGGAACACCCGCATCCATCAATGCGAGAGAACCAGCACAAACCGTTGCCATAGAGGAAGATCCATTGGACTCAAGAATATCAGAAACAACTCTTACTGTATATGCATATTCGTTGCCTGGCATCATCTGCTTCAATGAACGCAAGGCAAGATTTCCGTGTCCCACTTCTCTTCTACCCGGACCTCTCATCGGCTTTACTTCACCAGTTGAGAACGCTGGAAAATTGTAGTGAAGGATGAATTTGCTGTAATCTGATTTGGCTGCGCTTTCAATGAGCAACTCGTCGAGTGGCGTACCGAAAGTAACAGTTGTCAGTGATTGGGTTTCACCGCGTGTAAACAAGGCAGATCCATGTGGTGCAGGAAGTACATCGACCTCCATGTTCAAGGGTCTTACTTGATCGAGTGATCTGCCATCGAGACGGATTTTGTCATCCAAAATCATATTCCTTACCACATCCCATTTCAAGTCCTCAAAATATTTTTTAGCCAATTTCTTTTGTACGTCTGTTGCTTCCTCACCAAGAGATTCGACCACTTCTTTTTTCAGCTCATCGTATGCCTTTGAGCGATCTGCTTTGCTGGTGCCGCTTTTTGAAATGGCGTATACCCTGTCCGTTGCAAATGCATTCACTTTTTGGTGAATAGCATCATCCGTCAACGGTTTAGTGTAATCTCTTTTCCCTTGCACACCTACTTTTTCACGCAGTTGTTCTTGTGCAGTAATTTGTGTTCTGATGGCATCATGAGCTACTTCCAAAGCTTTGATGAAATCAGCTTCAGAACACTCTTTCGATTCACCTTCCACCATCATCAGATTCTTGTGTGTAGCACCAATCATGAAATCCATGTCGGCACTCGCCAATTCTGTTCTGGTTGGATTAACAATGAAATTGCCATTCACCCTGGCAACACGCACCTCTGAGATGATTTCCTTGATGGGAATATCTGATACAGCCAATGCAGCTGAAGCAGCAAGACAGGCCAGTGCATCAGGCATGATCTCAGGATCGCTGGAAACAAGTGTTATCAGCACCTGAACATCACACAGATAATCTTCGGGGAACAAAGGACGTAGCGCACGATCAATCAAGCGACTGGTCAAAATTTCGTAGTCATTCAATCTTGCCTCACGTTTAAAAAATGAACCTGGAATTCTTCCAGCTGATGCAAACTTTTCTTGGTAATCAACCGAAAGTGGGAAGAAATCCTGTCCCTCTTTTGGTTCTTTGTTCGCGCATACGGTTGCAAGCAAAATGCAATTTCCCTGACGGACTGTTACAGCTCCATCAGCTTGACGCGCCAGGCGTCCGGTTTCTATGGTTACAATTCGACCGTTACCAAGGTCGAAACTTGATTGAAAAGGTTGTGATAACATGATATTGTTTTTGGAGTTGCCCAAAAAGCACTATTCCCAACAAACTGTTGGGAATAGAACCAATGAGTTGAAATTATTTTCTTAAACCGAGTTTCTCGATGAGTGCACGATACCCCTGAAGGTTGTGCTTGCTGAGATAAGTAAGCAGTCTTTTGCGTTGACCAACTTTTCTCATCAAACCGCGGTTGGTGGAGAAATCTTTTTTATTTGATTGCAAATGGTTGGAGATCTCTTTGATCTCTTCGGTCAGCAAAGCAACCTGTGCTTCGATGGAACCTGTGTTCTTGGCATTGCCTCCGAATTCAGCTACAATGGAGGATTTTTTTTCTTTTGTTACAGTTGACATCTCAATAATTTTTTAATTCATCTCAATTTTACATCTCGAAATTGGACGCAAAGGTAATGAAATTATACCAAATTCAAAGAAAAATGGACCAAAACAGCAGAAACTGTC
Source organism: Bacteroidota bacterium (assembly GCA_041183265.1). GTDB lineage: Bacteria > Bacteroidota > Bacteroidia > Chitinophagales > Chitinophagaceae > Pollutibacter. The sequence goes on from JBEGMC010000077.1 coordinate 2,388, forward strand.
TCATTGCATGTGTTTGATTTTCAATGCATAGAGCAGCGTAAAGATTCCGCCTGTGGTGCCTGCAAAAACAGCATATGAAATGCCCAGGAAATTCCCTGACCCAAAAACAAGCAAAGGGGCAATGACCGCGATGATGTTTCCCAAAAAATAAAAATGGAATCCTCTCTTTTTCAGCCTTAGCATCAACCAGGCGCCTATCAGGGTTAAAATATTGGAAACCAATGAGAAGAAACTGTTGTCGCGCATGTTTCTTGTTGTGTTGGCACTGGATAGATCAACAAGTATTTCATCGAATTTCTGTTCAGCGCGTGCATCTGCCTGCATGGATTTCTGAAAGATTTCTTGCCAGTCTTCTATGCTCTTGGACATGGCTTGGGTCACGGTCTCGGGACTCGAAATCGCAGAAAGTGATGTGAAAATCATATAAATGCTACCGAAAATGGTCAAATAACAGATGATTCTCAAGAAACGCGGGATGAGCGGACGGGTATTTTCCTGGTTTTCAAACATGATCAAACGTTTAAGCTCACATTGTCAATTACTCTACCGCCTTCGGTTTTAATGGTTCGAGCAGGATATTTGTTGATAACCAGGTAATCATGTGTGGCCATGACCACGGCAGTACCCAGATCTTTAGCAATTTGAATAAGTAAATTCATGATCTCCTCAGTAGTCTCCGGATCCAAATTTCCGGTCGGCTCATCCGCAAGTATCAATTTGGGAGAATTGAGCAAAGCCCTTGCAATGTCAACCCTCTGCTGCTCACCACCGGAAAGTTCATAGGGAAATTTGAACCCCTTTGTTTTCAATCCAACCTTCCCCAACACTTCATCAATTTTGTTTTCAATTTCCCGCTCATTTGTCCAGCCGGTTGCATGCAATACAAACTTCAAATTATCGTGCACATTTCGATCTGTAAGCAATTGAAAATCCTGGAAAACAATTCCAATATTTCGTCTGAGAAAGGGCACTGTTTTCCAAGTGAGGTCTTTCAAATTGAATCCTGCTACCATGGCAGTTCCTTCCCGCAAAGGCAATTCTCCGTACAATGTTTTAAGCAAACTGGATTTACCTGTTCCTGTTTTACCAACCAGGTAAACAAATTCACTTCTGGAAACTTCAATGTTTACATTGTTCAAAATGAGTGAATCACCCTGATAAATATTGGCATTTTTTATTTCGAGTACTGTTTCGTTCATATCGATCTATTATGCATTAAATTGAAAGATCTCGTTGTTGTGGTGAATTTCAACCATTTTTGAATCCGACGCTTCCACCCTTCCAATCACCTGCGCATCGATGTTGAATGATGCAGCAAGTTCAATGAATCTGGCAGCAGCTTTTTCATTGGTGTAGATTTCCATCCTGCAACCCATGTTGAATACTTGGAACATCTCTCTGAAATCTGCACCGCTTGCCTCCTTGATCAGATCAAAGATTGGTGGCACTTGCAAGAAATTGTTTTTCACTACCTTGAACTTACCAGGTAAGTATTTGAGACATTTTGTTTGACCGCCACCGCTGCAATGGATGAGTCCGTATACATCATCAAAGTGTTCGGTCAGGATTCTTTTCATGATTGGCGCATACGTTCTTGTTGGACTTAATACGAGCTTACCTGCATCGATCAAGCTTCCATCTATTTGAACTTTGTCAGTCATGCGATGCTTTCCAATGTAAACTACCGACGCATCAATACCTGGATCAAATGATTCAGGGAATTTTTCTGCATACCATTTTGAAAATATGTCGTGGCGCGCACTGGTGAGTCCGTTGCTTCCTATACCACTGTTGTATGCTGATTCATAACTTGCTTGTCCAGCGCTCGACAACCCAACTATGACATTGCCGGGTTTGATTTTTTCGTTTGTGATCAATTGATGCTTGGGCCACCTGCAAGTCATGGTTCCATTCACAGCAACAGTTCTTACCACATCCCCAACATCTGCGGTCTCGCCTCCCAGATAATGAATATTGACACCAAATCTTTTCAGGGTTGCAAAAAAATCAGCTGATCCGTCAATGATCTCTTTGAGAACATCAGCAGGAATCAAATGTTTGTTTCTATCAATGGTAGAATTGAAAACAATTTGATCATGCACTCCAATGCACAATAAATCATCCAAATTCATGACAATGGCATCCTGCGCGATACCTCTCCAAACACTCAAGTCACCTGTTTCTCTCCAGTACAGGTATGCAAGAATGCTTTTGGTTCCTGCACCATCGGCATGCATGATGTTAACATGTGAAGGATCACCCGTCAGGTAATCTTCATACACTTTGCAAAAAGCATGTTCATACAATCCCGTATCCAGGTTTTGAATAGCCTGATGAACTTCTTCCTTTTGTGCTGAAACACCCCGCTGGTTGTATAGACTCATGTTCAAAAATAGATATACAAAGCTAATCCAGATCCCATTAAATACAATGATTTCCAACCTTTCTTATCAACAGGATGTTGATTTGGTCATTTCAAGTAAATTTGCACGCGCTATGCAAGTACATTTCCAGATAGATCAGCTCCCCCCATTCAGAAATGCGGTTCTTACCATTGGTTCTTTTGATGGGGTACATGCTGGCCATCAATCGATCCTGGAAAGTCTGAAAAAAAATGCAGAGGCCGTGCAGGGTGAGACCATCGTGATCACCTTTCATCCGCATCCCAGAAGAATCCTGAACAATGTGGATGCTCCTTCCATGCTGACAAGCCTGGAGGAAAGAATCGAACGCTTTCAATTGCTCGGCATCGATCATTTGGTGGTCGCTCCATTCGACCATGCATTTGCAGAGCTAAGCGCAGAAGAATATGTTACAAAATTTCTGATTGATCTGTTCCATCCAAAAATCATTGTGGTTGGCTTTGATCACCGATTTGGAAAAGACAGAAAAGGAGATTTTGCTTATCTGAAAAATATATCATCTGCAAATGGATTCGAAGCAGTTGAAATTTCAGAGAAAATCATTGAAGCCTCCAGGGTCAGTTCCACACATATCAGAACATTTCTGTTGAACGGCGAAATTGAGCAGGCCAATCAATTGCTTACATATCCTTACCAATTGCATGGCACAGTCATTGAAGGCGATAAGCTAGGAAGAACACTTGGATACCCTACTGCAAATTTATCTTTGATCGACAGCGACAAACTGATTCCTTCATCAGGTGTATATGCGGTGCTTGTAAAGCTTTTCAAAAATGATGGTATCAGGTGGGAAAAAGGCATGATGAACATTGGTTACCGCCCTACAGTCAACGGCAAAGAAAGAAGAATTGAAGTACACATTTTTAATTTTGATGAGGACATCTATCATCAGCAAATGAAAGTATTACTGATCAGGCATACAAGAAAAGAGATGAAGTTCGCCGGACTCGATGCGTTGATCAGTCAGTTGAACAAGGATAAAGAAGAAATCACTGAAATACTGTCTGCTGTCAATCCCTCAAAATAATTTTTGCCACCAACTCCTTCATCAATGCTGCATCATTTGTTTCATTGGTCTTGGAAATGCCCACACTTTTTAGGTTATAATGATGTAATAGCAACAAAGCTTTCTCAATTTCAGAAAAACTATAAACCTGTAATGCCTGAATATATTGCTTTGCAAAAAAGCCTTTGAGTCCAAGCATACCCGCTATGGTTTGTTCATCTCTTGAACTGCTTGATGCAGCAATATATAGTTTGCTGAAATAGGAATACAATGTTGGCAAAATCAATTGAATGGGTGCAGCTTTGGGATTGGCTTCAAAAAACTGTATGATGCGAATCGAAGAAGACATGTCTCTTTTCCCCACAGATGCCTGCAGTTCAAAAATGTTGAACTCTTTGCTCACACCTACATATTGCTCGATGTCATCTTCGGTAATTTGTTTTCTGTTTTGAAGATTTACCGTAATTTTTTCTATCTCATTTTCCAGGCGTTGTAAATCATTGCCAATATGATCCACCAGCATATGCAAAGCCTTTGTTTGGATTTCGAGTCCCTTGCCCTGCACCATCTGACTTGCCCACTCCGGCAGTTCATTGTCATATAACTTTTTTGTAGAAAGCAGGACTGTTTTTTGCTTCAGCTGCTTGGCCAATTTACTTCTGCCGTCTATCTTTTTCTCTTTGTGTCCAACAATGAAAATAGTGGAAGTCAGTGGATGATCGATGTAGGATTCCAGTTTCTCCACATCTCTCATTTGTTGTGCCTCTTTTAAAATAACCACCTGTTTTTCGGAAAACATGGGATACCGCCTGCATGCATTTACAACCTCGTCCAACTTTGCATCTCTCCCATAAAAAATACTGAGGTTGAAGGAAGCTTCACTTTCATTCAGGATGTTTTTTTCAGCAAAGTCGATCAGCTTGTCTATGTAATAAGGCTCCTCTCCTTCCAGCCAATACACCGGATGATAGATACCTTTTTTCCAATCTTGTATGATCTGCTCAGGATACATTCAGTGAGGTCATAATTGCTCAAATTTCCTGCAAAAAAGCCATATTCACAATTATTAACATGCCTGTTTGAGGGAAATGGTCATAAAATTCTTTCCTTTGCCTGACTATAAACCAATTCAGACATGAGCACAAATTATCCTTCCTCTGTAGGTCCGTCAGAGAACAAATCAAACAACAAAAACAATGCGGTCATCATTTTGGTGATCATCTTGATTGCATCCTGGGCATATTTCTTTTATGCAAGGAATGAGGCCAATAATGTGATTGCTATGAAAGACGCAGATATCGCATCATTGGATTCTACTAAAAATGCAGTTCAAAAAGAATACGACGACGCCATGGTGCGACTCGAACAGATGACAGCCACCAATACAAGTCTGGACAGTTTGGTGAAATCACGTGACGAAGAATTGAATCAACTCAAGTCAAAGTTCAAGAGACTCGTCAATAAACAAAATGCAACTGCCTCTGATCTTGCTGCAGCAAAAAAATTGGTAGGTGACCTCAATGGTAAAATTGATGATTACATCAAGGAAATCGCCCGTCTGCAAAAAGAAAACAAGCAGTTGACGACCGACAAAGAAAATCTTACCACAGAAAATAAAAACCTTTCTACAACTTTGGCAACAACTGAAACTGCCAAAAAGGAAGCAGAGAACAAAGTAGATGTTGGTTCAACCCTGAATGCCTCTGCTTTCAACATCGTTGCCATCAATGAGAAATCATCTGGAAAAGAAAGATCAACATCTTCTTCCAAAAGAGCAGATAAGCTTCGTATTTCTTTCAATTTAGATGCCAACAGAATCAGTACTTCGGGAGCAAAACAACTGTTTATTGTAGCAAAAGATCCCAATGGAAACACCATCAAAGAACAGGCGCTTGCGTCAGGCAGTCTCGCAACCAGAGAGGAGGGACAGGTGCAGTATACTACCAAAGTGGATGTAGATTACAAGCAAGGTGAAACCAAATATGTAAGTTTTGATTTGAGGCAAACAGAAAAATATGCGAAAGGAAGTTACTCCATCATTGTTTATCAAAACGGATTCAAAATCGGACAAGGAACTGCGAATCTGAAATAAAATTCATATAAGTCTTTAAAAAAACCACTGAAAAACATTCAGTGGTTTTTTTATAACAATGCCCTTATCTGTGCCCTACCCAAATGAATGGTATTGACACCAACTGACTTTCGCCCTTCATAGATGATATTCAATTCTATGAACTTGGAAATACGCTTGGTAAGATCCAATACCCAAACACCATTGTTGCCTGTTCTCAACCCTTCCAGCATGACGTATGCAAGGGTTGACTGGGTGTTCCCATTGTATTGAATATTGGAAAAATTGACTTTCAAATTAATCGCTGCATTGGAAACCAAGTTGTATTTGGCTTCAGTAATGAAAGAAACGACGGAAGCCAATTCAGCATGCTGGTTGCGTTTCTTTTCATATTTCAGGCTGTTTGCAATACGCCACGTGGTCATGCGGGTATATGAAATCCTCGGTTCAAAAGAATATGCAACAATGGCATAATTTCTGTTTGAAAATGCAGGAGTAGAAAGATTGGATATATTTTTTCTCGAAGTAAGATCAAATGTCCAGGTCCTTTTAAAATTAATCCTGCCCCTGATCATATAGTCTGAAAATGAACGCGACTCAGGTCCGTAACTCAAAAATGCTTTTTGGGCATTTTGATTGATGTTCAAATCCAAGCCCCATAATTGGCTGAATTTATTGAAGGAAAGCGCATAGGTGGATATGCGATCTGAACTGATGATTGCCGAATCCAAACCTGTTTTTTTGAAAGGATTTATTTTTCTGCCAAAAGATGCAAACATCTTGTCATTTGTCTGGAAATTGGATTGGAAATACAATTTCTTTAAAAAAGCAGAGAATGGGCCTGTAGAAAGCAGGGATTTGGAGGGATCAATGCTTACCTGATAATTGAATTGCAGATAATTGGATTTTGCAAAATCATTCGTGGGTGTAAATATTTTAAAAAATTTTGCCTGATCCCTGAATCTTGAAATTTCAAATTCATTCAATTGTTGAATATTGTCATTGTTGTAATCAATCCAAGCATACTCTCCCTGACCAATAGGTACTTCAAAAAATGAAAATGTTTTTCTGGGCTCTTGTCCTGATCCTATTTCATACAATGCAGTACCATTGATTGCATTTCTCCAATATTTGGCAAAATATTCCACTCTGCCCAACAGGCTTTGTTCTTTATTGTCGCCTGCAGCTCTTTGAAAGTATTCCAATGTTCTAAAAATTGCACTGGTCCTGAGTTGATGTAATTCATTCGACATCCATTCGTATTGAAAATTGTAATTCTGGCTTCTGTCAACCCGTTTCATTTCCTTTCCACCAGGAAGCTCATCTGTGCGTGTAAAATATTTGAAAGTCCACTTGTTCATCTGACTTTGATCTGAACCGGTTGAAAGTTGGAATGTATTGAAGGAAAAACTGGAGGGTGTAATGGAATCACTGAGCTGAAACCTTGATATTGAATTTTCCTTTGAATACTTCAGTCCAATGGTTTGATTGGATAAGATGGGGAGAATTTTCATGATATCAATATCAGGACGTATAAAACTTCCCCTGATGTTCTTGTCTCTAAAAGATGTATAAGATATTACGTTGTTTACAACCCAATTTTTTTGGTTAAAGTGCTGATCAATTTGATGGCGATCACCCTTGTAATCGATTCCCCTTTCATACCTGGTAAATCCATATTTCAAAAAAGTGGATGTTTCATTCGCTATGCCAGTTCCAACATTGAGTATTTTTTCATCTGTAGCAATTGGAATAAAATCCAATCCCCAATCTCGCATGAATTCCACCGTCCTCAATCTTTCAACGGGCTTGAAATCTGCATCTGCGTATTCAAACTGAGCGGCTGATTTCAGATGGAGTTGTGCCTGATTGTTAAATTGTTTTTTGTGGAGTAATTGAAGTTTTGCAGCTGCACCAAGGTCGTTTTGCTTGTCCTTCTGAGAAACAGTGTTGAGATCATAGTTGCTCAATGCCGCATCTGATATGATTTGAAATGATGGGCTCAGGTCCCACGTGGATGAAAGATTGTAAATCTGTTGCGACTTGGGGGCGACTAGCAAAACATCTGGTTCAAACCTTCCTCGTTTTTTGCCGGTTATGGGATCGGGAGCGATCCATTTATACACTTTACCATTGATTTGAAGAGCAGTATCCAAGAGGTAGTCGCCATTGCCTGCACCTTTGTCAAAAAAAGACAGCGAGTACAAATCAGGACTTGCAGACGGACTGTAAACATAAATGGTTTGTTTCAGTGCCGACTGAACGGTTGTATCGACTTTGCGGTAGAGTATTTTTCCACTGCCGAATGTCTCAGGCATGGCTGTAGAGTAGAATGCCTTGTTTACCTGATCGCCCAATCCTGCCAGAAATGTTTTTTCTTGGGCTCCCAGTGTCTGATTGATGGGAGAATTTCTGGCATCTGTATTGTTGAAGTACCCAAATGTGACAGTAAAATTTTTACGGTTGGATAAGGTATTGTTGAGAAACAATTGAGAATTCAGGTAATTGCGATCAGCGTATTCAAATTCTACCTGGATTCTCTTGTCTTTCGTAATCATTTGTTTTGGCATGAATGTAATTTCAGCCGTATTGTAATTGATGATATAATCCTGATCCTCTCCCCTCTGCATCATCACTCCATCGATAAACACCCGCTCCGTTCCTGCCAATACAATAAAAAACATCTCCTGATTGGCGCCCTTCAAACGATAGGGCCCTTGGTTTCCTTCAAGTCCTTGAAAAATATTTCTGGTAAACTTCCCTCTCGCCACTGCGCCGCTGACTTGCAGATCATTGCTCAGTTGGTTGCCGATTTCATGTTTTCTCTGAAAAAAAACACCTTGCAGGCGTTTGTAAAAACCCAAATAATTTTGTTGTTGTCGGATATCAAAATCACCCAGTTGTAGCTTCCATTGTTGTTTAGAAAATTGAATGGAGACTCTGTCAATTTCGTTTAAATTCTGTGTAGAGCCATCCGGCTGGATTGGAAGGTTGTTGTCTGAGATCGCAGCAGACAGATAGATACTGTCTGCGAGGTATCCATTCATTTGCAAATTAAGACTGGAATTCAGAATGGCATCTTGCCGGTTTCCGAATGACAAAGACCGGCCCAGGCTTCCTGCGGTTGCAATTTTCCCAAAATCGATTGGCTTGGCATTGAATTTCTCAGATGTGATTTTTTGGGGGGCCGCACCCGCTCTGTAAAAAATGCTGTCGAAGGAAAGGCGCTTGTAAATTGACTGATTTGAGAATGGGAACACCCTGTATTCGATGTCAAGCGAGGGAGTTGGAGGCTTTTTTCTCCAGAAAATTGTGGATTGAGGGTAATGGATGTAAAAATCAAGCGGTTCGTCAGATTTGATCACCAATGAACCTGGAACGATAGAGGCAGTATCAATCTGGGTTGTGTCGGATGACACAAAGATTTTTTTCTTTCTGATGTTAGAAAGTTGTTGTGAAAATACGGGGATGCATAAAGTAATCAGTCCCCATACAATCAAAACCCTTCTGATCGACACATTTTTTATTTAATCAGTTTCATCGCAATGGGATCCCAGTTGACAATCTTCTTTTTTTCATAACTGAGGTTGCTTGCCAGTGCTGGTCCGGCTGCCCTGAGCCCAAATGTTGGATCTTCCACCACCGTTCCTTTCGTTCTGATGGCTTGAAAAAAGTTTGCAAAATGATCGACTCTTTGATCGTATCCAACGGGTGCAGCATATTTGAACTCTTCTGCAGGAAAAACTTTGCGGTCATCTTCGGAAAACTTTTCATTGTACCATTTGACGTAAGCATTTTTTTGTTCCTCAGAGAAATTGATATGTGCATCGTAGGTGCCAAGCGGCTCAGCTTTGGGGAGTTTTTGTTTTCTGATGGTAAACTTGTTGTTGCCCCACTCTATAACACCTTCTGATCCAACAATGCGGGTTCTGTTGCTTCCACCGGAACCGTCAGCGAAGTTGACACGGAGTTGCATTTGAAATGCAGCATGTTGATCAGTTTGAGGATAGTCCATGATTGAAGCCAATACATCCGGAACATCTCTGCCATCTTTCCAATAGCTCAACTGTCCACTTGAAAATATTCTGTTGGGGCCGTTTGAATCCAGCGCATGATGTACGGCAGAAATCAGGTGAATGAACAGATCTCCTGCCACTCCAGTGCCATAATCCTTGTAATTTCTCCATCTGAAGAACCTGGTGGGATCAAATGGGCGCTTGGGGGCATCTCCCAGGAAGGTCTCCCAATCTACTGTTTCGGGGGAAGCATCCAATGGAATCGCATATTGCCAGGCTCCATTCGAACTGAATCTGTCATTGACGGCTTCAACCAGATTGATTTCGCCTATATCACCGTTTTTGATTCTTTTTTTTGCTTCGGCCAAGGTGATGCTGCTGACACCTTGTGAGCCAACGATCATCACCATTCCTGTCTCCTTTTGTGTTTTGATCACAGCGTGTCCCTCATCCAGGTGTTGAACCATTGGTTTTTCGCAATAAACATGTTTGCCTGCTTTCATCGCAGCGATGGAAATATGATCATGCCAATGGTCTGGTGTAGCGATGATGACTGCGTCGATGTCTTTGCGTTGGAGGATTTCACGAAAATCTCTGGTTGTAAAGAGATCTTTGCCGTAAAGTTCTTTGGCACGATCAAGGTGACCCTGATACAAATCACATGCGCCGGCAATTTCAACGCCCGGCACTTTCAGTGCTGCGCGCATATCTCCGAATCCCATGATCCCCATCCCAATACCTGCCACACGAATCTTGTCATTCGCCATGTATCTTTTTTCGGGCTGGAGGATCTGAATTTTCTCTTCGTCCATTGAAAAAGCTTCCATGGTACCTCCCGTAAACAAGGCTGCTGTACCACCAAGCTGACGTAAAAATTTTCTTCTGTTGGATGACATAGATCAATCGTTTGAATGTTGATTTAAAGTTAGTCATTTGAGGAAAGGGGACAAAAAATAATGCGCGCCCGGAGGGCGCGCATATAAACTTATTTTCTCAAGGATGCTGCTATTAATCAGCCGACAAAGTCGCATCGAGATACTCTCGGTTCAGACGGGCGATGTTCAACACTGAAATCTCTTTCGGGCACTCCGCCTCACATGCATATGTATTGGTGCAACTTCCGAAGCCTTCTTTGTCCATTTGAGCAATCATGTTTACTACACGCTGCTTTCTTTCAGGCTCTCCCTGCGGCAACAATGCCAAGTGAGAAACTTTGGCCGAGACGAACAACATGGCGGAAGCATTTTTACAGGCTGCTACGCAGGCACCACATCCAATACAAGCTGCAGCTGCAAAGGCATCATCAGCCTTGTCTTTTTCAATTGGCAGTGCGTTCCCATCCACAGCATTACCGGTATTCACAGAAATATAACCTCCTGCCTGTATGATTCTGTCAAAAGCACTGCGGCTCACCATCAGGTCTTTGATGACCGGAAACGCATTCGCTCTGAATGGCTCGACAGTGATCATGTCGCCATCCTTGAAGGCACGCATGTGCAATTGGCAGGTGGTTGTTCCCTTCCATGGTCCGTGTGGTCTGCCGTCAATCACCATCGAACACATTCCGCAAATGCCTTCGCGACAATCGTGATCGAATGCAATAGGCTCTCCGCCTTTTGCGATCAGTTGTTCGTTCAACACATCAATCATTTCAAGAAATGACATTTCGGATGAGACGTTTTCAACATCGTAGGTTTCAAAATGACCCTGCTCGTTAGCATTGCGCTGACGCCAAACTTTTAACTTCAAATTCATTGAGTAGTGTTGCATATGTCAACTTGTTAACAGTGATTATTTATAACTTCTCTGACTTGGTTTAACGATTTCATAATTGAGTGACTCTTTGTGTAACTGCCAATTGTCCTCTTTCATTTCCCAAGCAGCCACATACATGTAATTTTCGTCATCCCTCAATGCCTCTCCATCAGGGGTTTGATACTCTTCCCTGAAATGTCCACCACAGCTTTCGTTTCTTTCCAAAGCATCCAGGCACATCAATTCACCCAATTCAATGAAATCTGCTACCCTTCCTGCTTTGTCCAACTCTGGGTTCATTTCATGGATGCCACCGGGAATACGCACATCAGACCAGAATTCTTTTTTCAATGCACGAACCTCCTCAATGGCTTGTTTCAATCCCTCTGCACTTCTTGCCATACCGCACTTGTCCCATATGATTTTGCCCAAACGTTTGTGGAAGCTTTCGACTGTTTGTTTTCCTTTGATGGAAATGAGTTTATTGATCCTTTCACTAGCATTTTTTTCAGCTTCGACAAAAGCAGGATGATCTGTTGGGATGTTGTTGGTCCTGATTTCTTCTGCCAAATAATTACCAAGCGTATAAGGAATGACAAAATATCCATCAGCCAATCCCTGCATCAAGGCAGAAGCACCCAATCTGTTGGCACCATGGTCACTGAAATTGGCTTCACCGAGGGCATACAGTCCATCGATGGTTGTTTTCAATTCATAATCCACCCACAATCCTCCCATGGTATAGTGAACAGCAGGGTAAATGCGCATCGGGACTTCATACGGATTCTCACCTGTGATCTTTTCGTACATGTCGAACAGGTTGCCGTATTTTTCTTTTACAACTTCCTTGCCCAATGCTGTGATGGTTTCGGATGAAACATTGCCCAAATTTCTTTTGCTCGCCTCTGCTTTGCCGTACCGTTGAATGGCAGCTGCGTAATCAAGGTAAACGGCCTGCTTAGAGGTACCCACTCCATAACCTGCATCACATCTTTCTTTTGCTGCTCTTGATGCAACATCGCGTGGCACAAGATTGCCAAAAGCAGGATATCTTCTTTCGAGATAATAATCTCTTTCCTCTTCAGGAATGTCGTTGGGCGCACGATTGTCGCCTTGCTTGGCAGGCACCCAGATCCTTCCATCGTTCCTGAGTGATTCTGACATCAGGGTCAGCTTGGATTGATGATCACCTGAAACCGGAATACAGGTCGGATGAATTTGTGTAAAACATGGATTGGCAAAGTAGGCACCTTTTCTGTGTGCTTTCCATGCTGCCGTAACGTTTGAACCCATGGCATTGGTTGACAGATAGAATACATTTCCATATCCTCCTGTACAGAGCAGCACAGCGTGTCCAAAATGTCTCTCCAATTCTCCTGTCACCAGATTTCTGGCGATGATTCCTCTTGCTTTTCCATCGATGATGACCAACTCAACCATCTCATGTCTGGCAAACATTTGTACTGTTCCCAACGCAACCTGACGTTCCAATGCTTGGTATGCACCTATCAACAATTGCTGACCGGTCTGGCCTGCAGCATAAAAAGTTCTTTGTACCTGTGTGCCTCCAAATGAGCGGTTGCTGAGCAAACCACCATATTCACGTGCAAACGGAACACCCTGAGCGACACATTGATCAATAATGTTGGTGCTCACCTCTGCAAGTCTATGCACATTCGCTTCACGTGCCCTGTAATCACCACCCTTGATGGTATCATAGAAAAGTCTGTATGTTGAGTCTCCGTCATTCTGATAGTTTTTTGCAGCATTGATTCCACCTTGTGCTGCAATGGAGTGGGCACGACGGGGAGAATCCTGAAAACAAAATGCCTTCACTTTGTATCCCATTTCTCCCAGACTGGCTGCAGCGGAAGAACCGGCCAAGCCTGTTCCGACTACGATGATTTCGAGTTTTCGCTTATTGGCAGGGTTCACCAATTTTACAGATCCTTTGTATTTGGTCCACTTCTCTGATAGAGAGCCCTGCGGGATTTTTGCATCAAGCATGGTATGTTGATTTAAAAATGTTTAGAATAACAATGATACTCCGCCTGTGTTGATTTGCCATCCGAAATGAACAAACAAAGGCATCAATGCGAAAATGAGCGGTACAGCAATCGAAAATAAAATTCCAATCGTTTTGATGGTACCATAGTAATTTTTGGATGTAATTCCCATTGTTTGGGCAGCGCTTTGCACTCCATGCAGCAAGTGCCATGAGAGTGAAAAACATCCAAGCAGATAAACAACTACTACCCAGGGAACTGCAAAAATATCTTGCATCTGGGCATATAGATTGTGATACGTTTTTCCATCATACTGTACTTCAGTGAGTCCACCGAATCTGGAAGGAACCCAAAAATGAACCAGATGCAATACCAGGAACAAGAGGATCAAGGTCCCCAACAGTGCCATTGATCTTGAATACCACTTTGAAGTTTTGTTTCCTGCGGTAACTGCGTAACGGCTTTTGCGGGATGCACGGTTTTGGATTTCCAATTGATATCCTTGAACGATGTGCAAAATAAAACCAAGAAACAATCCAATCTCCATGATGCGGATCAGGATATTGCTTCCCATAAAATGTGCAGCACGATTAAAGTTTTCTTCTGGATTTGAAAAGAGCACATTCGCATTGATATAACAATGCACCAAGAGAAATACCACAAGAAAAAATCCAGTCAATGCCATGACCAATTTTTTTCCAATCGAAGAGGTAAAAATTTGACTCCAATTCATAAAAAGGGTTTTCAAAATTTATAGGTGCAAAGTTACGTTACAAACTTTATTTATTCACCCAAACGTTTGATCATCAGGTTGTCAACCTTGTTGAACAAATTGATCGGTGTAAAAGGCCTCCAGTCATTCAGGTCTAAAAGTTCAACAAACCTATCAATGCCTGTTCTTTTGAAATCATAGGCTGATTGCTGAGGTAGTCCCAGCATGGCTATCCACCCCCCTTTTTCCTGTACATCTTCGTACCATTCTTCGTAATAACATTCGTCACTGCTGTGAAAATTCAACACATTCTCTCCGATCATGATGAATTTGCTGATGCCCTGAAAAACCATTTTATCAATCAACTCCCTTTTAAGGGTCATGATATCATTTTCAATGGCATCGTTCCATTCCCCTATCAACTCAATGACAGCGAAACCGATTTCGTAATCGGCATACAATACTTTCAAATACAATGTTTGAGAGCCAATATCATCCCATTGAGGGTGTATGTAATAATTGTATACGGTCTGTGTAAATTCGAACTCAGAGTAAGTTCTGCCAAAAAAAGGAGATTTGGAATCTTCCTCAGCAGTGTAAAGATGTCTCCAATTATAATATGGTTCTATATCATGCATGCTTGCTCTCCATCCACATGTCCATGGCCTTTTTCACACTTCCGTATTTTAACAGCAAAGTTTTTGCCTCTTCGGGTGAATTCAACTGAATCTTTTCCATTAACATTTTTGTTCCTCTGGCTATCAGCTTTTCATTTGTCAATTGCATGTTGACCATTTTATTGTCTTCCACCCTGCCCAGTTGTATCATGACAGCAGTTGAGATCATGTTGAGGATCAGTTTTTGAGCTGTTCCGCTCTTCATCCTTGTACTTCCTGTTACAAATTCAGGTCCCAATTCAACTTCGACCGGAAAATCTGCTTCCTGGGATATCTCGGCATTGAAATTGCAGGATATGGAACCGGTAAGAATTCCCTCTTCCCTGCATTTCCTCAATCCTCCAATCACATAGGGTGTTGATCCGCTTGCTGCGATGCCAATGACAGCATCGTTGGAATGGATGTCATGCTCCCTTAAATCTTTCCATGCCTGGTGCAGATCGTCCTCTGCGAATTCAACAGCGTTGAACATTGCATTCCTTCCTCCGGCAATGATACCGATAACCATGCCGTGCGGCACTCCATAGGTAGGCGGACATTCAGAAGCATCCACGACGCCCAATCTGCCACTTGTTCCGGCACCGATGTAAAACAATCTTCCCCCGGCAAGCATTTTATCAGAAACAGCCTCCACCAGTGAAGTGATTTGTGGGATGGCCTTGGCTACAGCCAAAGGGACTTTTTGATCCTCTTTGTTGATGTTAAACAAGATCTCATTTACTGGCATCTTTTCAAGATGGCGGTAAAGCGATGTCTCTTCGGTTGTCTTATTTGTTTTTTCCTGCAATTTTCTTCAGATGAAAGTGAGTGAGTCCATCGATGGGATTTTGAATCACCTGCCCAAGACGAAACCCATAAACCTTGCAAAGTTCGTCAATTTTGTCCTTAAAATGAAATGCGATACTGCCGACAAAATGAACAGGAACACGGGCCGATTGAGGATAGCTCAACAGATGCGTACCCATGAATGCATGAAAACCATCTTCTATAATATTCTCTATGATGTAATGACCTCTGTGCATGGATAAAAACTTTGCAAATCCAGCCAAATACCTGTTGGGAAATGGCTCCTTGTATACATGATGCAAGATTTCGTCCTTGTTGGTTTTAAAAATTTTTATGAAGGATTTTTCAAGTTCATCATCAAGTTTCTTGTAAAGAAAATGCTGCAGCAGAATTTTACCGAAATAGGCACCACTGGCCTCATCCCCCAATACATATCCGAGTCCGGGTGAATTGGCCACCAGTCTGCTTCCATTGAAATAACAGGAATTAGATCCTGTCCCCAAAATGCAAGCAATACCTTTTTCATTGCCACAGGTTGCAATGGCAGCTCCCATGAGATCGTGTGTAACATGAATGGAGGCATCAGGATACAATGCCTTGATAGCACGCATTACAATATTAGCCTTGTTCTTTGTTTTACAACCTGTGCCATAATAATGAACTTGATGGATGGATTTGGAAAGGATTTTTTTGGGAAACTCCTTTCGCATCAATTGAATCATTTCATGTTGGGTCATGTAATATGGACTGATGCCTTTGGTGTAAAAAGTTGACTTTTTACCGTTCTCTAACAAGCGCCATGCTGTTTTGGTTGCACCACTGTCTGCTATTAAAATTGAAATTGCCATATCTCGCTTGAATTCAGGAACTTTGTTGAAATGAATCATTGCACACCATTATGAACAAGCAAAAAATACAGATTTTCATTCCAGTCCTCTTCTCCATTGCCGTCATCTTGGGCATGTTTATTGGATACAAATTACACAGCAATATGCCAAATGCGAAAAGTTTTTTTGGTACAGTTGCAACACAACCTCAAAATGAAATCCTGCATATTATTCAAGAACGATACGTAGATTCAGTTGACAATGAAAAACTATCTGCCTCTGCAATAGATGCCATCTTGAATGAACTTGATCCCCACAGCGTTTTTATCCCGGGTAAGCAATTGGGTGCCATCAATGAAGATCTTGATGGTTCTTTTCAGGGCATTGGCATAGAGTTCAATGTTTTAAAAGATACCGTGCATGTTTTGCATGTTGTTGAAGGCGGTCCCTCTGAAAAAGCGGGCATGAAAACAGGTGATAAAATTATAAAAGTGGACGACCACAATGCTGTTGGCATAAAAGATACTGAGGAATTCAAAAAATGGGTCAAGGGTCCGAAAGGCAGCTCTGTTCGCATAGAAGTCATGCGAGGAGAAAAAAAGATCCAGAGAGAAATAACCCGTGACTTCATTCCTGTACCATCGCTCGACGCGTATTATATGATTGATCCATCGAAAGGCTATATCAAATTGAATAGATTTTCCAACAATACCTACAAAGAGTTTCTCGAAGCATTGCAGAACCTTACAAAGAGAGGAATGAAAGAACTCATATTGGATTTAAGGGACAATGGAGGTGGTATTTTGGAGGAAGCCATTGATATCATTGATGAATTGGTTGGCGGAGATCAATTGATTGTATATACCGAGGGATTAAAAAATCCAAAAAAAGAATACAAAGCCAAGAGAAAAGGAATATTTGAAGATGGAAAAATTGTAGTCATGCTCAATGAAAATTCTGCATCCGCAAGTGAAGTCATCGCTGGGGCACTGCAGGATCTTGACAGGGCAACCATCATTGGCAGAAGAAGTTTTGGAAAAGGACTGGTTCAAGAGCAGTTTTCACTCTCTGATGGATCAGCACTCCGTTTGACGACGGCAAGGTATTACACCCCATTGGGAAGAAGCATTCAAAAACCATACGACAAAGGCATAGCTGCTTATGCTTCAGAAGTCATGCAAAGGGTTCACTCCAATGAAAATGCAGACACCAACAAGTATACGAGCAACGTTGTATTCACAACTGCGAAAGGTAAAAAGTTATATGGCGGAGGTGGCATCTCACCCGATATTTATGTTCCACTCGATAAGATACTGCTCGACACAAATCTGAATATTTTTTACAGAAACAACCTGCTCAGCTTTTTTGCATATCAATATTACATGCAGCATAAAAATAAGATCCAAGCATTCAGAAACAGAGAATCATTCAATACAACTTTTGAGATGGATCCATCCACATACAATGCATTGTTGAAAGAGACCAAATCAAATGTCAAACTCAATCAAGAACAACAGTATTTTATCCATCAGCGTTTCAAAGCAATGTTGGGAAGGTTGGAATGGGGACAAGCTGCTTCAACCTACATTCTCAATGCAAAGGATCAAACATTTTTGAAAGCTGTAGAGGCACTTCGTTAACTCTTTGAGCGGTACAGGTAAATTTGTGAGCTGCAGGTACCTGGTGAAAACAATGAAAAAATATTCGATTTCAAACCGTTGAACAATGCATGCAATGGTCTGATCTGGCCTGTTTTGTATTTTTCACTCAACATGCTCACGTAAAAAGAATCAAACCACATGGGTTTTATTGCGATTTTAGAAAATCCTTTATCCGTCAACAAATGATGCATTGTATCGGGTGTAAAATGATAAAGATGCCTTGGCACATCATATGCAGCCCAATATTCCTTATAAAAACTTGCATCCCAAGATGAAAGGTTCGGTACAGCCACAACCAATGTACCATCCTGTTTTAAAACACGTTTGAATGCATCAAGTGTATCATGCAAATCATGTACATGTTCCAAAACATGCCACAGTGTGATGACATCAAAAGAATTGGAGGGAAGATCTTTCAAATCACTTGGAGATGAAACTGGTGAGCCAATCAAAAGAGATGCTTTTTCCCTTGCTCCCTCGTCAGGCTCCATACCCATCACATTCCATCCTTTCTTTTTTGCATATTTAAGAAATGCACCCGTGCCGCATCCGTAATCGAGCAAATTGCCTTGTTTACGTTGAGCACTCGACTGCAGAAGGTTGAATTTACGCTTCAATGAGATGTTTCTTACCAATTGATAAACCTGATTGAACAATCCCTTGTTGCTGTCTGTATGTGATATGTAGTCTGATGATTGGTAATATTTACCGATTTCTTGCTGCGCAGGAGGATGATTTGTATAAACAAACTTGCATTGTGAGCACTGCACCAGATGGAACAATTGATTGGAAACTGTATAATCCTTTACTTCAAGAAAAGAGCTTGACTCGGCATGAGAACAAATCGGACAACTCAACGTATAAAATATTATTTGTTCAAAGTATAAGTTATGGATGTTTCATTTGCATTTACCCTATCGTATCTGCCATCCAAAACTGAAAAACTACCCAGAAAAAATCTTGTTATGATGGCAACTGCCGCAATTGAAATCAAAACAAGTGATGCAATTTGCCATTCCTGCCAAGCCATGCCCCTGCGTTGATCCTCAAAATATTGATGCAGGTCATCAGAAGTCTGCATTCGGTCACCTGTCAATACATCATGCGAATATGACTCTCGGACAACATGTTCGTAGGGGATCTTACCAGAAAACGATTCCAATTCCTTCTGGGGAACAAAATCAATTCTCCTGGCATCATTCAACACAAAAAAACCTATACCCTCCCACTCCACACGTCCATTCAATTCAAGCTGTTCAGCCACGTGATGAGAGAAACTGTTGCACAACTGGACAACTTCCCCTTCTCCAATATTCAGCTGTGATTGTAAATAAGCATTCCTGGATTCATCTGCAAATTCGGATGTTTGCTCAAAATGAAAGCGAAATACCGGGGAGTAGAATAATTTATTGGCAAAATCATTGGTTGATGGCACCCTGATCAAGGACAACACCCCGAGTCCTGGTAAACCGATTTCACCTTTCAGTGAAAAATATTTGTACAAACTCTGTGAGAACTCGCTGTTCATTGTTATCTCTTTGCTGTTTTACCCAATGCATATCTTACGCCTCCCAATACATTGAACCCATATGCAGTGTACTGATTCCAACGTTGATATTGGATATTGGCAATATTATTCAAATCAATCCAAAATCCCCATTTTTCATTCAAATTATATTTCACATTGATTCGCAGATCCGCAGCACTTTTCAATTTGACAGTTGAAATGGAATTGTTCGCATAGGAGCCCGTCCAAAAGCTACTGCCAAAAGAAAAATGAAGTTTTTCGATTGGCTTCCATTCGGTTTTCAATTCCCACTGAAATGGAATCATTCCAAAAGGCTTTTCATACATTGTTTGACGCTGGAAGTAGGTCCACTTCAAATTGGATGAAAAAGAAACATTCGAATTTACGGTATATGTAAGATTTGTTTTTAGATCAACTGTTCTCAGAGAAGACTCAAAAATGGTCATAAAATCTTTTCCAATGGGTGGGCTGTTGATGAAAAGCGGGAGATTTTTGTGCTGTGTCAATCCTGCCTGAAAATCAATGGACAATCCATTTTTACTTTGGAAATCGAATCCAGCAAATAAATAATGTTGTTCATAAACAGGGCTTATTAAATTAAGCTGTGGATTGATAAACGGATTGAACATCAACATTTTGAAAGGTGAATTGATTTCATAGGTTGATAGAAATCCTCCTTTAGGGGTCCACTTTCCCTCGTCCAAGTTGTATTTGACAAATATATTGGGCACGACCTTTGCATTGCGATTGAAATAAACAGGAAGGGCCTTGACATCAAGATTCCATTTTTGAAAAATAATTGTTGCTCCAACAGGCCATTGGAGTAAGAAAACATTTTCCACAAAAGAACGTTGAACTGCATTTACATGCATCCAAGAAAACATGGGTGATGATTTGAAAAGAAAATCCTTTTTCCATTTGAAATCAGCATGCATTCCAATAGAAGCACTTACAGTATAGTAGTTCTGGTTGGTTGTCAAATAATCAAACGACGCAAAAGGATTCACTTTCATTTTTCCCTCCTCACCAGCTATGTTATGGAGAGAAGCATTCAAGTTAAAGTTGGTAAATCTTTGCTTCAGGTCTTCATCCCTGATGTTTACAAATTGTTTATCAAAGCCGAATGTCCTGTAATTGAAATCCTCTATGCTGGAGCCAATTTTAAATTGATAATTTTCAGAAATTCTTTTTTTAAAAGAAGCACCCAAAGTCCCAATGGCATGTTGTTGTCCGGGTAATTTACCCTTCATAGATAGGTAATCGGCATTTACATGCAAAAATTGATCCGCTTTACCTGATGCATATGAGATAGAACCAAAAGGAGATTTTAAGTTGCCGTAACCAAGATGTGCAATCAATTGATCACCCTCCACCTCTTTCACAGGTGCATTGTATGCAAGAGGCTTGATGGTAAATCCACTCATGGGTGTATTGAAAGATAGCTTTACAGGTTCATAAGAAAAGGCATACCGGGTAGTATCCCTTGCGATGGCATCCGGACGAAATTCAATTTTGGATGATTTGATGATGCTGGGCTTGAATGAGGAGGTAATATTGATCTCCTCTTTTGACGATTTATCACCTTGCGCCAGAACACTTGTGGGTGTCAGTTGAAACAATAAAAGAACAAACGATGTGTATGAAAATATTTTCATTTTTTCTTGCCGATGGATTTTTCTTTGTTTTCGACTGTTTTCAACAGATCGGTTGCCTCTGTCTTCAAATCAGCTATTGTACAATGCTCAATCACACTTTTCAGGGTTGCTTTGGCATTGAAATAATCTTCTTGAACAAAGAATATTTCTGCCAACAATAAATATGCTTTTGTGATCCATTTTTCATAGGATCCAGATTGTTCAATGGTATGAATTGCCTCTTTTTCAGCATTTTGATAATCACTCATCAAAAAAAAGTTGCGGGCTATTTGATACCTCGATTCAGCAGCAACAGCACTTGAATGCGATGTTGTATTTCTGAAAAACGCTGTGGATTTCACATAATCCTTTTTGATTTGTGCATCGTACCCCATGATTGCATTTGACAAAACAGAATCCTCTGTTGTTGCAACTGGTGACTGGATCATTTTTTGTGCCCAGGGAATAGCATCTGCATAATTGGCAAGTTGGAATTGAGATTTCATGATGCCTCTCAGTGCATCTGTTTGGATATTGGCTGATGCAGCAATTTCATTTAACCGAAGATAACATCGAAGTGATGAGGCATAGTCTTTTAGCTCATTGAAATAAAGCTTGGCTGCATTGTGGAGCGATTTCTCTTGAAAGGCAGTGACTCCTTTGGTTGCAATGGATTCAAGCACTTGTGCTGCTTCTTTGTATTGTTTCGATTTAAGCAGTACTTCCCCCTTCAATGCAAGCACATTGGCAATGTACAATCCATCAGGAAATTGTGTAATGTACCCATCCAATGTATTGAGAACAGCTGGTGAAGGGTCTATCGCATAGGCATTTTGAATAAACCTGTACATCAGTGAATCTTTCTCAACCTGGGTGATTGATTTTCCGGCAGACTCCAGGAATCTCTGGTAGTCATTGATCCTGCCATTCTCCAAGTACATCAGCTTGGCATTTTCCATCGCCTCAGCTGTTTGCGCTGAGCTGGGATATTGCTTGATCAAAACATTGTATTGCTTGATGGCATCGTCCGCCTGGTCGAGATTGAAATATGCGATGCCCAATTTTAAATGGATCATGGGACGCAATGCGTCATTTTCATCTACCAATTCAAGCATTTTTTTCAACAGAGGAATGGCATTTTCAAACAACTCCTCAGACATATAAGTATCTGCCAGCTCCATGTTCATGAGTGAGAAAAATGAAGATTGAGGATACCGGAGCATTGCATTTTTCAACATGGAAATTTTTGATTCAGGCGATTTCATTCCCTCCAACATGGCAAGCTGGAGCTGGGCATAATCTGTTCCATAGCCCTCCGAGGCAGTTATTCGAGTATACAGCGACTTGGCTTTGGGAAAGTTTTTATCCATGTAGCTGCAGTCGGCAGCGCGAAGAATGGACTCGCGAACTTTTTGATCATTTACATCATTGTCAATCAAAAAAACTTTCTCAAAATACCCATATGCTCTTTTATACTCCTCTAGTTCATAATAGCAATAGCCCAAATTATAATTTGCATTGATTTCATTGGCCTCTCCACTGGCATATGCAGGATTCAACAGGTATTGTTGGAAAAGTTTTGCAGCATTGCCATAATTATTTTTTCTGAATGATATTTCGCCAAGCCAAAAAATAGAAAGTTGGTAATAACTTGAATGAGGATACGCAGTCAACAATTTGAGCACTTGTTCTGCATTTTCATACTGTACATCATAGATCAATTCCAAACCGCGACCATAGAAAATTCGAGGAATCATATTTTTTACGAGAGGATTCGACAAATCCAATTTATCCAACAGTTCTATTGCAGCCTTGAAATTGTTTGTTTTGGTGTAGTACTGGAGCAATATTTCTTTTATTTCCTGATTGAATTTTGAGTTGGGGTATTCATCTAAAAAAGAAGCGATGGTTTTGAACCCCTGATCTTCAAATCCCAATTCAAAGGAAAGTTTCCCATCCAAAAAAGTAGCAATTTCCTTTTTACCAGGATCTAAATTGGATGTGGTGCAATACTGGAAGGAAGTCCTGGCATTGGATTTGTCACCCAAATCAAGATATGAGAGTCCCAGTACAAACATGGCCTCAATTGCAATATCATCTTTACCTACCGACAAAGGTTTGAGTTGTTCGATGGCTTTGGTATGTTTTTCCAAGTGATAATAACTGGTGCCCCATTCAAATCGTTGAACAGGATTGAGCGAAACTCCTTGAGCAATTATTTTTTCATACAAAGAAGCAGTTTTAGCATATTCATCCTGATTAAAATAAATGGAAGAAAGCAATTGCATTGTCTCCACCAAGTGCAACCCATCTGAATTCTTCAAATATGCTTCACCATATTCAAGCGCCTTGCTCTCCATTCCTTTATCATGGTATATATATGCCAGGTAAAAAGGAATTGCCTTGGCATATTGAGGATCCTTTTCAATAGCTGAAAATTGGTTCAGCGCATCATCGTAATTATTCTCTGAAAATGAAATGAATCCCATGTAATACTGAACGTCATTTTTATAGATTGACTGCTTAAGCTGCATCAGGCTTTTGAGATAAGGCTTGGCATTGTCAAATTTTTTCTCAGAGAAATAAGAAACAGCTTTTTGAAATTGAACCTGCTCGTTTTGTCTATAGCTTAAATAAACCAGCTCTATGGATTCCAGATAGGTCAACGCTTCGGAAAACATGGAAAGTTCAAAATAAAAATCAGCCAGAAGAAATGACAGCAACGATTTATTTGATTGATCAGCGGAAGTACGGATGTATTCAATAGCACTGTTGATAAAAAAAGACTCCCGTTGAATGACCCCTATTTGAATGCGTTTGAATATCAGTTTTTCTTTCAACGCATCGGGTGTTGACACATTGCTTTTGGAAATAACATTTTCGATATAGTCTATTGCTGAGGGATATTGTTCCAAAGCAATCAATTCATCAATTTGTTTCAACCACCTGTTCTGTAAGAAATGGCCAACATTTTCCTGAGCAATAGCAGGATAGCTGAAAAAAATACATCCCAGCAAAGCCAACCGGTAAAAAAATAAACGTGTAATGGGCAACTTACAGTACATCTTGAATATGTACCCAAAAATAAACCTTAAATGA
The DNA here is from genome assembly GCA_041183265.1 of Bacteroidota bacterium. Taxonomy (GTDB): domain Bacteria; phylum Bacteroidota; class Bacteroidia; order Chitinophagales; family Chitinophagaceae; genus Pollutibacter. The sequence continues at coordinate 26,589 of JBEGMC010000077.1, forward strand.
TGAGAACAATCATTATTGTAACTTTGCAATACGGATATTAACATTGAGTTATACACATTTACAATGGATCTGAACAAGCACATAGCCGCAACCATCATTACAATTGGAGATGAACTGCTGATTGGACAGACCATAGATACCAACAGTGCCTGGATTGCATCATCCCTCAACAAAATAGGCATCACCATCAAAAGAAGGGTTGCAGTGGGAGATGAATGGGAAGCCATATGGCAATCACTGGAGGATGAAGGAAGGCTGGCACAAATCATTTTGATTACAGGAGGTTTGGGCCCAACATCGGATGATATCACCAAACCACTGCTCTGTAAGTTCTTTGGCGGGAAACTGGTCACCAACCAAGAAGCGCTGGACAATGTGGTAGATATTTTTACAAAAAAACTAAACAGACCACTGCTGGAAAGGAATTTAAAGCAGGCTGAAGTCCCTGATAACTGTACCGTCATACAAAACAAGAGAGGAACTGCCCCTGGCATGTGGTTTGAAAAAAACAACGTAATCTTTGTTAGCATGCCTGGTGTACCACATGAGATGAAAGGCATGATGGAGGATTTTGTAATTCCAGAACTGCTTAAAAAATTCAATGTTCATCCGGTGCAGCACCGCACCCTGCTGACAGCAGGAATCGGTGAGTCCTTCCTCGCTGAAAAACTCACAGATTTTGAATCGAGCCTTCCGGAGAACATCAAATTGGCCTATTTGCCAAATTATGGCATGGTTAGATTACGCCTTACAGATTTGCAGTCAGCCGCAGACCAATCAAGCATAGATGAATATTTTCAAATGCTTAAAATCCAAGTACAGGACTTCATGGTCATTGACGATGATGTCAGTATGCAGGAGGTCATTGCCAGAAAATTAATGGATACTGGAAGAAGCATTGCAGTGGCAGAGAGCTGCACAGGAGGGTACATTTCACATCTCTTTACCCAAATGGCCGGCAGCAGTCAGTATTTTTTAGGCAGTGTGGTCAGCTACTCCAACGAAATGAAACAAGACGCATTGCATGTACCTGAACAGATCATCCAGGAATATGGTGCAGTAAGCTCCCAAACTGTTGAAGCCATGGCGGAAGGCATCAGAAAATTGTCCAATGCAGATGTTGGATTGGCCACTTCAGGCATCATGGGTCCAGGCGGAGGCACAGATACAAAACCAGTGGGATTCGTATGGGTCGGTTTCAGCTCCAAAGAAAAAACATTGAGCACAAGTTTTCAATTCCGCTTTGACAGAAGAAGAAACATAGAATTGACTGCAATCAGCGCACTCGACTTTCTGAGGAAAAATATGGGATAAGTACTTCAGAAAGATAGTTTTACACATCCAATTAAAGAGTAACTTTGCATTGAAATTTCCTTCAATTGGCAACAGCGAATGTCATAATGCCCAAGCTCGGTGAGAGCATCGTGGAAGCCACCATACTGAAAATCCACAAAAAAGTTGGAGAAGCAGTTAGTCTGGACGAAACATTGATGGACATCGCGACTGACAAAGTGGACAGTGAAGTTCCCTCCACAGCAGAAGGGATCATCGAAGAAATTCTTTGCAACGAAGGCGACATTGTAAAAATTGGATCTGTCATTGCCAAAATAAGATCAACAAAAGAATCAATTGCCCCCGAAAAGACGGTCCCGCTCAACCCCTCACCCATCCAAGTAAACGGCAAGCAACAACCAACGGATGCTGACACAGCTGTACCTTATTTACCTACTCCTGGTGTCAAGAGAACGGAAAGTGCAAAGTTTTATTCTCCACTTGTCATGAACATTGCTACAAGTGAAGGAATAGCACTCAGTGAGCTGGAGAGCATCAACGGTACAGGTGCTGATGGCAGGATTACCAAAAATGATATCCTTGGTTATTTGGCGAAAAAGAAAAGTGGAAAAGAACAGTTTGGATCATCAAATGACAACCAATCACACATTGAATCTTATGCAAACATTGCTCCAGTAGGAAAAGCATCTGGAAATGTTGAAATCATTGAAATGGATCGCATGAGGCGATTGATTGCTGATCACATGACGAAAAGCAAATCAACCAGTGCGCATGTAACAAGCTTTGCCGAGGCAGATGTAACCAATATGGTTCAATGGAGAGAAGCAAACAAGCAGATATTTGAGAAAAGAGAGGGCGAAAAAATCACCTTTACTCCCCTCTTTATTGAAGCATTGGTAAAATGTCTCAAGAAATATCCTATGTTGAACTCAAGTGTGATTGGAAATGAGATTCACATTAAAAAAGACATCAACATTGGAATGGCCACTGCACTCCCCAATGGAAACTTGATCGTCCCTGTTCTCCATCATGCTGATCAGTTCAATATCATTGGATTGACCAAGCAAGTAAACAGACTTGCCAACAACGCAAGAGCAGGAAAACTTCAGCCCGCCGATACACAAAATGGCACATTCACTTTCACCAATATTGGCACATTCGGTAGCTTGATGGGCACTCCCATCATCAATCAACCTCAGGTTGCCATTTTGGCCATTGGCGCCATCAAAAAGAAACCGGTTGTTATCGAAACCGATCAAGGTGACAGTGTGGGAATCCGACATATGATGTTTGTATCCATGTCCTATGATCACAGGATCATCGACGGTTCTCTCGGATCTATCTTTTTGAATGAATTTGTAAAATGTCTGGAGGAGTTTGACCCCTCCAGAGACATATGATCTTTTCTATTGATCGAGGTCTGTTTCGAGTCCCCAATTGATTCCTTTTTCCACTGCAGGTACACCCTTCGTTAACCAGACAGCAGGCTTTTCACCTTTCAATTTCCAGTCAAAAAACTGTTGTTCCCTTATTTGGATATCTTTCCTGTTTTTTCTCTCAACCAGGTTATGTGCTTCTCCATTGTAGTTCAACATCCAGACTTGTTTACCCAATCTTCTCATGGCAGTAAACATTTCAATGCCCTGATACCAGGGAACAGCACCATCTGCATCGTTTGCCATGATTACCAAAGGCGTACTAACCTTGGGCAATGAGAACAGAGGAGAGTTGTCCAGATATGATTTGGTATTCTGCCAAAGGGTCGCTCCAATCCTGCTCTGACTTCTTTCGTATTGAAATTGACGGTTCATTCCACTCTCCCACCTGATACCGCCGTAAGCACTTGTCATGTTTGCAACCGGTGCACCAGCCCATGCAGCTGCGAAAAGGTTGGTCTTGGTAATAATATAAGCCGCCTGGTATCCACCCCAACTCTGGCCTTGAAGTCCCATTTTGGTACTGTCAACCCAACCTTTCTTCACCAAGGCCCTCGCACCGCTTACAATATAGTCAAAAGCCGATTTACCGGGCAATGCATTCGCATAATAGATGTCCGGTGCCAACACGATATACCCTCTGCTCACAAAAAATGGAATATTCAAACGGCTGGGTGTAGGCGCGGGAGCAAGGTAATTGTGCAAACCATCTGAGAGTGTTTCATAGAAATAAACGATGAGTGGGTATTTTTTCCCTGATTCAAAATTTTCAGGCTTGTACACAATGCCTGTTGCCTCTTTCCCGTTGTATGCCTTCCATTTGAACAATTCAGCAGTCATCCAATTGTATTGTGACTGTTGTACATTGATATTGCTCAACTGTTGGTTGGATTTAAAATCAGATGTATAAAACAAAGCAGGAGATTGCGAAACATTCTCTTTTGTGAAGATGAATTCTTCTGCATGCTTTGCTTTCAACAATGACCCAGAGGCATAAGCACCCATATGCAATGGTTGAACAGAATCATTGGTCCCCAGGATATATTTTCCAAAACCGGATTGTTTGTTCTTTTCATTGAAAAGACTCAAATAAACAACCTGGCCATTGGAAAGAAAGTTATGCTCCGGATCTGTTTCCAGATAACGGTAGCGGATATTTGATCTTCTGCCGGCACCTTTGGTAATGGAAACAGGATCTTGCTTTGCCGCTGGATGCAATTTCCAGATATCGAATCTGTCATAGACCAGCAAGGCATCATCATTTTCCATCCATCTTACAATGCCATACGGGGTTGGTGCAGATGGCATATCATATTCTTCATCGTACAGTTTGACAGGGACTTTCTTACTTATACATACAACCTTTTGATTGTCGTATGTGAAATAAGCTTTTTGCATCATATCATACCAATATGCATACTTGCCATTGGGGGAAAGCTGTGCTTGTCCCAAGATGTCAGCAGCAAACTTCTTTCGCTGACCAGTAGCAGGATCAACACTGTAAAAGTCTTTTTTGGTTGCACCTTCCCATTGCATGGGAATCCTTTTGCCCTTGTCAGTCATGCCCAGAAAAAAAGATCCATCACCTTCTTTGGAAACCATCACAACCGGAACATCCTTGTCAGCAAGTTGCACGAATTGTTTCTTTTCTATATCAACCATAGAGAGATAAGACCGCTTTTTTTCCTGATCCAAATTCTTCAACTGATAGGGCTGCAAATAATCATCGTTGTAATGCCAGACATCAAGTTTTACCAAATCCATCTCAACCAATGAAGTGTCTTTCACGGGTGGGATGGGCATTGTTCCCAGAAATAATCTTTTGCCGGATTTGCTGAAATATGGAGAAGAAAATTCGCTGATGGTCCAGTTGGCTTTCATGCCGACGGTGTACTTATCTGCAATGACAGCAGCTTGCTTGTCACCATTCTGCCAAAAATACAATTTGAAAAATTTTTGTGCTGATTTTATAGCTGTATCAACTTCTGCATGAAAAGCAACCTGGTATCCATTCTCATCAACAGCCAGGTTTTTGATTTGATTTGCTTTGCTGAAAATGGTGTCCAGTCTTTTTTCTGCTGACCTGAATATGATGACCTGTGGACGAATCGATTTATCTTTTTTGTGATGGGTAGAAGCTGCAACAAGCAACTTGCCATTTTTACTCCAAGCATATTCAGAAACGAGTTTTATGTATTGTTTGTAGCTGCCTCCCAAATGAAGAACAACAAGGTCCGTTCCCTCTTTTATCAAGCTGACCTCGTCAGAACCGTTTTCAGCATCCTCCATCCAATCATCACCACCTTCTTTTGCGGTTAATTTTCTCTTTTGTTTTTTATCGGGCGTTTGTTCAATGATGATGGGGATTTTCTTTTTACTTGTATCGGCCGACTTGGCAACTGTTGTGTCTTTTTTTACGATAGGTTTGATTGAATCTGCTGCGTTCAAGGCAGATAAGTAGGCCAGGTATTGATTCTTTTCATTCAGTTTGTAAGAGATGACCAAAGGAATTTTATCGATAGACATGTTTGAAAGAGAAAGAATCGCCAGAGAATCCTTCGGCATCTCATCTGCCTTTTTCTTTTTTATTTTGGCATCACGCACATCCTTGTACAATGGCTTGATTTTGAAAATTAAAAATTGATTGTCATTTGAAAAAGTAGCATTGTATCCACGATCAATGATCATTTCGACTGATTTGGATGGGTTTTTAATTACCAATCTGCCATCTCCTTCCTGAAGATCTATTGTATAGCATACCCAATCACCATTGTCAGATATTTTCCTCTCCCCCAGTGTTTCCCAGGTATCATAGACAGCGTGATCCAGGGGCTTTTTTTGAGCTTCTGATGTCAGCGGATACAGGGACAATGAAAAAATACCTGCAATAAAAAATGCATGAAATTTCATAGAAAATCTTTGTCATGAAATTAGTGATTTTATGATTGATACCGGGATTCTATTTTCTTCCGGTTTGTTTATATACCCTTAAAGTTTGGATCACAACTGTGAGAAAAATGATGGCAATCCCTATGTAAAAAGAAAGTCCGACTTCTTTGTATTCTTTGAAAAATATAAATGCAAGCGCGATTCCATATACAGGCTCTAAATTGAAACTGAGATTTACCGTAAAAGGTGAAATTTTTGAAAGGGATCTGACAGAAAGATTGAAGGCCAGCACTGTGCAAAAAAGACTTAACACCAGTAACCAAAGAAAATCTGGTATTGTTGGCAACAACTGTTGGGTTGGAAAATACGCCAGGTAAAATGGCAATAAAACCGTAAGGATGAAAAATCCACCTGTCATCTCGTAGAGCGTGATGGTTTCCGGCTGATGTTTTTGCATCATTTGCTTATTCAGAATGGGAAAAACAGCGGCCAACAAGGATGAAACAATACCAAACAAAATACCTATCCTAAAACGAGGATCGAAATGAAACATCAAATAGATACCAATAATCACCACACCGCCAAGGAACAATTCTATCCATTCAAATTTTCTTTTGGATATCAGGGGGTCCAATATGGCTGAAAAAAATCCAATTGCTGAAAAGCAAACCAGGGAGACGGAAACATTGGCATATTTGATGCTCCCATAAAAACTAACCCAATGAAGCGCAATGATTCCTCCAATGCCCATTAGAACAGATGTATCATGCAAATTGGCTTTTGAGATCTTTTTGGTTGAGAAATAAAGAATGAGCAAAGCGATGGATGCAAACATCATTCTGTACCATACCAATAATGCTTCATTGAGTTCAATCAATCTGCCCAATACACCGGTGAATCCTGCGAGAAAAATGGCAGCATGCAATTGAAGAAACGCCTTTTTCATCTTGGTGAAAGTTAGGCAGATTTTCGAATATGTCTCATGAATCTGCCTGAGAGGAATTGCAGCTGCAGACTCAATACGCCCAATGCTGCTTCTTTGATGATTCCCTTGGACATTTTTGAAGCGCCCAATTCACGGTCCTGAAAAACAATGGGTACCTCTTTCAACCGAAATCCAAGGTGCCATGCTGCAAATTTCATTTCTATTTGAAATGCATATCCAACAAATTTGATCGCATCTAAATTCATTTCACGAAGCACTTTGGAGGAATAACAAACAAATCCTGCAGTAGGATCTTTGACGGGCATGAATGTAAGCAAGCGGCTGTAAAGAGAACCGGTCAGTGAAATGATTTTACGTTTAAATGGCCAGTTCTTGAATGCACCTCCTTTGACATACCGGGAACCGATGGCTACATCGGCACCATTGATGCAAGCATCCAACAAACGATTCAGATCTCGAGGATCATGTGAGAAATCGGCATCCATTTCAAACATGTAATCATAGCCACGTTCCAATCCCCATTTGAATCCTGTAATGTAGGCAGTACCCAGTCCGAGTTTCCCCGAACGCTCAATCAGATGAAGAAAGTCTCCCCTGCTTTGCTGAAGATCTTTGACAATCGCTGCTGTTCCATCTGGTGAAGCATCATCAATTACCAGGATATGAAAGTTATTTTGAAGATTGGAAACAGCATCAACAATGAGTTGAATATTTTCTTTTTCCTTGTAGGTGGGTATAATGACGAGTTTTTTCAATGCCAACGGATCTAGGAATGTTTGGATTTTAACATGGTTCGGTTGAAGATCTCGGTTAGCTTTTGTTTGGTGTGCAAGGCAAAGTCATTTTTCATCATCCAATCATAATAGGATGGTTCATTTTTCAATACTTCTTCTACAGACCTTCCCTTGTGCTTGCCGAAGTTAAAGATTTCTCTTCCGTTTTCCATGACCATTCTTCTGGGAAAATCAATGATCACCTCCTCACCAATGACCTTTAGTACAGAGTCAACCGAATTACCGAGACTCTCATATTTACCAAGTTGTGCAAGAAAAACCTCCCAGGTTGCTGTTACATCCGCCTCTGCGCTGTGGGCATTGTCCAAATCCTTGTTGCAGTAAAATTTTACTGCCGCTGAAAGATTTCTTGGTTCCATGAGGTGGTATATTTTTTGAACATCGAGGAATCTCTTGTCGTTCGTTTCAAATTCCAATCCCGCCCTTAAAAATTCTTCCACCAGCAAGGGCCAATCAAACTTATTGGAATTATACCCTCCCAGATCAGCACCTTCCATGAACTGGCGGATTTCATTGGCCACTTGTTTAAAAGTTGGGGCATCCTTGACCATCTCATCTGTAATTCCATGGATTTCAGTTACCTCTTTTGGAATGGGACGTTCCGGATTGATCAACTTTCGCTTCATAAGCCGATTGCCATCAATTGAGATTTTCAGCATGGCAATCTCCACAATTCTGTCTTGGGTAAAACTAAGTCCGGTTGTCTCTAAATCAATAAAAACCAGGGGCTTTTGTAGAATAATCTGCATTATAGTATGATATGATCAGTGAATTTTTAAAAATAGCGAAAGAAAATTTAACAGCTGTATTATTGAATGAATTTATTTCAATCGAGTATATTTGTAGACAACCTTTTACACATGAAACGTGTTTTTTTCCTTTTTGTTTTGGGTATTATCACATTGTCTGCCGTATCCTGCATGAGCGCAAAGGGCAATGCCAAAGGAGGTTGCCAAATCACCAGAAACCTGGTAGGCTACAAATAGTTCCCTGCATTCCTATTTACGTTTAAATCTTGCTTATGAGAAATATACTCATGTTTTTTTTGCTGTTGATTTCCAGCAGTCTTATTGCTCAAGAAGACACTACAGAGGTTTTTGATTACAGTAAGTTTGGTGATGCAGAAGGCGTTAAACGATACTGTACACAAAAGGTATTGAATCAGTCAGCTCAACGCATTGTAAGCTTCGGATATGAGCACCATGGCGGATTCAGCATGCCCGACGTGAGACTTGCCTATATGTTGCCTGCTTCTCAAAATTTTACGGTCAACAAGGTTGCAGCCATTCGTGCACAGGTAAACATCCCGGTTATATCCACCAATAAATTCATTTGGCAACTGGGTGCCAATTACTGGGGAAGCAGATACACTATTGAAAATCCTGGAACCAATCTTTTTGCAAAGGCGCTTCATGAGGGTACGATGACGAGCGCAGGTATCAACTCAACCATTTTTAAGCCGTTGAATGAAAAGAATTTCCTCATTCTTCAAGGAAGTGTAGACGCCAATGGAATATTCAACAACTTGAGCGAGGTCAATGGAAAGTCAATCACATACAGTGCCACTGCCATATATGGCTGGAAGACCTCAGAGAAAAATATGATTGGTGCCGGTTTAGCCAGGACCTATCGTGCAGGCCAGATTATCCACCTTCCGGTCCTTTTTTGGAATAAAACGTTCAACGATAAATGGGGCATGGAATTGCTATTGCCTGCAAAGGGATTTTTGCGGTACAATGTATCTACCACCAATATGTTTCAGGTTGGATTTGAATTGGAAGGAAATCAATTTTGGATGAATCTTCCCAATAGCATGAATGGATCTGTCTTTATACAACGTGGTGAAATGAAGCCAAGGATCATGTGGGACAAAAAAATCAGTGGATTCATATGGCTGAATGCACAAGCGGGACTCCGATACAATTACAGGTTTGATGTAATGAATGAGTATGATGCCCGAAAAGAATCCCTGCGGTATTTTACCAGCAATCTTGGTAATCCATTTTATTTCAATATCAGTTTGAATCTGGTTTCGCCTTGATCTTATTAATAAAAAAAGCCCAGCAATGCCGGGCTTTTTTATTGAATAGCTTTCCTTTATTTTGAAACCTGCCTTGTCCAGGTATCCGTCCTTCCAATCAATGATACACCGATAAAGCCCCTTACTTCCAGGGAATTTGCATTGTTCATTTTCATGGTGCATGAGTAGGTATTTCCATTTTTAGGATCATAAATATTGCCTTCATCCCAAACATTGTTTCCTTTGAAAACAAATCCCCATACATTGATGAGTCCAAGTACTGCCCTGGATCTTACTGCTTCATCAGGGTGATTTTTGTCCACTTTTGGCTTTCCGGTCTCCGGATCTATGGGCTCTTTCAGCCATACTACTTTCCCCTGGTACTTGTCGCCATTCTTATAAATACGCACCATTGCATTCCCTTCACCTGTTTTCCAAACCCCAACAATTGCGTCCGGATTGTCCTCCATTGATTTTAAAGTAGGAATGAAAGAAAATGCAATAAGGGCAATGAAAGCGAGTGTGAACAAGCGGATGCTGCTCGTGTAAAATGTTTGAATTTGATGAGCAATCATTTTCATAATTAAATGTTTGTTTTCATGACAAATATAGAGAAACTCATTTCCTAAAAGCGGAAATAGCCTTTTTTTGGAAACAGCAAGTAAAGGAAAAAAACAATGTGGAGCTGGTGGGATTCGAACCCACGTCCAAACATATTCCCGGAAAGCTTTCTACATGCTTATTTCAGCATTGTTTGTCGAGACCTGGCAGGAGCTGAGCAAACCAACCTTGTCCGTAGCTGAATAGTCTTGATCAACCGTCACAGCCTTCGGTTGAAGCATCCTTGTTTTTTTTGATTCAGCGGGGTGACTTGGCAAAGGAAAGCCCGTCAGCCGGCTATAATGGATGCGCTAATCACTGATTAGGCAGCCATGGCGTAAGTATTCTCGCCATTTATGGTTTTCGTATTCAGATTAAAGTGCAACATACGCAACGCACTGCATGCTTACTTTCAAAGATCTACGCTGTCAAAACCGGTCAGCCCCATTTTGATGGTGCAAAGTTACAAAATTGTGGGAAAGCATTTGTTAAAAGCAAAGAATGGGCTACATTTGCACTCCCGAGCCCAGATGGCGGAACTGGTAGACGCGCTAGACTCAAAATCTGGTTATCGCAAGGTAGTGCAGGTTCGATTCCTGTTCTGGGCACAAACTCGACATTTCATGTCGGGTTTTTTTATTACTTGGATCTATGGGATATCAAAAAAAACGGAACTGGTGGATCCCAGTTCCGCGATTCAGCAGTTTTTCAATCCTTTTACAGATCTTATGTTCTGCTTAACTCTCGACGGCATCGGAGCATCACTCCGTCAACCGACTGAAGTAAAACTAATACAAACACATAGGTGAATACCATGCTTGTCATCATCTTAAAACATGATTGAAATGGGTCTGCATGATCACGGGAATCATCATTTGCCTATTTCCTGAACCATAGCTTGCATGCATTCTAACAATTTAAAAACATTTGCAAATGGCCATCGTAAAAGTAATTGAAGTAATGTGCAATTCTTCCAAAAGTTGGGAGGATGCTGCACAACAAGCAGTACTGGAAGCATCAAAAACACTCAAGCACATCAAGTCCATTTATGTCAAAGAACACAGCGCCACTGTGAATGCAAACAACAAAATAACAGAGTACCGCATTACAGCCAAACTGAGTTTTGAATTGGAAACACCTATGAAAAGCATATCCAAAAAATAAAATCTTTGTTTCGGGTTTTAGGGGCGACCAAGCAATTGGTCGCCTTTTTTATTTATGCAAGTCATCCGCAGACATCGAAAATCAATGCATATCCCTTTGAATTAAAAACTCATAATCCATTTTATCAGGAAAATAAAACATCTAATCATTGTGTATATATA
>JBEGMC010000078.1:0-5244 GCA_041183265.1 Bacteroidota bacterium
TGAGTCACAACCAAAATACTTCCACCAAAATTGTCAACCTGAATCTTCCTGATATCACCTTTGTGATGAATACCATTTATCCGTTTCAACCCAAAGAGTCAGTCGGCCAATCCAAATGGTATGAGAAGTTGGGTATTGGCTATACTGGCAATTACCGTGGACAAATAACTTTTTATGATACTGCTTTCAGGTTCAAGCAACTGATCGATACTTTCCAATGGGGCGCCTCACACAACGTACCCATCATTTTATCATTGCCTTCCCTTGGGCCTTTTCAGGCGGCGCCGAATTTTTCATTCAAGGAAAATTGGTATGCACAAAAATTTTACAGAACCTGGAACAACACAACCAATAAACTGGACACGAGCATTGAGAAAGGATTCTTTGCCGCAAGAGAAATTACCATGGGATTTTCAGTCAGTACCGCTTTATTCGGTACCTATCAGGCAAAAAAAGCAACTGCAAAGGTTCAGGCCATCCGTCATGTTATGCGACCATTGTTCTCCGTTAATTACAAGCCTGATTTGATGAAACCGTTTTATTCGAACCAGCAAATCAATCAACGGGGTGATAAGCTTCCTCTTTCAGTATTTGATGGAAGTATTTTTGGACCCTTCAGTGCAGAAAGATATGGTGGCATGGGTTTTGGAATCGATAACAATTTGGAAATGAAGGCCAGGGTGAAATCAGACACGGGAGAAGCTGAAATCAAAAAAATTAAATTGTTGGATGGTTTTGGAATTTCAGGCGGATACAATTTGTTGGCAGATTCTTTCAAATTATCTACGTTCAGTCTTTATGCAAGAAGCAGTTTGTTTGACAAAATCAACATAACAGCCAACGCAACATTGGACCCTTACAAAACCAATCCATTGACAGGTTACAGGATCAACGAGTACGCCTGGACAGGAGGAAAATTCAACATGGGAAGAATTGTGAACGGCAATGTCAATATTTCTACCAGTTTGCAGAGCAAGAAAAAGGATGATAAAAAACCGCTGGTTTCTCAAATCAGTCAAGATGAAAATTTAACCAATGATCAGATCCAACAACAGTTGGATTATGTGAGAAGAAATCCTGCGGAGTTTACAGACTTCAGTATACCCTGGACCCTGAGCCTGAGCTATTCATTGACATTTACAAAACTCTTGCAGAAGGATTACACATTTAAAACAGAACTTGCATCCAGCATCAACTTCAATGGTGATTTCAGTTTAACGCCCAAATGGAAAGTAGGCGCAAATGGGTATTATGATTTGAATACGATGCGGATACAATCACTCACCACCTTTGTTACACGTGACCTGCATTGTTGGCAATTGTCCATCAATATTACACCGGTTGGTGTCTATAAATTTTTCAACATCAGCATCAGTCCAAAGTCAGGCATTTTGCGCGATCTCAAAATCAACCGCACGCGGTATTTTTATACTCAATAGTTTGTGTATGCATCGAGCATGATTTTGTGCACATGTTCCTTCAATGCATCCAAATCCTTGAATGCATTGGGATCAATGGGTTGAAGAAATTGCATTGAAATCTTACCTGGCCAGAAATAAAATGTTTTATTCGTCGGCAACATCTCTTTGGTGCCCCGGATGATGGCAGGAATTATTTTTTTGCCCGTTTCCATGGAAAGTCTGAAAGCCCCGTCATGAAAGGATTTCAGCGGTTGATCGGTTTTGTTTCTTGTCCCTTCAGGATATATGCACATGTGGATGCCCATATTCAATACATCTTTCATTTTTTGATAACTTTCCTTTCTGCTGTTTTCGTCTTTTCTGTTGATAAGGACAGCCCCTCTTTTATATATAATGCCAAAAAGAGGGATGCGTGACATTTCAACTTTTGCGATGGTTTTATTGGCTCCAGGTATACCCGGACTCGAAAGCGGTACATCCATGAAGGAATTGTGGTTGCAAACAACAATATAGTTTTCGCCTTTCTGAAAATTTTCTTTACCGGAAATTTTCACTTTGATCAAACTCAATGGAAAATAGAGGGCCATCCACATTCTGCTGAAACGAATCATCCATGCCGTGCTTGCAGGTTCTCCAAATATTCCGGCAGCCCATATGGGAATCAAAAAAATCAACATTGTTCCAACAAATGCGATGGCAGTCCACAGCGCTAAAATTCTCGCAACAATATTTTTAATCATGAGAAGGTTTTAACAACCAATCGATCGGGTCCATTCCGTGTTCGACCAGGTATTGATTTGTTTTTGAAAAATGTTTGCAACCAAAAAATCCCTTGTCTGCCGCAAAAGGAGAGGGGTGGGCTGCTTTTAGCACCAAGTGTTTTTTTTGATCGATGTATGCTCCTTTTTCTTTTGCAAAATTTCCCCACAATAAAAAAACAAGGTGTTCTTTTTCTTCATTCAGTTTTTGAATAACCGCATCTGTAAATTGATGCCAACCCAGTCCCGCGTGGGAATTCGGCTGATTCGCCCTGACTGTCAATGTTGCATTCAATAGCAACACACCCTGCTTTGCCCAGGTACTCAAATCACCGAAATTTCTTGGCATTGTTACTCCCAAATCGGATTCTATTTCTTTATAGATGTTGATCAAGGAAGGCGGCGGCTTGACTCCGGGTTGTACAGAAAAACTGAGTCCATGTGCCTGTCCGGGTCCGTGATATGGATCCTGACCAATGATCACCACTTTTACCTCATTGAAATCTGTTGAATCGAACGCATTGAAGATCTTGGAGCCAGGTGGATAGATCGTTGTATGGCTTTGTTTTTCAATTTTTAGTTGAGCAGTGATGTTGAGAAAATAATCCTTTTGAAACTCTTCTGAAAGTACCTTTTTCCATCCCTTCGCGATCTGAACGTCCATTGTTGAATATTGCCTTTGTCTGCAAACTAAAAAAAATTATCTTTGCACCCTCATTGATCCACTGGTCCCGTAGCTCAGTTGGATAGAGCGGCAGCCTTCTAAGCTGTAGGTCATTGGTTCGAATCCAATCGGGATCACTTTATTTTATAACTTTTTTGCCTTAAAAAGCTGATTTTCTGCATCTTACAGCTTAATTCTTCAGTTTATTCACATTTAATTAAACATTGCTTAAACGCTGCATAAAATAAATTTTTTTGTTTTACCCCTTAACAGTATTTTAACTTCCTTAATTCTTTAATTATCAAACCCAAAACAAGTGTTTATGACAAAACAATTGCATTTGCCAAGGTTGGCTAGATTGTTGCTGACAACAGTCTTTCTAACCTGCCTTGTCGGTTTCGCTGTTGCACAGCAAACCGTGAGTGGAAAAGTCACCGATGCGGAGACACGTGCTCCTCTTGGTGGTGTGTCAGTTCTTGCCAAAGGCTCTACCAATGGTACAGCTACTGATGCAGAAGGTAACTTTAAAATTGAATTGAAGGCAGATCAAAAAATCTTGACTTTCAGTTTCAATGGTTATGTAAACAGAGATGTTGCAGCTTCTGCAAACATGAATGTTGCACTTGAAGTGGATGTGAAAGCACTCCAGTCAGTTGTTGTAACAGGTTATGCATCTCAGCGTAAAAAAGACATCACAGGTGCCGTTGCGGTAGTAGACGCCAAGCAATTGGCTGCAACACCTGCTGCATCTGTAACACAAATGCTACAGGGTAAGGCTTCCGGTGTGATTGTTGGTAACGACAACTCTCCTGGAGGTGGTACCATGGTGCGTATTCGCGGATTCGGTACGATCAACAACAACTCTCCTTTGTATGTAGTAGACGGAGTGCCTACACAAGGTACCCTCAACCAGCTCAATCCTTATGATATCGAAAGCATGCAGGTATTGAAAGATGCATCTGCAGCTTCTATCTATGGTGCACGTGCTGCAAATGGAGTTGTGATCATCACTACCAAAAAAGGTAAAGCAGGTGATCCTAAGATTTCCTTCGATTATTACACCGGTACTCAGACACCAGGCAAATTGCTTGATCTGTTGAATGCAGAGGAGTTGGGTAAATATCTCTTCAAGGCTGACGTAGGTGCAGGAAGAACTCCTTGGGTAACTTCACCATCTGCTCAGTACAGATTTGATCAGAGTGGAAATGTTACCATGGCTGACTACATCAATCCAAACGTATTTGGAACAACCCTTCCTTCTACCATTTCTTACACCAATGATATATCTGATCCTGAATTTCTGAAAACGAAATTCAATATCATGATGGCCAACAAAGCTGGTACCAATTGGCAGGATGTGATTTTCGATCCTGCACCTATTTCCAACTACCAGGTTGGTGCTTCAGGTGGTTCTAAGAATGCCAAATATTCATTCTCTGGAAACTATTTCAAGCAGGATGGTATATTGAGATTTACCAACTATGATCGTATGTCGATCAGAGCCAACACTGAATTTACCCAGGGTAAATTGACATTGGGAGAAAACCTGACTGTTTCATATGACAGACGTGTTGGTATCACCAACAACCAAGAGTCCAATCCCATCATGTTGGCTTGGCGTATACACCCGATCATTCCGGTATTTGATATCACCGGTGGTCCAAAAGCCTTGGGTGGAAACAACCTTTCTCCATGGGATGGTTTTGGTGGACCAAGAGGTCCCAATACTGGTAACGCAACAAGTCCTTTGGCTGAATTGTTCAGAGCAAAAGACAACGTTACACTCGGTACGCATATCTTCGGTAATGCCTTTGGTGAATATGCTATCAACAAAAACTTGAAAGCAAGAACCAGCATTGGTGTTGAATACAATCAATTCAACAGATCTGAATATTTCATGCGCCAGATCGAGGCTGCTGAGCCAAGAAATACCAACAGTTTGAACGTGTTCAATAACTTTGATAACTCTTGGACTTGGTTCAATACCTTGAACTACAACAAAACTTTTGCAGACAACCATGATGTGAACGTACTCGTGGGTACTGAAGCTGTTGCTACTTATGCATTCGGTTACAGTGCTTCAAGAAGTAACTTCCTTTTCAATGATATCGACTATCGTTATCTGAATGCGGGATCTGCAGCAGGTTTGGCCAACGCCGGATCTGGTGCCATCAGAACACGTTTATTCTCTCAGTTTGCAAAAGTAAACTACGGTTACAAGAACTTTATCCTTGCAGACTTCACCATTCGTCGTGATGGTTCTTCTCGTTTCTCTGCTGCCAATCGCTACGGTATCTTTCCAGCGGCATCAGTTGGTCTGAGATTAACCGAACTAAAGGCACTGAATAACCTTTCCTGGATGGATGATCTTAAAGTACGCGCAGGTTGGGGTAAGACCGGT
>JBEGMC010000079.1:0-20313 GCA_041183265.1 Bacteroidota bacterium
ATTTACAGATGATCAGGGTGAAATACTCGAGGATTGGGGCGAAAACAGGTTCATTGATCTTTCAGCATTGAGGGAGGATACGATCATCCTGGATACCTGGATCGACATGGGTTCAATAGAAAATAATTTCTATACAGCTCCGTTTAAAAATATTTATAATTCAAAAAGGAAGAAGAATTTTAAGAAGTCCAAGAACAAGCAAATACTTCTTAAAGCATTTGCTCCCATGCTTGAAAAAGATGAGAGATTGGTGGTAGTTGGAAACAATGATTATTTTGGAAACTGGACGCCCAAGCATGGAGTAAAAATGAATTTCGATGGACTCGCTTGGGTTGCTCAGGTTGATAAACTGACCGATGCTTCTTTTCTGGAATACAAGTATTGTGTGGTGAATGAGGAAGGCGAATTGTTGCGGTATGAACAAGGCTCCAACAGGATACTGAGCCAGCCGCTGAATGATACTGCTTTTATTGTCCAGGATGGATATGCAAGGTTGGATCACCGTTTCAGGGGAGCGGGACTGGCTATTCCCGTTTTCAGTTTGAGAACTGCCAAAAGTTTTGGAGTAGGGGAGTTCAATGATATCAAAGCATTGGTTGACTGGGCATCCAGTGTTTCACTGAAAATGATTCAACTATTGCCTGTCAATGACACCACTTCTACTCATACGAAGTCAGATTCTTATCCTTATGCGGCCATATCTGCTTTTGCATTGCATCCCCTGTATGTTTCCATTGAAACCATCGCAGGAGCCAAGCATAAAAAGTTGATCAGCAAAATCATTTCCCATAAGGCAGTCCTGAATGAAAATGAAGGTGTATGCTATGAGCAAGTCATGAAATACAAGCTCCAGGCATTGGCTCTGTTGTATGAGGCACAAGAAGAAGATCTTTTTGACGACAAAGAATTTTTATTATTTTTTGAAAAAAACAAGGCTTGGTTGGAGCCCTATGCGGTTTTCTCTTATTTGAGGGATCAATACAATTCACCCAATGTTGCAGATTGGAACGAAAACAGTGTTTTCAGTCACTCGCTCATCGAAAAATTGACTTCAAAAAAGTCAGCACAGTATAAAAAAATTGAACTGCATTACTTCATTCAATTCCACCTTCATTTGCAGTTGAAAAATGTACATGAATATGCCAATAAAAAGGGCATTGTTCTGAAAGGTGATATCGCCATCGGCGTCAATCGAAACGGAGTGGATACCTGGATCGATCCATCACTCTACCATCTTGATATGCAGGCTGGTGCTCCACCGGATGATTTTGCTGTAAAAGGACAAAACTGGGGATTCCCAACATACAATTGGGAGACCATGCGCAAAAACAATTATGCATGGTGGAAACAGCGATTCGAACAGATGTCCAACTATTTTGATGCTTTTAGGATAGATCATATTCTTGGATTTTTCAGGATCTGGTCTATTCCAGTCAACTCCGTTGAGGGCATCATGGGGAGGTTTGTTCCGGCTATTCCAATTACACAAACGGAATTAAACGAAAAAGGCATTCATCTTACCATCGATCGAATGTGCAAACCTTTCATCAACGACACTGTATTGTGGGAAATCACCGGCGGAAATGAAACAGATATTAAAAAGTTTTTGGATCCCGCAAAGGATGGATGCTATGTCTTCAAACCAGCATTTGATTCTCAGAGAAAAATTGAAAATTATTTCAATGCTTTAGAGGACAGTGATCAACATGCAGCGCTCAAGAAATCACTTTTCAATCTGCACAGCAATATTATTTTGCACAAAGATCCCGTTCATAAAAATCAATATCATTTCAGGTTCAATGTGCATCAGACGCCTTCTTTTTTTCACCTCCCATCCCATGTGAAACAGCCACTGATGGATTTATACCACGATTACTTTTTCCATAGGCAGGAGCATGTGTGGAGATCAGAAGCTTTGGAAAAGCTCCCATCGTTGAAAAGAAGTACCGACATGCTGATTTGCGGAGAGGACTTGGGAATGGTTCCACATTGTGTTCCGGATGTCATGGCCCATCTTGGCTTCCTGTGCATGGAGGTTCAGCGAATGCCAAAACAAGCCAACACTGCATTTTTCAATCCTGCTCAAGCATCTTATCTGTCTGTTGTAACTCCTTCCACCCATGATATGAGCACCATTCGTGAGTGGTGGCAAGAAGATCATCGAGCATCTCAGCAATTTTATAATCAGGAAATGTGGCAATACGGTGATGCACCTGCAGATGCGAATGTACATGTTGCAAAATCCATTGTGCTCCAGCATATTTCTTCTCCTGCCATGTGGGCTGTTTTTCAAATACAGGATTTGTTCGCCATGGATGAGTCATTGAGGTTGTCTGATCCTCATCAGGAGCGCATCAATATTCCTGGAGATCCCAAACATTATTGGAGATACAGAATGCCTGTCAATATCGAAGTGCTTCAGAAGAAAAAGGACTTCAATGATCTCTTGAAATATTTCATCACTTCCAACGGTCGATAGTGTTATCCATCCAATACTGGCAAAAAGAACTGGCGTTTGAATTCCCCTTTACCATTTCAAAGGGAACCAAAACACATCAGCCAACTTTTATTGTTGAATTGGGTTGGAGGGGATGGAAGGGCTACGGCGAGGCACCTGCCATATCTTACTACCAAATCACGACAGGAAAAATGGCAGAAGATTTGGAAAAATTTAAATCCGCCATCGAACGATTCTCCCTCACCGACCCAAAACGTTTTTGGCATTTTCTTCATCACCTTATTCCGGGTAATCCGTTTCTTGTTTGTGCGTTGGACATGGCTGCATGGGATCTGTTTGGTAAAATGCGCAAACAATCACTCAGTAACCTGCTGCAAATCCATCCATCTTCTCCATCCTTGACAGATTATACAATTGGTATTGATTCTACAGAGATGATGTTGCAAAAAATTAGGCAACATCCTGCTCCTGTCTACAAAATAAAAATGGGAGGCCTGCATGATCTTGAAATCATTGAGGCGATCAGAAAGGAAAGCAAAGCTGCTATCAGGGTGGATGCGAATGCAGGGTGGACCTATAAAGAAGCAATAGATATTTTACCTGCTTTGACAGATCTCGGAGTTGAACTGATCGAACAGCCTCTTCCCATTGAACAGTGGTCGGAAATGCAAGCATTGAAATCCATTTCTTCTATACCGATGATCGCCGATGAATCATGTGTAAACGCAAAGGATATCGAAAATTGTATTGCATCTTTTCATGGGATAAACATCAAGCTCACCAAATGCAGTGGCATAACTCCTGCAATTGAAATGATTGCTTTGGCCAGAAAAAAAGGATTGAAAATCATGCTGGGTTGCATGAATGAGTCCTCCATTGGCACTTCGGCCATGGTTCACTTATCTCCCTTGGTTGACTACCTGGATGCCGACGGTCCGCTGTTGTTGAAAGAAGATCTTGCCACGGGACTCATACTCCAAGACCATTGTTGGCAGATACCTGTTGGGCACGGTTTGGGAATTTTGGTCAACAATGAATTATAGAATGCTATAAGCAAGCCTTATTCCCAATGTTCTTGCATTGCCCAGGTGAACCGCTCCAAAGTCGTACGCATAGCTGATGTACTTTTTATTGGTGATGTTTCTTGCCCATACTGATACATTCAGTTTTGAAAACTTGTATCCAATTTGTGCGTGTACGAGTCCATATCCTTTTTGTTCAATGCTGTTGGCGAAGTCAAAATATTGATTCCCGGTATACATATATTGTACATTGCTCCACCATTCATTCTTTCCCAATTTCTTCTGATAGTTTGCTGATAAAAATTGTGTAGTGGATGGAGTAAATATTTGTTTCTTGTTATTCAGGTCAATTTGGGTGCCATTGCTGACAGCAGTAAGGGTTTTGTATGTTGCATTGGTAATACCTGCATTGTATTGAAAGGTGAGTCCTTTCAATGGTTTTGCAGTCAGCTCCCATTCCAGTCCACTGCTTCGCATGATTCCAGCATTTTTGGTTATGGTAATGGCATCAGGCAATACCAGAAAAGGAGTTTGGATATCAGTTACATGATTGTAGAATGCTGCCAATGCATATTGCAGGGTCTTTTTCTGGTTCATGCCTTTGAGTCCAATTTCAAACATATTGGCAAACTCCGGCAAGAATGCAGAAAGAGGAGCCTGGGATGGATCACTGGAGATATTGGTCAATCCCCCCGAACGGAAACCTCTGCTGTAAGAAAAATAAAATAACTGATGCGTTGATGCTGCATAGTTCAAGCCAAATTTGGGTGAAAATGCCACATAGTTTTTTTGACCTGTTGTATCAGATACAATGGGGAATGCAGGATAGGGTTGTTTTTCATATTCACTTCTTACGGTGAGTGATCTCTCTTCATAGTCAAGTCTCAATCCTGCTTGCATGGAGAGTTTCTCTGTTATTGGGTAAGTGGCGTGTCCGTATCCGGCCGCTCCATTGGTTTTTGAAAGATTGTGTGCAATGAGCGAGAAGTCAGTATCTGGAATGCCAATGAATCCGGCATCTTTTCCGAAAACGGTTGCTTGTTTGGTGGGACTGCTATTTGTATAATGAAACAATCCGGTTGACCATTTTAGTTTATTGTTCTTTGTATCAGATGACTGTATGCGCAACTCATTGGTAAGCGCCTTGACATTGTTGTAGCTCTTTCCATAATTGTTGAAAATGCCAATGATTGTATATGGAGAAAAATCTGCATCCAATGTATTGTCATAGAATCTGTAATTCTGTTGGTAGGAAGTTTGGAGGGTGATATTCGCTTTGCTGCCCTTGTGCTGCAGGATCAATGATAGGTTATTCGTTTGATCATTCATGGCAGTTGTCTGGTTCTGTGAAAGTTGGAACGGATTTTTAAAAGCACTCTCCTGGTCAGCATTCAAAGGAAATGCTCCCTTGTTGTTTCCGGTATAATTTTTGAAATCAGCCTGCAGCGACCAATTGTTTTTCATCAGAAATTTCAGTTGGACATTTGCCAAGCGCTGGGTTTGTATGTCATAAGCGTCTTTTGTAAAATCATTTGTGTAAAATCCATTTTTTGCATCCAACAGGAATGATGAACGCAGAAACAATTTATTTTTTATCAATGCAGATTTAAATTGAATGCTTGATCTCTTCTGACCACGATTGCCAAATGTAATATCTGCTAGAAGACTTGGCTTGTTGTTGGGTGCCTGCGTGATAATATTGATGACCCCGCCCATGCTGTTCCTCCCATAGAAAGTTCCCTGCGCACCCCGGATGATTTCGATGCTTTCAATGTCATTCAGCTGTGGAATATAGGTATCCAAGTTGAATTGGGGTACTCCGTCAATATATGTAGCCACTGCCTGATCATAAGAAGTGGTAACGATTCCACGGATGCTGGCAATATTTCGATTGTCGCCTGAATGCGCAAGATTGAAATTTGGTGCGATGCCGCGGATTTGATTGATTTCCCAGATTCTTAAATTTTGCATCTGATTTTTATCAATATTTGTGATGGAATTAGGGGAGGAAAGCAACTTCTGTTGTTTCTTTTCGGGTCCAAAAATGATGACCTCTTCCAGCCGTTTTTCGATATTGCTCTGGTTCAGGGTGTCTTTATCGTTGATTTGAGTAAATCCGGCATGTGAAAATAAAATGCCAACGAAAATCAAACAAAGGGATTTTGGGAGCATGTAAGTTTTATTTTAAAAGTGTGTCAACGTTTTTGTGATCGATTTCGCAGAAAAATGCACAAATATTGTCGGAGCATCTTTCAATGAAAAGTTTTCCTTTTTCTGCACTTGCCTGTGATGGGTCTCCTGAGCCTGTATCCTTGGAGATTTTCGTCCATGGTCTCTGTGTCCATGCCCATCCCTCCTGAAAACCTTTGGGAGTGAATTTTTTATTGGATCCATCACCTGCCATTTCAATGGGCAGGAGCAATGATGGGTGAAGATGCATCATTACACTCGTTTCCATTTCGTCTGCATGGTCGCCTTTGTTTACAAAGACATCATCTTTTTTTCCTGATTGATACCAATTGATCACAGAGATGAAGAGACTCGTAAACAATCCTGCCAGTTCTCTGATCATAGAAACAAAATTGTTGGCCCCATGTCCGTTTAAGATGACAAATTTGGTTGCACCATGTCTTACTACAACTTCACACACATCTTTCAAAATGGCGAATTGTGTGGTTGGATTCATGTTCATGCAATAGGCAATATCCATTTGACCGGTATTGACGCCAAATGGGATGGCCGGTAGTATCAGCGCTTTTGTGCCTTTTTCCCAGGCTTTTTCTGCGGCCAAATAGGCAATGGCATCCACCTGGTAATTATCTGTGCCGTAAGGCATGTGGTAATTGTGTGCTTCGGTGGCACCCCATGGAAGCACGGCAATGTCAAATGCATGTTGTTGGATTTCTTTCCAGTTGGTTTCAGCCAATACAAATGGACGTGGAACTGTTTGCATATCAGGATTGTTTTCTTTTTTCTGAAATAGATTTGATGGAATTGATGGAAACATTCAGTTCAAATCCGATCAAGAGCACCAGTGAGTTCACAAAAACCAAAAACATCAAGATCAGAATGCTTCCCAATGAACCATATATTTTATTGTAGGATGCGATGTTGTTTACCCAGTAAGAGAAAAGGTAGGAAAATGTAATGATCAGAACAGTGGCAAGAATTGAACCTGGGGTTCTGATTTTCCATTTTTTCTGCACATGTGGAGCGTATTTGTAAATCAACCCAATGGCAAAGAAAATTAATAAAACTGTTAGCAATATCTGTGTGGTTGCAATCAGCCAATCCAATGAATGATTTTTTATATTCAGCAGATCGGTCATGTATCCAATAAAAATGCTCTGTGTAAACATGATCAGGATGGTTGCAAGAATCAACAGCACAATGATGAAAGTCAATTGAATGGCAGCCAATCTGATCTGAATGAAATTTCTGTTTTCTATTTCAATGTGCAGCATGGATTTTCTGAATGTGCGCATCAGTGTAATGGTCGCATTGGAAGAGAAGTAGAGTGCAAGCAGCAATCCAAAGGAAAGTGTACCTGTACCAGCAGAGAAAAAATCGTCTGTAACATTTTTGATCATCAGATAGGTTCGATCATCAGGTATGATATTCTTGAGTAAAATCAGGATTTCCTTGTACAGTGTTTTAGATCCGGGAAGAAATGAAAGTGTCGTGAAAAGAAAAATGAATAGCGGAGGAATGGCCATCAGAAAGTTGAATGCAACGGATGCGGCCCTTTCATTCAATCCAATCTGTTGTGTTTGCTTCATGAAAAAAACAACTACATCGTACAATGGAATTCCCTCGAAGCCGGGTAGAATAACTTTTTTTGACCAGTCAATGATTGGTCGAACAGGCCAGCTTTCAATGATGATCCTTTGTAGTTTGATCATTGTTGATTAATGGATCTTCAGGCTGTCCAGCGCACGCTGGTATCTTTTTGCGTTTTTATAATGCTCTTCAGCAGTAGCAGCAAAATTATGTGAACCGGAGAAATCCTCTTTTGCACAAAAATACAAATAGTCTGTCTTCTCACCCTTTAAAACTGCATCGATGGAGGATATGGATGCCGTGCAAATAGGACCTGGAGGCAGCCCTTTGTTTTTGTAGGTATTGTAGGGAGAAGATTTTGAAGCATTGATCTGTGCAAGTGTTATCCTTTTCAGTCCAAAGTTGTTCAACGCAAATTTGATGGTGGGATCAGCACCGAGGTACATGCCTTTCTTCAAGCGGTTCACATATACACTGGCGATCTGGGGTTTTTCCTCGTTGTTGTTGGTTTCCTCTTCTACAATGGATGCAATGGTGTAGATTTCTTCCTTGGAGAGTCCCAATTCCTTTGCATGTTCAATCCTGCTTTCATTCCAGAAATCATTTGATTCTTTGATCATTCTTTCAAGGAATTCCTTCGGACCCACATTCCAGTAGATTTCATATGTGTTTGGAATGATTGTGGTCATAAGGGTTTGCGTATTCACGCCAAACGGTGCAATGGAATCGTTGTTCATGATGAATCTCAAAAACTCTGTTTCAGTGAATTCGAATTTTGTTGAAACATATTTTGCGAAATCTTTGTTTGTTCTGAATTTATTGATGGTCAGGGTAATGGGTGATTGTCTGCCCCCGTTGAGTTTTCTGAAGAAACTGAAAATACTGGCATCTTTTTTTATGACGTACCTGCCAGGCTTGATATGATCCCAATAGCCAAACCATTCTGCGAGTGCCAGAAAACTGGTGTACTGAGCAGGTTTGATGGCGTTTTTGATTTTGTTTTTTACAAATGTTTTGTTGGCTTTTGAGGCAGGTATCATGATCACTGTTTCTTCTCCCTTGAAGTTGGTTGCCGGTCTCAGGAAAAGCGTATAGAAAAATCCTGCAAACAACAAAGCCAGCAGGCAGATCAGCAGGAGTCCAACGCGCCCACCACTTTTCTTGGTGCTTTTTTTTCTGACTGATTTTTTAGCCTTTGCCATGCTTTCATCTAATAAAAAACCCCGCTGGCTGGAGCGGGGTATATGATGCAATGAATTTATTATTTAACTGGAGCGGGAGCAACCGGTTGTGCTGGTGCAGGAGTTGGTTGATTGGTTGCAGCACCGGTGGTTGGAATGTTTTTGATGGTATCGTTGGTGGTACCTTTACCTGACTTGATCACCAGGGCAGAAACCAGGCATAGAACAACAAGTGCGCTTGCGAGGATCCAGGTGCCTTTTTCAAGTACATCGGTGGTTTGTTTAACACCCATGAATTGGTTGCTGAAACCTGCAATGTTGCCTGCCAATCCGCCGCCTTTTGGATTTTGGATCAATACAATGGCTCCAAGCAATACAGAGGCGAGGATGATGAGGGCTATGAAAAGGGTAGTCATAATTTGTTTTCTTTAATCTGTTGAATCCTGGCGGCAAAAATATGATGATTGGCAGGATTTTGCAAACTTAATTTGTGGTATATATCTATGGCTTTTTCCCGCATACCTTGCTTGAGATATACCTCCGCCATCGCTTCTGTGAATACCTCGTTTTTATCTTCGGATTTTTCCTCATGCTGGTTGCCAAAGATTTCCTCTATATTTTTATAGGTTGTTGTTTCAGGGGCAGGCTGCAGTCTTTTCATCGTTCTCAGCCAGGCTGTAAAAGATTGTACTTTTTTGGAGAGTTCATCCTTTTGTTCCTCTTTGGAAAGTTTGATGCCTTGTGAGGCAAAATAATCAACCGTATGATAGGGGTCAATCGGAATTTCCAATTTTTCCTCTTCCGGGATGGAGGTATCCGTTGTTTGAACCGTCTCGGTTGCAATCTTTTCATCTGCTTGTTCCTCTTTCAATGCCTCTTCACTTCTTTCAATATTGTTGTTTCTGAATACACCGATCTCTGCATCATCATGCATCTGATAGGCAAGCCATTGGGGCTGATTGAAAAAAAGAGATGTATGCATGAGCGCATCCCTGTATCCGATGTGCAGACTGGTTTTTAATTTTTTTGTGTAAAGAAAATGCAAGATGGAAGAATAGGGAAAGGACTCAGTCATGCCTTTCAGTTCGTCTACAGTAAGCTCTTGCAGATGCTCCCTGTCGAATAATGATTGTACAATAAAGTCCGTTTCCTTGCCCATGGTGCTAATATAGCTTGTTTACCAATTCGAAAAAATTCGGTTGAATATTTCATCGGTCAGGTTGTTGACCATTTGATCATTCAGATCAAGTTCAGCTTGTGATAAACTTTTCGTTGCTGAAAATGGAAAATTCCTGGTGATATCTGTTTCGAAATTTTTCTTTTCGTCTTTTCTGTTCCTGAATACAATGTGAACGGTAACATTGAGGTTGTTGCTGGCAACCTGCTGCTGTGAAATACCGGAGGTGCTCACAGAATAATCGCTGATGTATCCGCTGATTTCAAAATCGGCCTCATCGTTTGTTTGTGATAATCGGGTTTGATTAACGATTTTTTGACGAAGCTTGTCTGTTAGCTTGGGACTCAATTGCGGATTGATATACCTGGCCTTGTTTTCTATAAAAGAGACTTTCACCGTTTTGATGTCAGCCGGAATGGGTGCAGCATCCTTGAGCGAGTAACGGCAAGTGCCTTGCAAAAAAAGGACAGCCAGTATCCATATTGACAATACTTGCAGAAGATGGCCTGGTTTTCTACTCCTCAATATCATATTCTTTCAATTTTCTGTAAAGAGTTCTTTCGCTGATCCCCAGATCCGAGGCTGCATCTTTTCTTTTTCCCTTGTGCTTTTTCAAAGCCCTTTCGATCAGCTCCTTTTCTTTGTCCATGATATTGAGTGATTCATCCACTACAATTGAATCCTCCAAATCCCTGTTGTCTGAGATGATCACCGGTTGATGGGTATGAACTGGAATGATGTTGGTGTGACTGTTTGACTCATGTGCTGATCTGTTGCTCATGGGTATTTCCTGTCTGAAATTTTCTTCAACCATCTGTGAAACCGAGGATGCCACTGAGGGGTTTTGAACAATTTCAAAAAACATTTTCTTCATCTCTGTCACATCCTTTTTCAGATCAAAAAATAATTTATAAAGGATGTCGCGCTCATTCATAAACTCCGCTTTTCCAACTCCTGGCTGGTTGTTTCCCACCAACATGGGAAGATTGTTTTGGTTGTTTTTGGGAAGAAATTTTTCAAGTACCTGTGCAGAGATGGATTTATCTTCCGCCAACACTGATATCTGCTCTGCGATATTTTTCAACTCTCGGACATTCCCAGGCCAAGGATAATGCAGCAACATCTGCTTGGCTTCTTCAGTGAGCTGAATGGGACTGGTTCTGTATTTCTCTGCGAAATCGACGGCAAATTTTCTGAACAGCAAAATAATGTCCTCTTTTCTCTCTCTCAAAGAAGGTACCCTGATGGGAACTGTATTCAATCTGTAATACAAATCCTCTCTGAATTTATTGTCCTGCGTGGCATTCAAGAGGTCTTTGTTGGTGGCAGCAATGACCCTCACATCTGTTTTCTGCACTTTGGAAGATCCAACTCTTATGAACTCGGCATTTTCCAATACACGCAGCAACCTGGCTTGTGTGCCCAGCGGCATTTCTCCAATTTCATCCATGAACAAGGTGCCGCCGTTCACGGTTTCAAAATAACCTTTTCTCGCATCAACTGCACCTGTAAAAGAACCTTTTTCGTGTCCAAACAACTCTGAATCAATCGTACCCTCCGGAATAGCACCGCAGTTGACAGCGATAAAGGGATTGTGCTTTCTGGGGGAGAGTGCATGGATGATTTGAGAAAAGATCTCTTTACCCACACCGCTTTCTCCTACAATCAGCACGGTTAAATCAGTATTTGCTACCTGCGAAGCCACTTGCAATGCATAGTTCAACGCAGGAGAGTTTCCGATGATTCCAAATCTGTTTTTTAGACTTTGTAAATCCATTGTATATTTTTTTAGGAAACCATGTCTCCAAGCAGGGTTCCTTGCGTGCAATCCTTCACTTCCACCCAGACATAATCTCCAGGTTGCAATGCCTTATCGGTTTTATCAAACACAACGACTTTGTTTTGACTGTTTCTTCCCATCCATTGTTTTTCGTTTTTCTTGGAATTTCCTTCAATCAACACCTCCACTTTCTTGCCGATATCAAGCTTGTTGGTTTCAAGTGATAAATAATTCTGCAGGGAAACAATTTCTTCAAGTCGCTTCTTTTTAACCTCCATGGGCACATCATCCTTGTATCGCTTGGCGGCCAATGTACCTGGTCGTTCAGAATACATGAACATATAGCTGTATTCATACTTCGAATTACGCATGACATCCAGTGTGTCCAAATGATCCTGGTCATCTTCTGTACAGAATCCGGCTATGATATCCGAGCTGATGGCACAATCCGGCATTACTTCTCGTATGCGTTTGACTTTGGCCAGGTACCATTCTCTGGTATAAGTTCTGTTCATCAATTGCAATATCCTGGTGGATCCGCTTTGCACAGGCAGATGAATGTATTTGCAGATATTATCATACGCTTTCATGGTCTGCAGTACGTTCTCTGTAATGTCTTTCGGATGAGAAGTGCTGAAGCGGACGCGCAATGATGGACTGATCAGTGCCACCTTTTCGAGCAACATGGCAAAATCAACTGCATGATTGGTGGCAGGATCTACCCAATAATAACTGTCCACATTTTGACCCAGCAATGTCACTTCCTTGAATCCACGCTCAAACAAATCCTTGCATTCATCAACGATGGATAGGTGATCTCTGCTTCTTTCCCTGCCCCTGGTAAAAGGCACTACACAAAATGCGCACATGTTGTTGCATCCGCGCATGATGCTGACGAAAGCAGTTATCCCGTTGGAGTTGATTCTTACCGGTGCGATGTCTGCATATGTTTCTTCTCTGCTTAGTAAAACGTTTACTGCCTTTGCTCCTGTTTCTGCTTCTTCAATCAATTGTGGAAGCGTTCGGTAGGCATCCGGCCCCACTACAATATCCACCAGTTTTTCCTCTTCAAGCAGTTTGCTTTTGAGACGCTCAGCCATGCAGCCCAAAACACCAATCAGAAGGGAAGGGTTTCTGCGCTTTATTTTTTTGAATTCAGTGAGCCGCTTTCTGATCGTCTGCTCCGCTTTTTCCCTGATCGAGCAGGTATTCAACAGAATCAAATTTGCCTGCTCAACATCACGGGTCGATCCAAATCCGCTGCTTTGTAAAATGGATGCAATGATCTCACTGTCACTGAAATTCATCTGACAACCATAACTCTCTATGTAAAAGTGTTTATTGGAAGCTGAAAGGGTATCCAATTCCCCTTGGTAAGCTTCGCCCTGGCGCGATTTATCCATCACTTTTTGTTCGATCTCAAACATTTTGCAAAATTAATGAAATCGGTCAAAGTGACAAATTGTCATCTGTTAATTTTGGGGGAGGAAACGCTGGGCCAGCCATGACTTTCCAAGGGGTATGATCCAGCTGTTTTGCAGGGTTGCTTTGTTATGTACAGTGTTGTCGAAAAACAGGGTGTTTTCATCTATAAACTGTTTCTCCAATGCATATTGAACCTGTTGAAGGGGAAGCAACTCTATTTTGTTCTTGACAACAAAGGCGAGGTTGGTTCTTTCAAAGAGAGAAACATGCATGTTTGATTCAATCATTTTGATCATTCTCACAGAGCTGTCGGTACTGCAACCACTGACGCCTGTTTGGGCCTCGTCTACCATCAGGATGATGAATTGACCAAAAAAAAGCGTTCCGAATCCCTTGACGGGGGTTCCGTGGGATGTCCATTCGTTTGCAAATGATTCCAGTATTTTTTCAATTTCCATTGCTTCTGCCAGACTGAAAAGACGATTGGATTGATAGATCCATACCCGTGATTCGTCACTGAAATCGGCAGGCAATAAATGGGTGTATGATAAATTCATGTCAGATAGATTGTGCAATCAATTCAGCGATGTCCAATACCTTGATCTCTTCCTGTTTCTCTTTGAGTTTGATGCCATCCGTCAACATTGTATTGCAAAAGGGACAAGCAGACGCTACAACGGATGCACCTGATGCTACTACATCAGATGTTCTTTCCATATTGATGCGGCTGGTTCCCTTTTCTTCTTCTTTGAACATTTGTGCTCCTCCGGCACCGCAACAAAGTCCATTGCTCTTGCATCTTTTCATTTCCACCAGCGATGCATCCAACGCCTCGATGACAGATCGTGGAGCATCATAAATCTGGTTGCTTCTGCCCAAATAACAGGAATCGTGAAAGGTGATTTTCTTGCCCTTGAACGCACCGTTTTCGTTGAGCACGATTTTTCCCTCATCTATCAATTGCTGCAACATGGTACTGTGGTGGATCACCTCATAATGACCGCCCAGCTCCGGGTATTCATTCTTCAATGTATTGAAACAATGTGGACAAGCAGTCACGATTTTTTTTACTTGGTATCCATTCAGCAGTTGTATGTTCTGGTAGGCCATCATTTGAAACTGAAATTCATTTCCCGCTCTTCTGGCAGGATCTCCTGTGCACATTTCCTCTGCTCCCAGAATGGCGTAGGAGATTCCTACTTTGTTCAGGATGGTGACAAAGGCCTTGGTGATGGATTGGGCCCTTGCATCAAAGCTTCCAGCACATCCTACCCAAAAAAGAATTTCAGGCTGATTGCCTTTGTTGAGTTCTTCTGACCAAATGGGGACTTTCATGTTCATTCTTTTGTCCAGTTGATTCTCTGATCCGGTGAAAATTTCCAGGGAGCAAAATTGTTTTCAATGTTTCCGAACATGGCTGTCCATTCTTGTGGAGATGAACTTTTTTCCATGATCAGGTATCTTCTCAATTCCACTATGATATCAAGAGGATTGATGCTGACCGGACAAGCTTCCACACAGGCATTGCATGTAGTGCATGCCCTGATCTCCTCCTCAGAGATATAATCGTACAACAATGTTCGGTTCTCTGCTTTCCAATCTATTCCCTGATTTATTTTTGATCCAATTTCCTCTGCCCGGTCACGCGTGGCCATCATGATTTTTCTGGGAGAGAGTATTTTTCCTGTTTGATTGGCAGGACAAGCCGCTGTGCATCTTCCACATTCAGTGCAACTGAATGCGTCCAATAAATTTTTCCAAGACAGATCATTGATATCTTTCGCACCGAAGGAAGAGGGGTTCTGATCATTCGATGCAGATGTTGCCAATTCAGGTTGGAAGGCATACAAAACTTCTTTTTGAACAGAGGGCATATTTTTCAATTTTCCCTGAGGTTCCAGTCTGGAAAAATAAGCATTCGGGAAAGCCAATACAATATGTAAATGCTTGGACCATGACAGGTAATTGAGAAATCCCAGCACACCAATGATATGCAACCACCAGCAAATCCGCTCAGTCATTACCAATGTTTCTATTGAAAAACCATTCATCAGCGGATGCAGCAAAGAAGAGATGTAAAAATTTCCGGTAAAATGATCGGCATACTGACCAATACCTTTTGATTGCAGCAGCGTATCTGCAGCATTCATTTTCAAGAACAGCATCATCAATACAATTTCAACCAGCAGGATGATGTTTGCGTCTCTGGAAGGCCAGCCTTTGAGATCATTTGACCAGAGTCGTTTAACATGAATGAGATTTCTGCGGACCAGAAAGATGATACATGCAATGATTACCAGTGCGGCAAGTATCTCGAATGAGTTGATGAGAAGAGGATAGAGGGAAGGAATGATGCTCAATAAAAATCGATGTGTCCCGAACAGTCCATCGATCATGATTTCAATCATTTCGATGTTGATGATGACAAAACCCGCATACACCAGCAGATGCAAGAGAGCGACGGTTGGATTTTTAAACATCTTTTTTTGTCCCAATGCCAACAGGATCACATTTTTCCATCTTTGGACTGGCTGATCATGCAAATCCTCTTCCTTTCCCAGCAATATGAGCTTTCGGATCAGCGACATTCTTTTTGAAAAGAAATAGATTGCTGTTGCAAGTGCCAGTCCGAAAAGAATTTGTTGGAAAATTTCCATGCAAAAAATTAGTTGTGCTAAATTACACGATGTATCATTAAAACAGTGTCAAAATGAACAAGAAATATATACTCACTGCAGAGAAAGCACACATGAAACTGAGGCGCATTGCCTTTCAGATATTAGAACGAAACACCCATCTCGATTCAATACACATTGCAGGCATCAAAGAAAATGGATATCTCCTGGCGAAGGAGCTGAAAAAAATCCTGCAAGAAATTTCTGCTTTTCAGATTGAATTATCATCCATTGAATTAGACAAATCGAATCCGATAGATTGCAAACTGGACCCATCAGCTGATTATCACAAGAAAAATGTATTGATAGTGGATGATGTGGTCAACAGCGGAAAAGCCATGCTCCATGCCATTCACCCCATACTGGCATTGTCGCCCCATCAAATCCAAACTGCCACCCTGGTAGAGAGAAGCTATAAAACCTATCCCGTACATGTTGATTATGTTGGGGTTTCACTCGCTACTACACTGGAGGATCATATTTCAGTCATTTTTGAGGATGGGAAATTACAGGGCGCTTATTTAGCATAGGCTTCTCACGCTCAATTGTTATTTTTGCAAAAATCAAGCTATGGAACAGGCAATTGCAATCAAAGTTGATCAATGGTTGAATGGAAATTATGATGAGGTTACCAAATCAGAAATACGCCGTTTGCAAACAGAACAACCCAATGAATTGGCAGATGCCTTTTATAAAAACCTGGAATTTGGTACAGGTGGTCTCCGTGGCATCATGGGTGTTGGCACCAACAGGATCAATCAATACACCGTGGGCATGGCAACGCAAGGTTTTGCCAACTACCTCATCAAAATGTTTCCCGAACAGCAGTTGCGCATAGCCGTAGCGCATGACAGCAGAAACAACAGCCGTCTCTTTGCTGAAATCACTGCCAATGTCATGGCCGCCAATGGCATACAGGTTTTTCTGTTTGAAGCATTGCGTCCAACCCCGGAATTGTCTTTCACCATCCGCCACAAGGCATGCCACGGCGGTGTGGTATGTACTGCATCTCACAATCCCAAAGAATACAATGGCTATAAAGCCTATTTCAACGACGGTGGACAACTGGTTCCCCCGCACGATAAGAATGTCATTGTAGAAGTGGAAAAAATTGCCAGTGTGGATGATGTAAAATGGAAAGGTGGTGAACAAAACATCCATCTCATTGGTGAGGAGATGGACAAGGCATATGTTGACATGGTCAAAGGCCTCAGTGTATATCCGGAAGTCATCAAAAAACAAAAAGATCTCAAGATTGTATACACACCCATTCACGGAACAGGTATCACGCTGGTGCCGAGGGTATTGCAGGCATATGGATTTGAGAACATTGTTTTGGTAGATGAACAAATTGAACCCAATGGTAATTTTCCTACAGTAGTATATCCCAATCCCGAAGAAAGTGAAGCCATGAGCCTGGGACTCCAAAAAGCAGAAAAAATCGATGCTGATATATTGCTTGGAACCGATCCCGATGCAGACCGCGTTGGCATTGGTGTAAAAGATCACCACGGAAATTGGGTGCTGATGAACGGTAATCAAACCGCAGTGCTTGCATTCAATTATCTCATCGAGGCAAGAAAGAAAAAAGGAATTGCCAAAGACAATGACATGGTGGTCAAAACAATTGTGACAACCGATATGATCGATATCATCGCCTCCAGAAATAACATCAATTGTTACAGTGTGCTGACCGGATTCAAGTGGATTGCCGAGTTGATCAAATCAAAAGAAGCAAATGAAAATTATGTGATAGGAGGAGAGGAGTCATACGGACTCATGATAGGTAACCAGTTGAGAGACAAGGATGCAGTCAGTGCAGTTGCCATCCTGTGTGAAATGGCAGCCTATGAAAAAGAAGCTGGTAATACACTTTTTTCAAAGTTGGTTGAATTGTACCAGGCTTATGGTTTGTTCAGGGAACACCTCATATCCATTACCAAGAAGGGAAGAGACGGACAAGCACAGATTGCTGCCATGATGGAGCAATACAGATCAGCACCACCATCCTCATTGGGAGGTGTCAAAGTCGTGGGACTATATGATTATGATAAAAAAGAAGCAAAAGATCTCAACAACGGTCAGGTGTGCAGCATCGATCTTCCAAAGAGCAATGTACTTCAATTTGTTTTGGAAGATGGAAGCAAAGTCAGTGCAAGACCATCCGGTACTGAGCCTAAAATAAAATTTTATTTCAGTGTGCAAGGTAAGCTGGAGAAAGCAGAGGAATTCGATATGGCTTGGAAACAGGCAGGTGATAAAATCGATGCTATCATACGTGATTTGGGCTTGAACTGAGTGAAAAGAAAAACATGAGAACAACAGAGGATAGTTATCTGCACAAGGGATTGAGAAAAAAATTGGTTGATCAAATCAAGGAGAAGGGAATCACTGATCAGGCAGTATTGCAGGCCATCCTCCATGTACCCCGTCATTTTTTTCTGGATTCCGCTTTTGAAAAGCAAGCATATGAAGACCGGGCATTTCCTATTGGTCAGGATCAAACGATTTCACAACCATATACAGTTGCCTATCAAACGCAGTTGCTTCAGGTGAAACCGTTTGAAAAGATTTTAGAGGTAGGAACAGGAAGTGCCTATCAGGCATCTGTGTTGGCTGAATTGAAGGCCAAAGTATATACCATTGAGAGACAGAAAAAATTATACGATGCAAACAAAGAGTTTGCTTTTTTGAAAAAATACCCAACGCTGCAAATGTTTTATGGGGATGGATTTGAGGGACTTCCCACCTATGCACCATTCGACAAAGTTTTGATTACAGCAGCGGCACCTTTTGTTCCTGAGAAACTCATTGCACAACTGAAACCCGGAGGCATGATGGTGTTGCCGTTGGATGAAGATGATAAGCAGCGGATGCACCGCATCACCAAAATGGAGGATGGGAGTCTTGTGGAAGAAAAATTTGATCAATTTTCCTTTGTACCCATGTTGGTTGGGAAAAGAGAATAAAAAAGCCGCTTTTCAGCGGCTTTTTTTTATTGTTGCATGTTCATGCCTTCTTGCATTCCGTCGGCACCTGCCTTGGTATTTTTTCTCTTGAATAAACTTGCATCCACCTTTCCAAATCGATAGCTGAAGTTGACTCTCAACACTTGCCAATCTCTTCTTCTGCTATTGGTCTGTGTAAAATATTGAGAAGAAGAATATGATCCAAATACTTTTGTTTTAAACATATCGTTCATGCTGAAGGTGAGCGAGCCTCTTTTTTCCTTCAGAAAATCTTTTCTCAAGGCAAATTCAAATCCATAATTGGGCATCACATAACCCTGTGCAGTAGTCTGGGTAAAACCTCCCCAGCCTCCGCCGCCACCGCCCATCGGACCACCGCCGCCCCCTCTGCCGCCACCTCCACCGCTGTTCTGTGGCCGGATTGATTTGCTGCGATAATCGCCTGTGAGTTGTAAAGTAAAGCTGGAAGGCAATTTGATGTTCAAATTTATTTTTCCAAAGAAACTCCACAAAGAATTGTTGAGATCTACTTGAAGGTTAGAACTGTTGATGCTTGAATTGAATACATTCAGATTGGTTGTTGTTTCAAGCCATTTGGTGATGGGATTTCTGGAAGTCAATTCGAGACCGTATGCCCTGCTGCTGTTGGCATTGATGAAGGTGTTGATCAATACATCTTTGCTGGAAACAGTGCTTGCTTCTTTGACCTGGAACCTGGTGATCAAATTGTCGGTCTGCTTGAAATATCCGGAGAAAAAGAGTCCGTGGTTGCCTTTCATGGAAATCTGGTAATTCAATTCCAATGAGTTGGTGAATTCAGGAACCAGATCCGGATTCCCTCTGTTGATGTTCAGAGAATCTGTGTAATCAATGAAGGGGAGTATTTGAAAGAAGTTGGGACGATTGATTTTTCGGGCGTAGCTCAACTGCAGATCCTGTGACTGAGAAATTTGATGGGTCAGATTCAAGCTGGGGAAAAGGCTGAATGGATAACTGTTTGAAAATCCGTTTCCATTGGTGAGCAATGTTCCTGAATACTTGGAGTTCTCAACACGCAAGCCAACCTGATAGTTTGTTTTTTTGCCAACAACATTGGAGTAAGTGGTGTAGGCAGCCAATACACGGTCATTGAATTTATAGTTGGCATTCAATGAAAATATCGGCAAACCATTGATGTAATTCAGGTTCTCACTTTGAAAATCTCTTATGGCAACCCTTGCGCCCATTTCAATTTTGGATTGAGCACCAAGTGGGTTGGAAAAGTCAACTTGTGCGGTATAGAAGGTATTGGATCCTTTTCCTTCTTGTGCCTGGTTGATTGGATTTCCTTTGGCGATCCTGTTTACATCAAAGTATTGGGTATTGAATCCGCCTCCGTTGTTGTTGTTGCTTTTATTCAAATTCAAGTCAGCCGTCAATTCTTTACCTGGTTTTGCAAACAAATGTTTGAAGCCAGCTGTTGCGCCATAATTTTTAAACCTGCCTTCGAAGTCAGTCGCACGCTCTGAAAAAATCGATTTAACGCCTGATGCAAACAAGGTATCGGTTTGGATGGATAGGAGATCAGTGTTCCCAAATTTTCCCTGTACAAAATTACCTGCAAGGGTAATGGTGTTTCTGTTATCGATGAAGTAATCCAATCCTGCTCGGTTAAAATTGAAGAAACCGTTGTTGATTGGATTGTTGTTCTGTGTGTAACGAATGGTGGGTGTATAAAAAAACTCGTCTCTTACGGATTCTCCTGTTCCAATTGATTTTCTCCTGTTGTACATGGAGCTCACGAAAAAATTTACTTTGTCCTGCTTCACATTGATATCTCCGCCAACATTGGGCATCGCTCTTGTAT
>JBEGMC010000080.1:0-13148 GCA_041183265.1 Bacteroidota bacterium
ATTCATATTTGAATGATATAAAATCAAAAACAAAGCCTAAAAGAATTGTATTAAAGTGATTTAGATAAAGCTACACAAATACACCAAAAAATGAACTTAACCCTTGTAAATTAAATACTTACAAGGGTTTTCTTTTTAGGTTGCACAGAAAGGCCCACAGCTTTCAGGCTTTCCTGAATTTTCCTACTTTGACTTCTCCGTGTTTTAAGATAAGTGAGAAGGGGGGGAGAGAACGTAAGGGGTATTAATTAAATTTTGTATTCAATTCAAATTCCTGAACTCCAGGGGAGTTATGCCCATTTTTTGCTTGAAGAGTTTATTGAAGTATGGAGGGTACTCAAACCCAAGCGCATAAGCAATTTCACTGATGGTTGAATCTGAATGAAGTATTTTGTTTTTGGCTTCTTCCAGTAAATAATAGTGGATGTGCTCCTGTGCATTTCTGCCAGTTTCTTTTTTTAGCAGATCGCTCAAATAACCAGGTGAAAGGTGAACTTGATCCGCAAGTTGTTTTACAGTTAGTAAACCATTCTTTTCAGAAAGCGGATCAGAAAAATGTGCAAGAATGATTTGTTCAATTTGAGATACCACAGTTTTATTGGTCTGACTTCGTGTGATCAATTGTCTGCCATAAAATCTTGAGCAGTAATTTAATAACAGTTCAATATATGATATGATGATATGCTGACTATGTGTATCAATATTTTCTCTCAGTTCAAATTCTATTTTCTCTACACATTGAATAAGTATGTTTTTCTCTTTTTCAGAAAGATGTAATGATTCTGATATCTCATAGGAGAAAAAATTATATTGCTTGATTGTACTGCCAAGGGTAGATGAACGTATCAGATCAGGGTGAAAAAATACCCCCCATCCAATCATATTTTCTTTTACTTCAATTTCTTCGTCTGCCTCAATTACTTGGTTGGGAGCAATGCAAATCAGACTTCCATCCTGAAAATCTATATGCTTCCTTCCATACTTTAATGTGTTCTTACAGTAATTCTTGAACATGATAGAGTAGAAGTCAGTGATGAATTTCGTCTTCCCATTCGAATGTTCATTTACTTTACTGAAATCCAGCACAGCCACCAATGGGTGATGGCTGTGACCCAGATTAAACAGTTTATACAAGTCTGAAATTGATTTTAAATGCAATATTCTTTTCAAGTATTATAATTTGAAAAATTTCCTATTCATGTTCACAATAAAATTATATCCCAGTAATTTATTCATCAAGTTATACATTTTTGCATCCGACCCTGCCATATACCGTAATCTATTTTTCCCGTCTGTTGCTGCTTCATAAATCACTTTAGCCACAGTGCTTACTGGGCCAGCATTTTTTATCATTTTGGGGAAAACTGCCATAATCTTATCTACGATATTCTGGTATTCATTTAGGTTTGTATCATGATTGAAGTCAAATGATCTTCCTGCAAAATCTGTTGCAATCGCTCCAGGTTCTACAATTTTTACTTTTCCACCAAACTGCTCGACCTCGTATCTCAAAGATTCTGAAATTCCCTCTACTGCAAATTTTGTTCCATGGTAAAGTGAGCCCAGTGGGAAAGTCATTTTTCCGCCCATGGAAGAGATATTGACAATCATTCCACTTTTATTTGTACGAAAATGGGGAAGAACAGCTCTTGTAACATCCATCAAACCAATCACATTGGTATTGAACTGACGCAGTACTTTTTCTCTTGGAAAAGATTCCAATGGTCCGTATGCACCATATCCTGCATTGTTCACAAGCACATCAATCTTCCCAAATACTTCAATTCCTTTTTTGATTGCTTCATCAATACTGTTCAGATCCAAAACATCCAGTCGGGTGACCAATACATTCTTGAGCGTATTCAATTCAGTTTCCTTTTCAGGGTTTCTCATTGTTGCGATCACATTCCAACCTTTGGATTGGAAAAATTTAGCTGTTTCTTTTCCAATACCGCTGCTTGTGCCCGTAATTAAAATGGTTTGTTTCATCTTTTTGCAGTAAAGATGACCAATACTCACTGTGTATATGTTATACTATTTCATGGACTTGTTATACTTTATATTGGTAATTAGAATATTCGATTAAAAAAATGCAGAGATTTTTATGTTCCCTGAAATCTTTGTGTTTGAATTATCCATTTTATAAGATAAGTGAGGAGAAGGAGAGAGTAGCAGAAAATTCCAAATTTCTGATCAGTTATTAAAACAGGTGCACTTAAAAGCGTTCAAAGGATAGATGGATGCATATTCTCAGATGTCACCGATGGCTGATATTCTGCAGCACTTGAAAACGCTTAAATCGAAAATGGGTGATAATATCAAAGTATAACCTTTTACCTTTACACATCGAAACACATTGCCAAATCAACCGCAGGAATGGAATTGTTTTGTTTCAATACCCCTTGCGTTGAAGACAAATAACCAAGAAATTCAGTATGATACATTTGAATAGATATGAGACGGTGAATGTGTTTAAATATTCAAAATACCTATTGATTTATTTTTTATTCAATTTGCTGGTAGTTGTTGTAAACGGGCAAAAACTAAAGGAATTCATCGTTGATAAGAAAGAACACTTACTGGGAAAATTTGAAGATAGTACTGGTAAATCCAACTATATTGTATACCCTACGCTGGCCTATACCCCTGAAACCAGAACTGAAATAGGACTTGTGAATCTTGTTCTTTTTTATGCCAATCACAACAAGAAAAACAGGCTCAGCGAGATCAATACATTCAGTTTCTATACTGCAGAAAAACAATATGGGATTTGGCTAGAACATGCAATTTATGGTGACGGAGAAAAATGGTTTTTTCTTGGAAGAGGTAAATTTCAATACTTCCCCATGAAATATTATGGTATTGGAATAAAATCACCTGAAAAAGGATTCGCCGTGGTAAGTAATACCAATATTCAACTTCGTGAAAGGGTACTCAGAAAAATAAAAGGAAATCTTTTTGCCGGAGCCGAGTTTGATTTTCAAAAAATGTACAATGTAACATTCAACAGCGCAAATACAGTTGGTTATGAGTATCCAACCGGATACAAGGGTTCGAGTAACATGGGCATAGGAATGGGCCTGGTATATGATAATAGAAAAAATGTAATGAACGTGAGGAAAGGTTTGTTTGCTGAACTTGCTTTTCTCAATTATTCCGCATCGCTTGGCAGCACCCATTCGTTCTTCAGTACCCAGTTTGATTTCCGTTATTTTAGAGAAGGATTTAATCCAAGAGATGTATTGGCATTTCAGGGATCTGCACAGTTCAATAATGGAGATGTTCCTTTCAACCAAATGGCCATGATGGGAGGAGAGAGCATGATGCGGGGATATTACCTTGGAAGATTCAGGGATAAGAATATTTTTACAACGCAGGCTGAGTACAGGTTTCTTCCATTTGCATTCAGCAAAAGATTGGGTGCAGCCGCTTTTGTTTCCACTGCAACAGTAGCGCCAACTGCAAAAACTTTATTATCATCAACATTTAAAATGGCCGGAGGCGTAGGAGCAAGGTATCTCATCTTCAAATCAAAAGATATTTTTGTACGTTTTGATGTTGGATTTACCCGTGAAGGGAATGGATATTATTTTTACATTGGGGAAGCTTTTTAATCTCTTTCCTTGTATCATTGATTTAACATTTTGAAGAAAGAAGCAGCTCCTCAGACCTGTTATTAGACAACAAAAAATCTATTCGCCACTGCGAATGGCTTGTCAAAATTGGCTTCCTGAAATCTTTGTGTTCCATTTATCCATGTCAAAAGATAAGTGAGGAGAAGAGAAAGTAAAAGGTTAATTTAGATCATGGTCAAAGTTTTTATCGCTGCGAGTCTTGACGGTTATATAGCTGATCAGCATGGGTCGGTTGATTTTCTCTATAAGTACCCTGAACCTGCAGGTGAAGATATGGGGTACAATCATTTCATGTCAGCTGTTGATGCTTTGGTGATGGGAAGGAAAACATTTGAAACGGTACTTGGCTTTGGGGTTGAATGGCCATATACAAAACCGGTTTTTGTATGGACTTCTCAATTGAAATCTGTTCCAAAAGAATTAGAAGCAAAAGTTCAATTCATACATGGGCATCCGAAACAGATCATATTGAAACTAACTGAAATGAATCTTCATCATCTATACATTGATGGAGCAAAAACCATTCAATCGTTTTTAAATGAAGACCTGATTGATGAAATGACAATTACGACCATACCATTGCTACTTGGTTCAGGTATTCCTTTATTCAATGATATTACAAAAGAGATAAAATTTAAGGGAGTTGAAAGTAAAACATACTCACATGGAGTAATTCAAAGTATATATAAAAGAGTTCAATAGTAAATTGATGAGAAGGATTTACTTTTCATTCAAGCCTATACCAAATCCAAACATTGCAGCTACCAATGCAAGATGAAAGATTAAGACTGTCTTCTGCCAAGTAGGTCTGTCATTCCATTTTTGTTCAGTGTCAAAAGGATCAAATGCCAACCCAATTCCAAGTGAAGCAGCAGCCTGCAAATAATCTTTGTGAAAAATGGCCTGATAAAATCCAAGTACCAAAAATCCGATGTACAGAAATTTATTGAAAGGAGTTTTCATTGAGGAGTATATTGTATGCTGTGAATATTATTTTTCAATATTGAGAGAACCAAAATACTTATTTTTCAAATCTGCTGATGCATCTTCAGAACGTTTCTGATGAACGATATTGACAGTATAAACACCATCAATGAAAATATATACGGTAATCTCTAATTTTTTCCCATTCCGCGTTCCACTTATAATGAGATGTAGCACCTGCTTCCCATTAATTTGTTTGACTTCCGAAGATAAAACCCAAGCATCACTACTAACCTGAGCAACAAAACTTTGTTCAAGATGTTGCCAAAATGCTGGTTCTTGTTGAGCAGCCTCTAATACATCGACCTTCATGCCACTGGTTTTTTCAAGATTGGTTGCCATTACATAAAAATTAGCTGTGCTGTCAGCTAATTTGAGGGTATACTGTACACCTATGTCCTGCATATTACGTATCGCAGGTTTTTCAGGAAATACAACAGAAACATTATCGGTTAATTGAATTTTTGTTTCCTGTGACATGACTGCGAACGGAGAAAAAAATAAGATCAAACCAATGATGATTGTCTTGCTCATAAAAGGTTATTTGAAAGTAAAAATAATTTTTGCCTTATCTGAAAAATCATAAAATAGTACCATTGTGTGTATATGGGGTAAATGGTCATTTCCCATTCCATGCGTCCATTATTCCTGCTTTGATATCAGTGTAATTGGATACGAGCCATATTGTCAATACAATAAGGACGATTACCTTCCAGTGATTTTTTACCAGCATTTTGAGGTCATTGATAAAGTGATTCATATCTGCGATTTTAATGGTGAAATTGAATTCATAAGACTTGGATGCTGATTTTTGCAACGGTTCTGAAAGATCTGCCTCCAGCACCCTGCCAAGGGTATTCAATGAATGGAGACTTGGTTTAACATCACCGTTTTCAATTCTTTGGATTGTTCTCAGCGTGATGCCACTTTCATCTGCAAGCTGTTGCTGGGTCATGCCTTTTTTTATCCTGAGCTCTTTGATGAATTCCATACAATACAGATACAAATTTCGCTATGAATGTATTTCGAAAAAACGACTTCCTTGCGTCATCTGTGCGACAATTGGGTTTATTGGGGGAGTTTCCGGACTTTATTTCCCTTCCATTTTGTTTACATAATCCAGTGAACCCAACCTGACTCTGATGGGCAGTCCGGTTTTCTTTTCAAATTTCCATTCCTGTCTGCAGACATATCCCTGCCTGGTGCTGATGAAATCCGGCCTGACAGCAGTAGTTGGTTTTTTGGGTTGAGAAAGATACAAGGTGGATTTGAAAACCAATGTTTTGGGAAATGGGATTTTTTGTTGTGCAAGACAACAGTTGAATGTGGTTAAGAATATGATGATCAACAGGCGCATATGCTCCATCATTGTTCATAAAGGTACAACCTTTGAAAGCTTACAGGTATATTGTTATAAAAATTCAATATCAATGACACCAGACATCAATCATCAATTCTTATATTTCATTTTATCCAATAATTAAACTACCTTTGTGCTTCTTGATGTTATTGCTCTTTGTGTTTGTGCAGTTTTTTCTTCTCAAATATGTTGTTGTTCTAACGTAAGGCAGATAAAGCACTGGTTCCGTAGCAGTGGCCTTATCACATTTATCATTTAATCATTTTACAAGTGTCATTTAAAAATTTAAGACTCATTGAGCCTATATTGAAGGCTTTGGACGAAGAAGGGTATGAAACACCCACACAGATTCAACAAAAATCAATCACTCCCATTTTAGACAGAAAAGATATTTTGGGTTGTGCGCAAACAGGAACAGGAAAGACGGCTGCTTTTACCATTCCCATTTTACAGTTGATGCATGAACAGCGAGCTGCAAGTTCCAGCCGCTTGCGGAGCATGGAAGTACTGATACTGACTCCAACACGTGAATTGGCAATTCAAATTGGTGAGAGCATAGCTGCCTATGGCAGACACCTCTCCCTCAAACACCTGGTTATTTTTGGGGGAGTCTCACAACATGCCCAAGTGAATGCCATCCGAAATGGCATAGATATTTTGGTTGCTACACCAGGCAGGTTGTTGGATTTGATGCAACAGGGACATATTACCCTTTCCAACATCAAATATTTTGTATTGGATGAAGCCGATCGCATGCTTGACATGGGATTTATCCATGATGTGAAGAAAATCATTGCTAAACTTCCTGCTAAAAGACAATCTCTTTTCTTCTCCGCCACCATGCCTCCTGAAATCAGTCAACTTGCAGACATGTTGCTGAAGGATCCTGTGAAAATTGAAGTAACACCTGTTTCTTCAACAGCAGAGATGATTCAACAAGCCGTATATTTTGTAGATAAAACCGATAAGCAGGATTTGCTGATCGATATTCTCAAGGACAGTTCTATAGAATCTCTCTTAGTATTTACGCAGATGAAACATGCTGCAGACAAGCTTTCCAGGCGACTCCATGCTGCTGGTATTTCTGCTGCAGCAATTCACGGCAATAAATCGCAAAATGCCAGACAAACTGCATTAGAAAATTTTAAAAATAAAAGAATCAGGGTACTTGTTGCAACAGATATTGCTGCAAGAGGAATTGATATTGATCAATTGTCGCATGTTTTGAATTATGAACTCCCCAATGTTCCAGAAACATATGTGCATCGCATAGGCAGGACAGGCAGAGCAGGTGCTTCGGGTATAGCTATTTCGTTTTGCTGCAGAGATGAGAGGGCTTATTTGAGGGATATTGAAAAGCTGATCAGAAAATCGGTCCCTGTAAAACAGTGGGAAAGCCTTTCTGAAGAGGGATCATCCAGTAAACTGCCGCAATCATTCGATAAAATTGAAAATAGCAGAGCCAATAAAAGGATTGCTATTCAGAAACGGGAAGTGGTGTTAGGGTAGCTTATTTTGCTATACGGTTGAATGCGTTCATCATATACAAAGCAGTATCCACAAACTCTTTGCCTTTATTCATTTTATCTAGGGCAGCTCTTTCAAGCGCCAGCTCTTCATTTTGAGTCGTTAGAATGCCAAAAATGACTGGTATATCAATTTGTGTAGCTAAATAAGAGTGACCTTGTGTTACATAATTGCATACGTATTCATAATGATCTGTATCGCCTTTGATGATGGCACCAATAACTATGACAGCATCTGGGTTTAAAGCAGCGACTATTTTCTTCGTATATCCAACTGTTTCTATGGCCCCGGGACAATCAAATATGCGATGATCAATATTTTTTTGTACGAGTTCATGCACA
The DNA here is from genome assembly GCA_041183265.1 of Bacteroidota bacterium. Taxonomy (GTDB): domain Bacteria; phylum Bacteroidota; class Bacteroidia; order Chitinophagales; family Chitinophagaceae; genus Pollutibacter. The sequence goes on from JBEGMC010000080.1 coordinate 7,848, forward strand.
CATCCTTCTAAAAGTTTATCAGTAATTTCTTCGTTGAATACAGATCTTACGATTGCGATCATTGTTCCAGTATTATTTTATGTTTTGCAATGTTGATTTTGTCTTTCAAGTATCTTTCGTTGTATGAAGTAACCTGCGAATTGACCTGGGTAATATTGGCTGAAAGTCCATTCTTTAGGACAGTATTCAGTTTATCGGAATTATTGGTGATCAAGTCAAAGTCTTCTATGTTAAAATATTTCAGCATCCAGACAGCATCCTGGTAATTTCTGTTGTCCCTGGGGAGTCCAAGTTTTTCATTTGCTTCAAAAGTATTGAGTCCTTCCTCCTGAAGTGCATATGCTGCAATTTTATTTGATAAACCTATGCCTCTTCCCTCATGTCCTTTCAGGTATATCAAGATTCCTTTGCCATGCTCTTGAATCAGTTTCATTGATTTTTCAAGCTGATCTCTGCAATCGCATCGCAAGCTTGAAAGCACATCACCTGTTATACATTCACTGTGTATTCTTACGATTGGTTTTTTATTTGGATTTGAATCTTTGATGAGTGCAATATGCTCAGTCTGTGTGAAATTATTTTTAAAAACATGAACAGTGAAGTTCCCAAATTGAGTTGGAAGTTGAGCGCTGGAGGAATGTACTACATGATTTTCGGTGAGAATCCTGTGGTCCAAAATTTGTTGGATAGAAACAATTGGCAGTCCGTGTTCTTTTGCAAAAGATAACAACCCTTCTCTTCTCATCATCGTTCCATCTTCTTGCATGATTTCACAGATGATGGCTGCTGGGTAGTGGCCAGTGATTTTACATAAATCTACACTTGCTTCTGTGTGTCCTTCTCTCTCCAGCAATCCTTGTTTTTTTGCAACAACCGGGAATAGATGTCCGGGTTTGATAAAATCAGTTGAAGTAGCATTTATATCAGTAACAAGTTTTGCAGTCAGGGATCTTTCATGGGCTGAAATTCCTGTTGTAGTACCATGTTTAACAGCTGCATCAATTGGATCAAAAAATGCTGTGTGAAACAGATCCTGCTGATTGCTTCTGAGTGGTTTCAAGTCAAGTCTCTCTGCGGTTGATAAATCAATAGCTATGCAAATCAATCCTCTTCCCTTGGAAGCGCAAAAGTTTATTTTTTCAGCTGTTGAGCTATCAGCAGGAAAAATAATATCTCCTTCATTTTCTCTTGACAAAGCATCAACTACAATTATGGGGTCACCGTTTTTGAATGCTTTCAGTGCTTCTTGCAGATCAGTAAATTTCATTTTCGCTGTTTCAAAATTCGCTCTGTGTATTTTGCCAATATGTCAAACTCCAAATTTACTGGTGAGCCTTTTACCAGTGTTGAAATATTTGATTTTTGCAGTGTTACCGGTATGATACAAAGTTCAAAGCTGGATTTATTTACTTTGTTCACAGTAAGGCTTACACCGTTCACTGCAATAGACCCTTTATAAACAACGTATTGTGCAAATTGTTTGGGCAATACTATTTCAACGAACCATACTTCATTCAGTTCTTTTATGTTTTTTACTGATGAAATTGTATCCACATGCCCCAACACATAATGACCTCCTAAAAAGTCTTGTTTTCTTAGAGGGAATTCAATATTTATTATCGAATCTTTTTTGTACTTGCCAATGATGGTTTTATTCAACGTCTCTGGTGAAACAAAAAACCTCAGCAGATCTCTTTTTTGTTTAATCATTGACAGACAAGCACCGTCAATGGCTATACTTTCTCCGTTTTTCAGCCTTGGCAGTTTTACATCGGAAGCGATCTCTAATTCAATGCCATCCTTTGTGCCGTTCAATTTAACCACCTTACCTTTATGCACGATCCCGGTAAACATTTTAAAAATTTGATGCAAAATTAGCTCAAAATGGTGATGGATTATTTCATGAAGGCAGCATTTAACATTGCAAAAACTGCTGATTTTAAATTGGTTCGACCCAATCCTCTGGTTGGAGCGGTTGTCGTATCGGGGGATGGGCGCATTTTAGGTGAAGGGTGTCATGAAAAATTTGGGGCAGCACATGCCGAAGTAAATGCCATACACAATGCATTGAAGCATACAAATGATTTAAGCGCATGCACACTCTATGTTACATTGGAGCCATGTTCTCATCAAGGGAAAACTCCCCCTTGTACTGATTTTATCATACGAAACGGAATCAAGAAAGTAGTAATTGGTTCATCAGACCCTAATCCATTGGTCAGCGGCGCCAATGTATTGATGGAAGCGGGTATCGATGTTAAAGTATACAATGATCCGGCACTGATAGACATGAACAGAGAATTTTATGTCAATCATCTTTTTCAACGACCATATGTTGTACTTAAAATGGCAATGACGATTGACGGGAAAATTGCAGATAGAAACGGCAACAGTAAATGGTTGAGCAATGAGGAGAGTAGAAATTATGTTCACGAGCACTTGAGAACAGAAGCGGATGCCATTCTAACCACATACCACACTGTTTTTAAAGACAATGCACAATTGAATATCAGAAAATCAGATGGTTCTGTTCTTGACAAGGATATACTTATAATAGACCGGGATTTTCAGTTATTGAAGCCTGAAAATGCTGGCCTGTCTATTTTTAAATCACATCCTCACTCTACTATCTTTTTATTTGGTCTTCATAAACATCTGAACGATATACCTGATAATGTGAAATTAATTTTTACTGATTTTGATCAAGAGGGGAATATTAAGTTGGATACTATGTTGAAGATGCTACTTGAGTACAAGTATTTTCAAATACTCGTTGAAGCTGGAAGTAAGTTGGCAACCCAACTGATGATCCATGATTGCATTGATGAAATGAAATTGTTTGTTGTACCAGCAGTTTTTCTTGATAATCAGGCGATTTCCAGTTTTAATCATGATCATCATGTAAGTCTTTTAGATGCAAAGAAGTTTCAATTATCTGGTGTCCATCAGTTCAATTCAGATGTGCTATTGTCTTATGTGAAAAAAAGTTTATAACATAGAAGGTTCAATGCAGGGATGAATGAAAAAGCTATTCACTTAAAGGGGTTCCCCATCAATGCAGCACTGCTTAATTTGAGTTTTAAAATTTAAACAATTTCCCAATGCTTTTATACGAGCATAATCTTCGGCCAAATTAATCTTGTCATTTCTTTTTCAAAATAATTACAGATGATACAGCTCTTTCTGTTCCGTTGTCACCCGGGCGTACTGTACTTTTATTACTGATGATAAAACTGGTTGAGCCACCTCCATCAAGATTGATTGCATTGGTACATCCCAGGTTTTTTAAAAATTCTGCAAGTGTTTTTAAATTGACACCCGGTATCCCATTATTGGCATTGTCGCCTTCTACCGCAAGCATGATAATCATTCCATTTTCGGTATAACCAATCGCAGATCTTGGTCTGGAACTGGTATTATTAATATCAATCAATTCTTCTTTATCTGTTATATTGATCTCTCCATTTTTTATCAGTACAGGAGATCCACCAATTGCCTGTGCTACTTTCCATTCTTTGCCGGCGCTTGGAAAATTTTCATCTGGGATGGCTTGAGGCGGAGACCCAAGTTGATTGGGGGAAGGGAAGGCATATTCATATATCCTTTCATTGGTTGTGCCAATATGATATATCCATGCAACTGACGGAGCCCCTGTAGATGAAATACCAAAAGCAGCCCTGGTTGGGTAATAAGCAACCGATGCACCATTGAAACTTCTGTTTACAGACTTTATATTTGGGGCTAATACAGAATTGTATTTGACCAAGCTGTATGATTGTCCTCCCCCGAAAAATCCACCATTCAGACATGCGTATACAACGCCACTTTCTTGAGAAAAAAATTCACTTGGTTTTTTAGCAGTTGATGATAACGTTGGTTTGAAATCTAAGTAACTGAGTTTAGGATCAAATGCAACTGCAAAAGATTTTATTCGGTTGCTATTAAACAATGTATCAAATGTATAAGCTTCTACTCCTTCAGGAAATCCATTTGATATATTGGTATCAAATTTCCACCCTGCAGGCAACTTGATTAATTTAGCTACAGTTGAAGTATTTTGGTTAGGCTGTTGTTTTTTCTCAAAATTTGCTATGATTGATTTAGGGGCATCTATCAAAATAGATAAAGGATTGTCTGTTGATGTCACACTCCCAGTCCATCCTTTGAACACATATTCTTGAGCCGGTGTTGCTGTTATTGATATATTTTTTCCTGCTTGATAGGTTTCATTTGTTATTGATGTGGTTCCTGAACCGGCTGGTGTTATACCTACATTTAAAGCAAAAAGTATTTCTTTTTTACAACCCACATATAATAGAATGCTAAGAAATAGACAGACAATGGATTTGTTCAATGCTTATTGATTTAGTACGTCTAATTTAATCAATCTTTTAGACTTCGAATCGGTTGTTGAAACAGTTAAATGGTAAAACAACTATGTCTTCTCGTTTCTTTTTGCTCTTCCAAATAAAATTTGGAAAAAAAGGGGAGCAATAAATAGGTAAACAACCCAGCTTTTTTTTAGAAAAGAAAGCGGGATGATAAGAGCATAAATAACGGTTGGTAAAATAATTCTCCAACACATATTGTGGTAAAGTCTTTTGTCTACATCTTGGTCAATGAATTTTTTCTCCCATGCGTAGACAAGCATTGCCAGGTGAAGGATGCTAACCAAAATGAGATTCAGGCTGTATATAATGACACTGATGGAAGTATACAGATAGTTCGCAAGAAATCCGGATGAAAAGGGGATGAGGCAAACAAACATCAAAAAGAAAATATTCAACCAAATACTGAATATATTGGTTTTGGTCATATGATGATGGTTGAAATGTGTATCTACCCAGAAGGCACCTACTATAATAAAGCCAAGAAAAAAAATAAACAGCTTTGGTATAATTTGATCCAACATGAATTTTTTCAAATTTTGCTCGTCTTCACCTGCTGGCACAACCAGTGCCAACGAAAGTATTGTGATGACGATGGCAAAAACAGCATCCGTCAACGCTTGTATTCTGTTGACATTCAGTTCAGTAAAATGGATAATGTTTCTTTTTTTCATTCTGCCAAAATAACTTACGCGAAAGCATTAAAAGAATAACTTTTGTAATATTTGTTTATGATTACAATCTTTTGATATGTACAGAATTCTCGCGAATCCAAGTTTATATTTTAAAAGACAAACTATTTTAGTGATTCGCTGGATTTAAATTTAAGAGATACAAGTGATTCATTGTAGAAAAAAAATGTCAGCTCATCAATATTAAAAATTTGATTTCAGTCAATTGATATTCTCCTACC
>JBEGMC010000081.1:0-3102 GCA_041183265.1 Bacteroidota bacterium
CCACAACGGCTGGTGGCATGGGAACAATACGGTATTCAGTAAATTGATGCAGGATTCCACTACAATTATCGTACTTGGCAATAAGTTCAACAGGAATATCTACCAGGCCAAAAAAATTGCAGGGGTCTTTTCCGGATACGGGATTCAACTGGACGACGATGAATGAGATACCCCATGATTTACATGCGCTGAACAGAATTGAGGTTTTCAATTCCTGCACTGCCGAAGCCAAAAAACGCATTAAAACATTCGATGCATTTGCCCATAAGGGAACAAGGGGACATGCAGCTATTGCAGCAGGTTCAGAGGGTATGATGGGAGCAGCCATTCTTTCAACTTCCGCATGCATGAGATCCGGTTGTGGCATAACAACAGGGATTGTTCCCTCTGCTTACTTCTCTCTTATTCACTCCACCGTACCGGAGGCTTTGGTATTGGATCGTGAGGCAGCAATCATCCCATTTGCATCATTCGATGCCTTGGCTGTTGGTCCTGGTATCGGAACATCCGCATCCTCCAAAAAATTCCTCTTTTCGTCTTTATCATCCCAAATTCCTTTGGTTATCGATGCCGACGGACTCAATCTATTGGCACAAGAAAAAGAATGGATCAAGCAGCTTCCCCAAGGCTGTATATTGACTCCCCATCATGGCGAATGGGAAAGGTTGTTTTTTAAAACCAATGACGATCATATTAAAATTAATACTTCATTAGAGTTTTGCAATAAATTGAATGTCAATATATTGCTTAAGGGTCATTTTTCAGTTTTTGTAACACCATCCTCTTTTCATATCAATGGTACAGGAAACGCCGGGATGGGAAAGGCAGGTTCAGGGGATGTACTCACTGGCCTTTTGGCCTCACTCTTGGCCCAGGGATATACACCTGAAGATGCTGGTATTCTGGGAATGTACCTGCATGGATTGGCAGGTGATTTTGCGAGGGAAAAATGGGGCGATGATTATATGAACGCCAGTGACATAATCCATTATTTATCAGCCGCTTTCCTGTCACTCAGGAATGGATAAACAAAAGCATTTTTTGCTTATTTTTGCAGCCCCTTAAAGGGGTTGATCTCAACAAACAAAACCTAGAAATACTGTTTATGGAAAATTTGATCTATCTCGTCCCGGTAATGGGTCTGATTGGACTGCTTTACACCCTCATCAAATTCAATTGGGTCTCCAAACAAGATGCAGGAAGTGACCGCATGAAGGAAATCAGCAATTATATTGCTGAAGGTGCCATGGCCTTCCTCAAAGCGGAGTGGAAAATACTCGGATACTTTGTGGTAATTGTGGCTTTGTTGCTCGGCTTCATGTCAACCGGCAATCCAAATTCACATTGGAGCATTGCACTGGCTTTTGTATTTGGTGCTTTCAGCAGTGCGCTTGCAGGATATATTGGAATGAAAGTCGCTACCAAGGCTAACGTGAGAACCGCCAATGCAGCCAGAACAAGTCTTTCAAAAGCATTGAACGTTTCTTTCACTGGTGGCGCCGTGATGGGATTGGGTGTAGCAGGTTTGGCGGTATTGGGACTTGGTGGTTTGTACATAGTATTGCAACAAATATTTGCACCTGGTGCAGCTGCCACTTCTGAGGAAATGGTCAAGACCATTGAGGTGTTGACGGGTTTCTCTTTGGGTGCTGAATCTATTGCATTGTTCGCTCGTGTGGGTGGAGGTATTTATACAAAAGCGGCTGACGTAGGAGCTGACCTGGTAGGTAAAGTTGAGGCAGGGATTCCTGAAGATGATCCAAGAAATCCAGCAACCATTGCAGACAATGTAGGCGATAATGTGGGTGATGTGGCTGGTATGGGTGCTGACTTGTTTGGATCTTATGTTGCCACAGTACTTGCAACGATGGTACTCGGACAAGAAACGATTTCACAGGATCAATTCAACGGATTTGCTCCTATTCTTCTTCCCATGCTGATTGCAGGTGTGGGCATCATATTCTCCATCATTGGAACTTTCTTTGTGCGTGTGAGTGATGCAGCTGGCATCAGTACAGACAATGTGCAAAAGGCATTGAACATGGGTAACTGGGGTTCTATTGTTCTTACAGCTATCGCCTGTGCAGGATTGGTATACACCATTCTTCCTGCAGAAATGAGTTTGAGAGGAATGAGCTTTACACAGAACGGTGTAATGGGTGCCATTGCTGTGGGATTGGTTGTAGGAACACTCATGAGCATCATCACTGAATACTATACAGCAATGGGCAAGCGTCCCGTGCTTTCCATCATCAAACAATCATCTACCGGTCACGCTACCAACGTCATTGGCGGATTGGCTGTAGGCATGGAATCTACCCTCCTCCCCATTTTGGTGTTGGCAGGTGGTATTTGGGGTTCTTATGCATGTGCAGGTTTGTATGGTGTAGCGATTGCAGCTGCAGGTATGATGGCGACCACTGCCATGCAATTGGCGATCGATGCATTTGGTCCGATTGCTGACAATGCAGGCGGTATTGCAGAAATGAGTGAACTGCCGAAAGAAGTAAGAGAAAAAACAGACGTGTTGGATGCGGTGGGCAATACAACAGCAGCAACCGGTAAAGGATTTGCCATTGCATCTGCGGCATTGACTGCACTTGCGTTGTTTGCAGCCTATGTTGGTGTCATCAACCACAATGGATATGAAATGGCAGGAATTGACATCTACAAAGCGAAGGTGCTTGCGTCTCTATTTGTTGGTGCTATGATTCCATTCATCTTCTCATCACTTGCGATCAGGGCTGTTGGACAGGCTGCGATGTCAATGGTGGAAGAAGTAAGACGTCAGTTTAAAAATATTCCAGGTATCATGGAAGGTACCGGAAAACCAGAGTACGATAAATGTGTTGCCATCTCAACAGAAGCATCTATCAAAAAAATGATGGCTCCAGGTGCCATTGCCATCGTATCTCCTTTGTTGATCGGATTCATTCTTGGTCCGGAAGCATTGGGTGGATTTTTGGCAGGTGCAACCGTAAGCGGCGTATTGATGGGAATGTTCCAGAACAATGCAGGTGGTGCATGGGACAATGCCAAGAAAAGTTTTGAGAAAGGCGTTGAGATCAACGGAGAAACATATTTCAAGAAATCTGAACCACA
>JBEGMC010000082.1:0-7440 GCA_041183265.1 Bacteroidota bacterium
GATGTCATGATGTGTCCATGGAGAAAAGCAGATGTTGCAAAGCAGCAAGTAGCTGACTATGAAGCATTTAAAAAATCAGCCCCCAAGAAAGACGCAAAACATTACAGAGGATTTGTCCAAACGGTATGGACCAGTGCAAGCAATTTTTTACAGTACATGAATGGAACAAAAACCGAAGAAAAATTTTCAACTGTTGAATGTTTCAAAACACTGATGTCTGCTTTGAATAAATAGGCCTCAACTTTTTTATGTAACTTATGTAAATAAATCATCCATCATGAAAACACAATTTCTTTTTTTGCTCAGTTTTCTTCTGACAGCATCAACAGGCTTCGCACAGAAATATGAATACCGCATTGTCACAACAGTTGAATCGATTGTGCCCAATGGCATTGGCAGATCGAGGATGATATCATCTAATGAGACCCGCGATTACAAGGAATTTACTACTTCCAGAAGCGAAGAGGACAATTCCCGTAATTCATCAGACAGATCAGATATCAGGGTGAAAGCATTTGACGAAACCAAGCTCCTGAACTTTTACAACCTGGGAGGCATACGTTTTCAAAATATTGTAGCAAACGATGCAGTCGTTACTTCTAAATTAAATACAATGGCTGAAGAAGGCTGGGACCTAACATTTGTAAATAGCGCTGTTGAGTCCGATGGTGGCAAGGATGATGGAGTCGGAATCTTCATTACCAGATATGTATTCAGAAGGATAAAGAAATAAGAAACACAAAAACCAGCTTGAGCGGTCAATGATTATATTCCGGTATAATCCAAAATTGACTTTACTTCAAATTTCTCCCATTTCCACTCAGCCAATTTGAGTCCGGTTTTGAAAGCAAAACGGGTTGTCTTGATGACCTCATTGTCGCCATTCAACTCATCCACTTTTACATCACAGTTCAAGTGTTTGATGGCTGTTGGATTGGTGACAAATATTTCCAAAAACAAAGGTTTTGATTTGATGACATGTAGCTTTCTTTCCCATAGGACAGAAGTACATTCATCGATTCTTGGACTATAATCTTTTCTGGGATATTTGATCTGAAAACAGGTTGGATGGCTGGTTTCTATGTATACCATGAATCTATTGAATTCCTGGTGCACATTTTTTGATCTGCCAAAAAGAGCCAGCTTTTTCATTTTTGTATTGGGCAACCGTTTTTAAGCACTGCAAATAACGTTGTAAATGCTTTTCACCCAATCTCAACTTTGTCCAGTAATTCCATTTTAAGACAAAATTGTTCGATTTAATACAAGAATTACTTCGAAATACAGAAAACTGAACAGCAGCTGGGTAAGATCATTGGCTTAAAGTTCCAACTTCATTAAAATATCGGTTTGATGATCACTGCCCAAGATGAAGATATGCGTATCAAAAGCGATGAAACCTTTCCTCTTGTAAAATTCAATAGCCCTTGTATTGTACTCCCACACTCCCAACCAGACACATTTCATATTGCGACGACGGGCCTCCGACAAAGCTTTTTCCATCAATGCATCCCCAACGCGTTGGCCATGGTACTCTCTTAAAACATAAATACGTTCGATTTCAATAGCATCTGACCCAATTTGCTCCGTCTGTGCATCCCGGACATTTAATTTCAGGTAGCCTACGATTTCATCTTGAATCATGGCAAAAAAGAAGGTAGAATTTGGATTTTTTAATTCAGATAACATTTGATGCTCAGAAAAACTCTTGTCTACATATGTCTGAAAATCAGATGCAGAATTGGAATGTTGAAAAGATTCCTGAAAGGTTGTTCGACCTATATTTTGCAGTGCTTCCCAGTGATGCGTGTTGACAGGACTTATAAATATTTCAGGAAAATTAAATGTAGTCCTCTCTAAGTAATCATTTGATGACATCTGGCAAATCTGTTTTATTGAATTTAAACTAATTTGCAGCAATAAAATAATACTGTTTGCTGCAATCAATAAAATCATGGTACAACAGGAGTTGGAAAAATCTGCGCTTCCAACTCAGTGCTGACAACAATATTCTTTTCATAGGATTCTATCAATACCTCTATCATCCCAAAGCAGGAAGTCTCGCTGCTTTTCTCGATGAATATTCCAAATCAGTGGGAGAAAATTTTACGGTCATTCAAATTGGTGCCAATGATGGGATTACACATGACCCTATTCACAAATTTATCAAAAGAGACGATTGGAAAGGGGTGTTACTGGAGCCGCAATCCGAGGTCTTTCATGATTTTCTTAAGATAATATACCAAAAAAACAAGGACATACAGTGTATTTGTGCGGCGATTGGGTATGAAGATGGAAATCAACGGATGTATAAAATTGGATTCTCTCGAATGAGATGGGCAACCGGACTCGCTTCTTTCTCTAAAGAAAAAATTCAACAAGCTTTTGAAAACGGGATTGTTGCACACAATTGCAAGGTTCATGGAATAAAGATTCCATCAGACAGCAATCAATGGATTGTTGAAGAAGAGGTAAAAGTCATATCACCCAAGACCCTCATCAAGCAATATAACTTAGAGAAAATAGACCTCTTGCAGATTGACGCAGAGGGTTTCGATTTCGAAGTCATCAAGATGTTTGACCTGCCCGCTACCAATCCACATGCAATTGTGTTTGAAAACGTAGGACTCCCCTCACACGAATACACGTTGTGCATGGAATTGCTGAAACAAAATCACTATGCCATTCGAAAATTTGGTCCCAACACATTGGCGCTGAAATATCCCACTGGCAGATTTGAAAAACATTTTCTCACATGAGCAATGAGTTGATCAGTGTGGTGATTCCCTGTTTCAATCAGGCTACATATTTGCCTTTTACTGTAGAATCGGTCATCGCGTCTTCATACCAGGCAATTGAAATCATCATTGTCAACGATGGCTCCACAGATGATTCCCTGTTTGTTGCAGAGCAGCTCAAATCAAAGTATCCCGGTATTCACATCATTGACCAACCCAATGGAGGAGTTTCAAAAGCCAGAAATGCAGGCATGCGCATGGCCCAAGGTGAATACATATTGCCATTGGATGGCGATGACCTGATCAGTGCTGATTATATTGAAAAAGCGATAGAAATTCTTCGATCAAATTTGGCTGTCAAAGTAGTTTATTGCAATGCCGTCAAATTCAATGAACAGGGGCAAAAAAAATGGAAACTAAAGCCATTCAGTTTGCGCAAACTGGCAACAGACAACATGATTTTTGTATCAGGTATTTTCAGGAAAAAAGATGCATTCAATTTTGGCGGTTTTGCTGAGGATATGACCATGGGTAGAGAGGATTGGGAATTCTGGATCAATATGCTAAAGAATGGCGGCGAGGCAGTCAAACTACCCATCATTGGATTCTATTATCGACTGACACCCAACAGCAAAAGAAAAAGAACCGGAACAAAAGAAAAGAAGAAAGAGCGCATTGATTATCTCAATAAAAAACATGCTGATTTTTTTCAAAAAGCGATCAATGGACCTCTTCGCTACAACAGGTCCTGGTCAAATGCATACAATACATTCATGAAAATGATTGGTCGATTGTAATTAAATCTTGTCCAGTCCCTTCCAATATTTTAAAAAGTAATATTTAACCGGATTTTTATACTTCAGCTGTTTCCAAGATCTGCTACTATGAGGTGCATGTACAACTTTTGTTTGCATCATGATATAGTTTTCAAATCCTGCTGCAATTGACCAACGTGAAATAAAAACATCGTACCAGTTTTTACCTGCATCCAATTTTCTGAAATCAACGGAAGTCAACAATGCATTGGTCAGCAAAGTGCAGCAGAAACTCAAACTCCGATCGGTTTTAACAACATCCCCTGTGATCCCTTTGAATTTCAGGTATGGAAAATTGATTGCTCCCTTCGAATCGGTTGTAATTGCACCGATCATCCCAGCAAATGGATGCATTTGCATTGCCTTCAACATGGAGGAAAAGGTATCATGCTGAACAAATACATCAGACTCTACGATGATCAAAGGAAGCCTTTCTGCAACAGCCCTTTGCTGTGCCATTTCCAAAACCAATTTGTAATTGGGTGATGGATGGGTAGTCAGGTTTTTCAATAAAATAAGCTCATAACCTATTGCAGCCTGATGTTCTTGAAGTGCCTGCAATGTTTCATCGTTGCTGAAATCATCAAATACAATATGATGAACCCTCGCATCAGAAGCAGCAATGGCTTTGGCAGACCTCAAAGCAGTTTCACTTGAGTTTTTCACCGGAGTTACAACTATGGCAACGTAATTAGACATGTTTAAAAGCTTGGCTGCAAATATAAATCGATAAACAAAAGTGCCCGTCCAAATGGAGGTTTTTTACTATCTTGATTTGATAAAATATAGGTATGCGTAGATTATTTTCCATCATGCTGCTGGTATTCCCAATGATTGTTTCGGCACAGCAAAAAGCCAACTATTCTTTGGCTGCAAGATTTTCTCCAAAAAAATTGGATAAAATGATTTTCTCTATGTCGGTAGACCCACATTGGCTAAAACAATCAAACAGATTTTGGTATACATATGAAACAAGTGAAGGGAAGCAGTGGTACATCGTAGACCCAGTGAAAATGGAAAAAAAGGCCATGTTCAATAGAGATAAAATGGCAGCCCAGCTTACTAAAATTGTGAAAGATCCTTTTGACGGACAACACCTGCCCATTGATTCCTTGAAATTTATCAAGGACGAAAATTGGATTCAATTTGAAGTGAAAAGCACTTTAGAAATTACCAAGCCCGAGGACAAAGCAAAGGGTGAGAAAGCAGAGAAAACAAAAAAGACTTTTTACTTTGAATACAACTTGATTACTGAGCAACTGAATGAGTTGGTGGACTTCAAAAAGCCGAAAAGAAAGCCATCCTGGGCTAATATTTCTCCCGATCAAAACATGGTCGTATTTGGCAGGAATTACAACTTGTACTATATGGACAAAGCCAATTACGAAAAAGCTTTGCAAAAAGAAGATGACACAACCATCGTTGAGCACCAAATAACCTCAGACGGTGTTCAATATTTCAGCTGGCACAGCGAAAGCAGCTATGGCGGTGGTGGGGAGACCAATGTCGATGCAGAAAAAAATAAAAATAAACGCAAGCCTGTTTTTGGATACTGGAGTGAGGACAGTAAAAAATTTGCATTGGTAAAAGTGGATAATAGAAAAGTGAAAGATTTATGGGTCATCAACAGCATCGCAGATCCCCGTCCAACGTTGGAGACCTATAAATATTGGATGCCAGGAGAAAAAGAGGCGCCGATTGATCACACGATGATCATTGACCCTACAGCTAAGCAGTACAAGGAAATTGATATCGCGCAATTCAAAAACCAGGATATTGCCATACACAACAAATCACTTCCCGTTCATGCACGAGACGACGATCATCGTCCAAGTATCTGGCTGGGCAACAACAATGAATTGTACATGAGCCGAACCAGTCGAGATCTTAAAAGAATAGACCAATGCATTGTCAATGTTCAAACAGGTGCAGTGAAAGTATTGATTGAAGAACGAATGAATACATACGTTGAAGTAAGAAAACCCGCGTTGGTAAAAAATGGAGAGGAAATCATCGAATGGAGTGAGCGGGATGGCTGGGCACATTTGTATTTATATGATAAAAATGGAAATCTTAAAAATCAAATCACCCAAGGTCCATGGCATGTTGAAGATATCCTGGGAGTTGACGATGAAAAAAGGGTTGTTTATTTTTCAGGCAATGGCCGTGAAAATATCAACACCAGCTCAAAAGAAGACCCCTACTACCTGCATCTGTATAAGGTCAATCTCGATGGTAGCGGATTGCAATTGTTGAATCCAGGCAACTACGACCATAGCTTCAGCATGAATGACAGGAAATCATTTTTTGTGAACAACAGTTCCCGCGTCAACAGCATTCCTACATCAACACTGTACAATGGAGAAGGAAGAAAAATAATGGATCTGGAAACTGCAGATCTCTCCAACTTATTTGCTGCCGGTTATAAATTTCCGGAAACATTTAAAGTTAAAGCAGATGATGGAATTACAGATATATATGGAGTAATGTACAAGCCATATGATTTTGATTCCACCAAAAAATATCCCATCATAGAATATGTCTACCCGGGTCCGCAAACAGAATCAGTCAACAAAAGCTTCAGCAAGGGAATGGATAGGATTGATAGATTGGCTCAATTGGGATTTGTCGTGGTGACACTTGGCAACAGAGGGGGACACCCAGCCAGAAGCAAATGGTACCACAATTATGGTTACGGAAACTTGCGTGATTACGGATTGGCTGATAAGAAAGCAGCCATCGAGCAATTGGCAGATCGATTTACTTATATCGACAGAGATAAAGTGGGTATCCATGGACACAGTGGTGGCGGATTTATGAGCACTGCAGCCATGTTGGTTTATCCTGATGTGTTCAAAGTTGCCGTGAGCAATGCAGGCAACCACGACAACAGTGTATATAACAGATGGTGGAGCGAAAAACATCAGGGAGTAAAAGAGATTATATCAGACAAAGGAGACACTACTTTTTCTTATATGATCGACAAGAATCCGGATATCGCAAAAAATTTAAAAGGCAAGTTGTTGTTGATCCATGGTGAGATAGACAACAATGTTCATCCTGCAAATACGATCCGAGTTGTGAATGCACTTATCAAAGCCAATAAACGTTTTGACATGCTGATTCTCCCAACCCAACGCCATGGTTTTGGCGACATGAATGAATACTGGTTCTGGAGAACAGCCGATTACTTCTCCAAATATTTACTGGGAGATCAATCTGAACGCCCGGTTGATATTGAAGAACTCAACAGAGAAATCGAAAGAAAAAGATAATTGTCAGGGGAGATCCATTAAATAACAATCTTGATGGTCTTATAGCTTGTTAAGTTGATCTTCCCTTTGTCTTTTACTTCAACTACAATACTGAAAGTCTGGTTTGGCTTGGCATTTTGCGGAACAACCAATTTTGTTGCAAGCTTATTTGGTGAAGTAATTGTTAAAACGGGAGTTGTTTTAAATGTACGAAACTGCCACCAGGTTATTTCAAATAGATCTCCATCCGGATCATTAACAGTCGCTGCTAGATTGAGTTGATCACCCGGTTTTGCACGTATTACCACGTCATTGTTCAATTGAATAACAGGTGCATGATTGGCATCTCGGAAAGAAGATGAAACAGACCACGCCATCCGAACTGCAAAATCATGCTGAGCTGCAGGAAAAAAATTTGGATAGTCAACATAAATGGAATCTTCCGGTATTGTATTTCTGTATGTGTTTGCAGAAATAACAAGGTCCTTGCGCTTTGAAGTGTCATTGCTGAATGGATCTACATATGTAACAGGATTGGGGATAAAAGGTCTTCCACCCCACCCCCCTTCAGTCTCTCTTTCCCATGCATTCAATCCATTGGGAACTATATTCATGAATGTCCCTGTATCTCCC
>JBEGMC010000083.1:0-2662 GCA_041183265.1 Bacteroidota bacterium
GTTTTCAGTCCAGCGAAAGAAGGACTCGACAAGGCGATTGCATGGATCAAAGGAATTGTTGCCATACCTGAAGTTGGGGAAGAATATGAATCAACCGTAAAATCCATCATGCCCTATGGCGCATTTGTTGAGTTCATGCCTGGCAAACAAGGCTTGTTGCACATCAGTGAGGTAAGCTGGAAACGTCTTGAAAACCTAGATGGAATTTTGAATGAGGGTGATGTTGTAAAAGTGAAATTGATTGGAATTGACCACAAGACAGGTAAATTCAAGCTGAGCAGAAAGGCATTGATCCCTAAACCAGATTTTAAAAAACCAGAGGACGAACAATCTTCTGCACAATAAAAAATCAGCCGGTTCACTCCGGCTTTTTTTATGCAATACATTGAAATTCATCTCCAGCAGATCAATCAAGCGCAAAAAGAACTGATTTATGCTTTTTTCCCATCATTTGGTTTCAGTCAATTGGAAGAATTGGAAACAGCCATCAAAGCCTATGCTCCTACAAATGAGGCAGATTTGCAGGCTTTGAAGGAATGGACCAGCGAACAATCAATCCAATTTGAAGCATCCATCCTGGAAGAGACCAATTGGAATGCCAGTTGGGAATCCAACTTTCAGCCGGTTGAAATTCCAGGTAAGATAAACGTCAGAGCAGATTTTCATCCCCCAAAGAGCAATGTATTGTATGATATCATCATTACTCCGAAAATGAGTTTCGGTACGGGTCACCATGCGACTACCAAAATGATGATGGAGGCCATGCTTGAAATTGATTTTAAGGGCAAGCGTGTGCTCGATTTTGGAACAGGTACCGGCATTTTGGCAATACTGGCAGAGCAATTGGGTGCAACAAAAGTGTTGGCCATTGACAACGACAGGTGGAGTTATGAAAATGCAATGGAAAACATAGCCATGAACAAGGCTTCAAAAATCAACGTACAGTTAAAAGATGATCTGTTGAACCTCGAATCGTTCGATATCATCCTCGCCAATATCAATAAAAACATACTCATTGATCATGCGCTTCCTCTGAGCAGGTTGATTGATTCTGGCGGCAATCTTGTAATAAGTGGCTTGTTGTCAACTGATTACGAAGATATTTGTTTAAAATACAATCCATTATTTGGCTCTAATATTCAACAATTTCAAGACAGTGGATGGATTGCTCTTTCGTTTAAGATCTGATTCCAAAGCTTCAACCAGATTCGACAATTATTATTTTTTGATTAATTTTGAAATTCATCATTTTAGCCTCAACGAATGAACGAAGTCTTATTGATCATCGCGGCCTATTTGATCGGTTCCATTCCTACTTCTGTCATAGTCAGCAAATCTCAGTTCAACATCGATATCAGAGATTATGGCAGTGGCAACGCGGGTGCCACCAATACATTCAGGGTTTTGGGTAGCAAATGGGGCTCGATTGTGATGTTTTTGGATATTCTGAAAGGATTCATCGCTGTAAAACTGGCATTGTTGCTCCCTTTTTATGTTCAAAATGAGTTTGAGAGAACAAATTTTCAAATTGGACTCGGATTGGCAGCAGTGATTGGTCATATATTCCCCATTTGGGCTGAATTCAGGGGTGGAAAGGGTGTTGCAACGCTTTTTGGACTGATCATCGCAGTTTCACCATGGACAGCTCTTAGTTGCATAGGTGTTTTTTTATTGGTCTTGTACCTGACCCGTTTCGTTTCATTGAGTTCTATATTGGCCAGCATTGCTTTTCCCATATTCATCCTGATTGTCTTCAACGTCGACAACAATGCCTACCGTGTTTTTGCTATTGCAGTAGCACTTTTGGTTATCCTGACACATCAAAAAAACATAGGCCGTTTGCTGTCAGGCAATGAGAACAAAGTCCCCATTTTCAAAAAAAGGGATCGTCGAAGAAACCTTCGTTAGTACTTCATTTCGTCTTTATTTTTTGTGGAAAAAGTGTTAATTTAGCTCTCCCAAACCAAAACTGACTGTAGAATGCTCATAAACATTTTTGACAAGCTTCAGCTTTGTGAAGAAAAAAACCTTCTGATTCAAGGCATCCCTTCAACCCTTGAAAAGTTTTTTACCAAATTGTCTTTTGCAAAAAACGTTACTCCACTGCTGAAAAGCAGAAAAATTGATTTTGCGTTGGTTTTTGCTGTCAACTACAATCAGCTTTCTGGTATCTTAAAGGATGTCATTCCCGCACTGAAAGACAAAGGCAAGCTATGGATCGCATATCCCAAACCCACTTCTAAGATCGTAAGTGATTTGAACAGGGATTTGCATTGGGATTGTTTGATGTCCAAAGGATTTCAAAAAATCGACGAGGTAGTCATTGATCATGTTTGGGTAGCCATGCGTTTTTGCACTTCTTCTGTTGAATTGACTTGCAATGATGACGCTATTGAATTCATGGAGTTGGATGCTACTGTAAAAGACATGGCCAGGGTTAAATCAACCCGCAGATCGAGCAAAATTGGAACTGCCATTTGATCTTTTTTATCGAGTTTTTTATTTTTTGCCGATTATACCTTTTAACACGCGCTTATAAGCAAGTGTGGAACACTTCTTTGTTTTTTATATTACTTTTGGAAGCATAATATACGTCTATGAGCATTGGATGGATCATTTTTGTTTTAGCGGTGATTGGATTGCATGCGGGTTTGTTTGGCAT
>JBEGMC010000084.1:0-13518 GCA_041183265.1 Bacteroidota bacterium
AATCCGAGTTATAAATATCAAACGACTGATTCTACATTGGCATTTTGGGAGTTGAATGAGGGAAGTGGGACGACGATCAATTGTTCTAATCCTGATTACAATGGGATACTATACAATGGAACCTGGTCAAAGAATATATATCAGCCCTTTGATTATGGGAGTGTTAGTGATATTGATGGTAATACTTACAAAACAATTCAAATTGGAGATCAAATTTGGATGGCTGAAAATCTGAAGGTTTCAAAACTAAATGATGGTACTCCAATTCTTTTTGGTGATCGTGATTTAAATTGGGATGGAGTCTACACCATTAAAGATGCTGTTTATACTTGGTATAATAATTCAATTTCAAATAAAGAAGTTTACGGGGGCTTGTATAATTGGTATGCTGTTAATACAAATAAATTATGTCCATCTGGGTGGCATGTGCCATCTGATGATGAATGGAAAACATTGGAAAATTATTTGGGGGGGTATTTAGTAGCTGGTGGTAAGCTCAAACAAACAGGGAGTATTTATTGGCAAATACCAAATTGGGGCGCAACTAACACAACTGGATTTACTAGTTTGCCAGGTGGTATCAGGGTTGAAAAAACTTTTACAGGAATTGG
This sequence comes from Bacteroidota bacterium, assembly GCA_041183265.1. Lineage (GTDB taxonomy): Bacteria > Bacteroidota > Bacteroidia > Chitinophagales > Chitinophagaceae > Pollutibacter. The sequence goes on from JBEGMC010000084.1 coordinate 612, forward strand.
GAATTATGGCCAATATTGGTCTTCAACTCCCAACGGTGACAATCCTCCTGGTGCCATTTACCGACAAACCCATTTTCAGGGTGAACTTTTGGAAAGAAATACAAATTTTAAAGTTTACGGAATTTCAGTTAGGTGCCTAAAGGATGAAGTCAAAAGTATATCTGCTCCAACCATTGGAACCATCTCCCAGCCTACATGTACTGTAAGCACTGGATCTGTTGTATTGAGTGTATTGCCACAGACTGGCACATGGACGGTTACTGCAACAGGTGGCTCAACAAAATCTGGTACTGGTTCAACGACTACATTTACAGGGCTGGCTGCTGGAACTTATACATTTACTGTTACAAACAGCGAAGGATTAACTTCATCTGCATCATCCTCAGCTGTAATCAATGCCCAACCTGTATCGCCATCAGCTCCTGTGGTTGGAACCGTTACGCAACCTACCACAACTGTAAGTACCGGTTCTGTTGCATTGAGTGGATTGCCACAGACAGGTACCTGGACGGTTACTGCAACAGGTGGATCAACAAAATCAGGAACTGGATCAACCACTACATTTACTGGTTTATCAGCTGGCACATATACATTTACTGTTACAAACTCAAATGGATGTACCTCAGCTGCGACTGCAAGTAGTACAACCATCAACGCAGCACCAACCACATTGACCAACGGACTGGTTGTATACTATCCATTCAATGGGAATGCGAATGATACAAGCGGCAATGCCAACAATGGCTTGGTAACAAGGGCTACACTCACGACAGATCGGTTTGGAACAGCCAATACAGCATATTCTTTTGATGGATCCAGCACGAGTATCAAGATTCCATTTTCAAGTTCTATCAATTCCATTCAAAAGGGGTTGACTGTTTCGGCATGGATTTACATGCAAGGAGGAACACCTGCAGGCAATCCACCACGTTTATTGGAATTGAGAGGTGCCTATGGCAATGGCGGCAATGCAGGTTTTGTCTTGTTGTCTCAAGGTAACTCCGACAGTGCCAGAACTTTTGAAACAAGATGGTACAATAACAATGGAGCAACCAATATATCTATTGCACCTACTTCGTCCGTTACTTCAAAAGAATGGCACCATGTTGTATTTACTGCAGACGGCGAATCCGCTGTTGGTAAATTCTATGTTGATGGAATATTGAGAGGTACCAATGCACAAATGCAAAATCAAGGGAAGATTACCAGTTGTGATTATAACAGCAATGCAATATTCATCGGTATTGAACCCGGTGGAACGGGTGCATGGGGTGGCAAGATCGATGAATTGCGTATATATAACCGCGCACTCGATAGCAATGAGGTGCTTTATGCATTCAATGCCCAAAACAATATTGAGCCTTCGAATTTAAAAGTGGGTGATAGCTATGGCGGAGGTATCATCGCATATTTATTGCAACCAGGAGATTCTGGATACTCTGCAACTGTCCCACATGGCATCATCGTTCCGCCAACAGATCAAGGAAGGCTGACATATCCATGGGGTTGCTCGGGAACTTTGATAGGGGAAATAAGTACCAATTGGGGAACAGGAAAAACCAATACCAATAAGATTTTGGCGAAATGTACTGCAACAAATACCGCTGCGAAACTTTGCGATGACCTTGTTTTGAATGGTTACACAGATTGGTTCCTCCCATCATTGGGTGATCTTCAAAAAATCCGAAACTTGCATCAATCCGGTAAAGGTTCATTCTCAACGGATCTTTCATATTTTACATCATCAGAAGTGAATGCTGAAGTAACCTATGAGTATTATATTTCAAGTGGGGCAACCGGGCAAGTTGCAAAGACCCTTAATCTCTGTGTGAGGGCAGCCAGATATTTTTAAGCTTGTGTTACCGAATACCCGCATCATCTTTCACAACACTGATCTATTTTTGTCTTGATGTATAGAAGGCAATATATTTTTCTGTTGATTAATTTCTTCATAACTGTTGCCTCAACAAATTCATTGTATGCAGAGCGTATAGATACATCTATTTGTAATGGGAATTCTATGCTTCTCTCCTCGCTGCGGACCAATGCAGAAAAATATTTATGGAGTAACGGTGAAATTACAAAGGCAATTACCGTCAAACCCACTGCCAGCATTCTATATACTGTTTTCTCAATCAATGGTAAGGATACGCTGAGGGATAGTATTTTTGTAAAAGTCCTGAACTTCCCAGATAAACCCCTTATCGGTTTCAAAGACAGCAGTCTTTACACAGTCAATCTATCAAAATTTGCAGTCAACTGGTACAGGAACAATCTATTGCTGCAGGTAAAAAATGATACCCTGAAATACCCTGCTGAAGGTGTTTACAAGGTAGCACACGGCAATGGATCCCAGTGCTGGTCTGTCTCGGATCCCATATATCTTACCAATGATTATGACAGTACTAAAATTAGTTTTGATATTTTAACCTTCCCTAACCCCTCCACCGGTTATTTCAATCTCAATATTTCTCTTGCCAAAAAAATAGCCCAGGATGTAATGGTCAAAGTCATACATACCGGCGGTACAATTCTATTTGATAAATCCTACTTTATCTATCAATCTGACTATATCAAAATACCCGTTGATATGCCATACGGAACAAAAGGTCAAATCGTTGTTGCTGTAACCATCAATAATAGAACCATCAGCAAATCACATATCATCAATTGAAAAAGTACTTATATATATTGTCAATTTTCATGTTCTTTTGCTCATGTAAAAAAGAATTATCTGACTATTATGCTGATTTGGAGGATATCATAGTGAATGTTGATTCAACATTGTGCGTCGTTGAAAAAGTCCAGTTAAAAAATTTATCCTCATACGAGCAGTCGTTTGTCATTCAATACGATTCAATCCGATACGGATTCGCTAGTGGGGTTTCCATTGCGAATACTCCTCTTTCATTCAATCTCTCTTTCAAAAAGACCAAACTGAGTGATTCTGTATTTCTTTTTAACCGGGATACTGTGTTTATCAATAAAAAAAATCAATATGTCACACGCATCAAGACCATCCCTTTGAACAAATCAAATGATAGTCTTGATATTCGTTTTGTATACGATGCCACATCTCTGGTAAAAAAAACAATTTATCTGAACAGGGATACTATCCCAAGTTTTGAAACCAATTACTTCTATGCAGATAAGTCACGACTCATAAAAACCGAAATGCGGTTTGTTCAAGATCAATCATTGATATACCAATCTGATATTGAATATGACAAAGATCAACTTGTAAAGCCATGGCTCTATCATTTTTCAGATTTTTTCAATCTTTCTCATTATTTATTGGCATTTAATTTTGGAGCTCGTTCCACAAGCCTGATCAAAAAAATCACTTCTACATTTTATTCAAGCATAGCATCAAATAAACTGGGTGTTTATACAATTGATTTCAGCAGGTATAAGTTGAGCAAGGATCAATATGTATTGCGTTACTCGTGCGCGGGAGCTCAATTGAACAGCATGCCTTATTTTTTTCAAAACGCAGAATTGAATTATAAATGCAAGCAATGATGAAAACACTGGGTTGCTGTTTAGCAATGTTCATACAAATACATCTGCAAGGGCAGGCGAAGTTTGTTGAAAGTGTATTCTATAAATCTATCCTTTATGCAGGAGGATCTCTTGGCGCATCACAATACATTGGTGATTTGAATCCACGTTTGAATGTAAAATCCATTCGCGGTGCAGCAGGTGTTCATGTGGGGAAAAACATTTTAAAGGAAACAGTTGGTATCCAATTGGCTTATCAGACGCTGCATTTGTATGCAGCAGATGCCAATACCAAAGATCCTTTGCAAATAATTAGAAATCTCGATTTTCAATCCAACGTGCAGGAGCTCAGTTTTTCAGTTAATCTGAAACTTGCTCAGTTGAGAAACAAATTAAACAACGCTACTCTTTATTTTCAATTTGGTGCCGGTAAAATTTGGTTCGATCCATATACTGTGCTTGATGATGATAAAATCTATTTGCGGCCACTTGGAACGGAGGGCCAGTTCTCCTACCAGACATCCAATCCAGTTACCTATTCCACCACTGCATTCTTCCTGCCAATAGGGGCACTGCTGAAAGTTCCTTTGTCCAATTTTTTATCTCTGAACCTGCAGTATTCATTTCGTTTCACTTCCACAGGCTATTTGGATGATGTTTATGGCAGGTATGCCGGATTTGAATCATTTCCTATCAGTGGCGGGGGATACAACGGACAATTGGCAAGGCAATTGCAGAACAGGAGTACAGATATTAGTTTTGGACATAAAGGTACAGCCAGAGGGAATTTATCGAATGACCAGTATATGACAGCATCCCTAGGACTCGAATATCAGTTTTGGAAATATATATACAAGCATAGGCTTAAGTACCGGAAGATCCGAGTTCCCACAAATTCAGAGATAAAGTCAGTCGAGCAATAAATAGTATTATTTATATATAAAATATTTATTATATTGATATACAATGAATTAAATATTAAAACTTCAGTGATTTGTTGTGTTCCCCTTTTTCCAAAAGCATCAACCAACAGAAGCCATTAATTTTCATTACTTTGTAAAGTGACAAATGGCATTTTTGACAAATTGGTTGTGCCAATTTCTGCATATCAACAAAATTGTCACAAAACCTGCTTTTTGTCAACTAATATCAAACAGCGACCAAAACTCTGATTAGCGATGAAACGCCTTATCCCTTCATTACTCTGTTTGGCATTGGTGAACCTGGTTCATGCCCAGCGTTCATCTGCTGTGAGCAATGCTGTTTTCATCAGTATCAAGCCATCTCAGTCAACACCCAAAAAAGAGGTCAAACAGGAACAAATCAAGCCGCCATTTTTAGAAATCACAGACTTCAATTTTGTTGATTCCAACGGGAACATGAAAATTGATGCCGAAGAAGTTTCACATATTCAATTCAAGTTGAAAAATACTGGACTCGGTAAAGGGAACAACCTTGTTGTGAAGCTCAATGAGTTAAACAATATAACTGGACTTGTATTCGACAAGGCGACTTCCATTGGAAATCTGGATACGGGCAAAGTCATCACTGTCAATATTCCCATACAAGGAAATATGGACATCAAAAATGCTACTGCAAATTTCAGTTTGAAAGTCGATGAGGCAAATGGATTTGGAACAGATGAATTACCTGTGGAGGTAATGACGCAGGCATTTAAATCACCTCAGGTGAAGATTGTTGATTATTCTGTCAGCAGCCAAAACTCAACCACTATTGTAAAAAGAAAACCATTTGATTTACAGGCGTTGGTTCAAAATATAGGTCAGGGTACTGCCAGTGATGTGGTCGTCAATTTGGTATTGCCCAAAAATGTATTTTGTATTTCCACCAACGAGAAAGAAGTTTTGGGTGAATTGAAACCGGGAGAAAAGAAAATCATTACATATAATTTAGTTGCCAATAATGAGTATAGTGCAGACAAACTTCCGTTCGAGTTTCGCATTGATGAGCGATACGGAAAATTTGGTGAGCCGGGAGCTTATACACTGGCTATGAACCAAACAGTTTCTGGAGAGAAACTTCGTGTTCAAGGAATTGAGGACCGCAATGAGGTAAAAATCAATATCGCATCATTGGGTTCAGATGTAGACAAGAATATCCCATCAATAGGGAAAACATATTCAAATAGAATAGCCCTGATCATTGGAAATGAGGATTATGCACAATCTGTCAATGCCCAAATCAACGTTCCCTATGCAGTTAGAGATGCGCAGGTATTCAAGGAGTACGCCATCAATACATTGGGCATTGCTGAAAACAATATATTTCATTTCACCAATGCAACTGCAGGTGTCATGAAACGTGAAATAGACCGCATATCCAAATTGGCTACCAAGCTCGGAAATTCTACCGAAGTGGTTTTCTATTATGCAGGACACGGTTTCCCCGATGAAAAAAGCAAAATTCCTTATTTGATACCCGTAGATGTTTCTTCTTCCAACCTGATGGATGCAGTCAGTTTAAAAAGTTTGTATGCTACCTTGGGTGCAACGGGAGCATCCAAAATAACGGTCTTTTTAGATGCCTGTTTTTCTGGAGGTGGAAGAGATCAAGGCATGTTGGCTGCCAGAGGAATTCGCATTGTACCTGATCAGCAACAATGCATCGGCAACATGGTGGTATTCTCAGCATCAAAAGGAGATCAGGTGGCGCTGCCTTATCATGAACAGCAACACGGGCTGTTTACATATTTCATGCTAAAAAAATTACAGGAGTCAAAAGGTGCTCTTACTTATAAAGAAATGTATGAATACCTGAAGAGATCTGTTGGTGTTGAGTCGGTCAGGCTTTCACTCGAACAAGATCCAGTTGTCAATTACAATCCATCCCTCATCAGTAAGTGGGAAAAGTGGACTTTTCAATAAATCTGCATGAGGAATTATTTGCTTCTTTATTCATGGGTGATTCTTTGTGCGGGTCTCTTTTCTGTCAGACTTGAAGCACAGACTGTTTCCAACGTCTGTGTTGCAATGGATGGGAAAAATATTGAAGTAAGTTATGACCTGGAAGGCGATGGCATGTATACCATCTCTCTTTTTTATGCTGACAGTTCCGGGAAAAGTTGGGTTGGCCCCTTGAAAATGGTTTCGGGAAATGTCGGTCAAAATCAACGTGCTGGGCTCAGAAAAAAAATCTTTTGGGATGCAGCTTCGGAAGTTTCTTCTATTGAAGGATTCTTTCAATTCAAAGTGGAAGCTGTTGAAACAAAACAGCAACTTGAGCCATCCAATGTAAAACCGGCTGAACAGGCGGAAATCGTTCCTGAAAAACCCAAAAAAGTTTTGACAGACCTGGAAAGACGAAAATTGACTTTGGTGATGGAGAAAGCAAAAAAGCGTCGAACACCCTGGTTGGTAGGATTTTTATTGATGGGTGGAGCTGGTGGGTTTTCTTATTATCAGGCCGGTGCTTTGTATGAGAAATACAAAACAGCTACAACAGATGCTGCTTCGATACGCGAAACAATCAACGTGTTTAACTATGCTGCTCCTGCAGCTTTGGGCTTGGCAGGCATTTCCTTTGTTGAATTTCTGATCAAGTCAGGTAAGTATTCCAATGCAAAGAAAGCATTGGCTGGAGCATCTTTCAAATTTACACCTAACGGAGTGGGCCTGACCTACACATTTAGATGAAATGATCAAACGCATATCCACCATATCAATCATAATCATTTCTCTCTTCTCTGCTTGTCAGAAGTTTGAGTGGAACAATCCATATGACCCGCTTTGCCCCAAAGAAAATTATACACCCTCTTCATTCTCTGCTGTACAAAATGCTTCAAATATTGTCCTGAGCTGGCCAAAGGTGAACAACAATATCACTGGATACATCATTCAGCGTCAGTTGGCAAATGGGACGGGCTCCAAATCGCAAATTGCCAATCTCAGTGCAACTACCACTCAATACGTGGATGCAGATATCATTGGCGGTACAGCATACAAGTATTTTTTACTGGCATATGCTGGCAATAATCAGAGCAATGAACTTTCAACACAGGTCACTTATATTGTGAGGCCTACCCTTACTACAATTGCAGTGAGCAATGTTACTGCTGACTCTGCTCGAACAGGTGGAACCATTTCAAGCAATGGAGGAGCAACCATTACTGCAAGTGGTATATGCTGGAGTACCGCTCCAACACCCACTATTGCAAATGAAAAAACTGTAGGCAATACAGCAACCGGGTCATTCACTGCATTTTGTACAAATCTTAGTCCGGAAACAAAATATTATGTAAGAGCCTATGCTACCAATAGTGCAGGTACCAGTTATGGGGATGAACAAACTTTTACCACCAAGCCAGTAGATGTAAGCAATTTTAGCTGGGCTTCTGTTTATGCTGGAGAATGCTACACATTTGTAAAAACGCCGACTGCCAACAATTATTTTCTGGTTGTGAAGAATGGTGTACAAAAAACGATCAATGGCGGTACTTCATGGTCAGCTACCAATTGGTCTGCTACTTATACAAGGGATGGACTGTCCACTTCTTATCCTGGAGCTGCTTATTCTACATTTGGAACAGGGAATCTTGTAGTTGCTTCACTTGACAATGGCTTTTATTTATCTCCCAACAACGGAATTGAATATATCAATAGCGGCCCAGTTGGTTTTGGCTGCAATAGTCAGTCAATTGTTGCGCTCTCAGATGGAAGATTTCTGGCTTCTATGACAGGGTTCCAAAGAGGAATTTGGAAAACATCCGGTACCAACAATAATGTTTGGAGCAACAAATTGCCTGGCAATGATCCAACAGATTTTTCTGTTTCATCCAATGGAACGATTTTCAGTACTCAACGCTCTGCAGATGCAATCGGGCCGATCCTTGTCAAGTCAACCGACAACGGAGAAAATTGGACTGCATTGTTCAATGCAAGAAAAGAGTTGGAGGATTGTGAAGTCATGGGTGATAGTTTGATTTGGGCTGATCGCAATGGCAGCATGTTCATTGCGAATACGAGCGCCACGAATTTCAATGTATCATTGAGATATAATTTTATCAGCAATGGTAAAGTAGCTTCATCATCATCAACAGATGTGGATATGGTTTATTATCCTGCAAAAAAAGTCATCATTGCTACTTCCTCATCTGGCATATCAATTTCGGCGAACAACGGTATGAGCTGGGCCAACTACAAATTGCCTGGGGTCTCTGCCTATTATAATGTGGGATTTGCAGATGGTTATATTTATGTATGTACAAAAGAAGGTTTGTATAGAACAAAATATTAAAGTGTAAGTAATTGAAAAACAGATACTTAAAAAATATTTCACCATTAATGTCACAAAATTCAGTAGATTAATTACTAAACAACGAACGATAAAAAAAGAGTATATGAGAAATTTTAAAGTATTGATTGCAGGTTTGATGATGGCTTGTTTTTCACTTTCTATTGTCCATGCTCAAATGAGCAAAAGCGAGTATAATCAGGAAACCAAGAGAACAGCCAAGGAGGTTAAAAAAGCTGAGAAAAAACTCACGTCACGTACATTGAAAAGTGCTAAGAAAGAAGCAAAAAAATTAGCAAGACAAGGATACACAGTTGCGCCAGGAGCAGTTCCATTGGAAAAGCAATTGGAAAATGCATGGGTGAAAACCATGGAGCAGGATGACAAAACTGCCTATCCCAAATACGTAGTAGCAAACGGTAATGCCGTTGGAGAAACGATTACAGCAGCTAAGCTGCAAGCGAATGAGGTAGCCAAGTTTGAATTGGCGGGAACAATTTCCACCAATGTTGCAGCATTGATCGAAGGAAATATTGCCAATGCACAGTTGGACAGCAGAGAAGCTGCTTCTGTTACAGAAGTCACCGGCGCCATCAAGAACTTGATTGTTCAGGAAATCGGAAGGGTGATTCAGCTATTGGAGATCTATAGAAAAATTGGAAAGAACGTAGAGGTCAACGTGCGTATTGCCTATAATGGCGAGATGGCGGTAGAAGCAGCCAAAAAGGTTTTGAGGACAGAGTTAAAAGATCGCATCAAGTTGCAGCATGAAAAGTTGGAAAAATTAATGAAGTTTTAGTTTGTAAGCATATGCTTTTCTTTCATGAGGCTAATCTATGAAGAACAGCTCGGGGTCGTTTTTACGACCCCTTTTTGTTTTGACATGACCCTATCGTACCTTCAAGACAGAAAACCAAAACTATGTCTTCCAATCCCCAAGGCTTGTCACGTATTCTCCAAACCCGGGACCAAACAGGAGAATTAACGGAGGATATGATCATCAAAGGAATCATCGACAAGTCAGAGCGCATCATCGCAAAAGTATACAAGGAGAACATGACCAAAATCAGGAACCTGGTCTGGTCCTTTCATAACATGCAATTGGATGTGGATGATATCTACCAAGATGGATTTACAATTGCCATCATGAATATTTCCAATGGCAAGTTTCGCGGCGAAAGTTCATTTTCAACATATTTGAACAGCATATGCAGAAATATATGTTTGAAGCGTCTGACCGACCGTTCAAATCTTGTGTATGAAGATGGGCATGATCAAATGGAAGAAACTGAAAATCATATGGTCATTACGAAGTTACTGGAGTTGAGATCAAGACTTGATGAAAAATGCAGAGAGATCATTGATTTGAGATTTACACTCGGGGGGAAAATCAATGAAAAGACACCCAACAAGTGCCTTTCATTTGATGAGATTGGAGAACATCTTGATATAACAACCGATAATGCCAGACAACGATTCAAGCGATGCCTGGATGGTTTCAGAAAAATGGTACTTGAATCAAAGGAACTCCAAGAACATTACTATTCAATATGAGCAATATGGAAAAAGATATTGAAATCATAGAAAGATATTTGGATCAGGAGCTTTCTGAGCAGGAGTTGAAAACATTCAATGAACGCTTATTAGCTGATCAACAGTTTGCTTCTTTGCTACAATGGAGAAAGCAAATGCAAGATGACTGGAATCAGGCAAATGAATTTGAATCAACCAAACAACAATTAAAAAAACTGCATATGAAGAACAATCAAAGCAATTCATTCAAAAAATATTATATGGCTGCAGCAGCAGTTGTATTGCTCGCTCTCATTATTCCACTTGCAATGCGGTATGCTAAAAATGAACCTGCGCTACAAATGAACGAGTTGGAATCAAAGGCCACCGTTGAATTTCTTGATATTCGTTTTAAACAAACCAGTCCCATTCACGGCCAAATACTGAAAAGCAGAAATATATTGTTTACATGGGAATCTGGTTTGGATGTGAAGACTGCCATCGTATTGACAGAGGTTGATTCAAAGGAAGTGTACGTTATATCTCCAATCCAGAGTGATGATAAAATGTATCTTTTGAAGGACAGCATGCCCCCCGGAAAATACGAATGGAAGATGGAAGGCTTCAAAGGAAGTAAAATGTTCATTGTGAAATAAGTTAGCTTCACACACTATCATGAAAAACACGCTTCTCATTTCATTGCTTTTTCTCAGTTTGCATGCAAATGCACAGTTTGACTCAACGCAACGTGCTTTGATAGGCAAGTTTATGGAAATGAGAGAGGGAATTTTCCAGAAACAAGCAGATTTCATCAACAAGAATGATTCAATATTCATTCAGTTTCTGCGCAATTCATGGAAATCAGTTCAAATGATGCAGGGCTTACAAAAGGACAACAAAAAACCAATTGAACAACCCGTATTGAAAAGTGTTCCAAAACAGGACGAAGTTGAAATGATCGAAATTGATACCACAGAGCTGGTAGAATTGGATGAAGATGAAAATGATGGTGACAAACAACAACTCCATGAAGATTCCGCGATTGGATACAACGCGCAGACTGTTTTGCAAAAATTTTCCTTTTTTGGCCATACCGAAAAGTTATATGACTGGCCACAATACAAGCCAACACTGAAAGGAATACACGAGGAGTATATTGTGGATTTTTATGAAGGCATAGTCAAGCAGAATGCATATTGGTTGAACGATGTTGCATTGTTAGGAAAGCTTAGATCAAAATATATGTTGAATGATTGGGGCTTTTATCAATTAGTCAAGTATGCATCTGTTTCTTTGTTCAGCAATATCAATGAGCAACGACTTTTCTCATGGTATGTTTTATTAAAAAATGGATTTGATGTAAAAGTTGGATATGATCAAACAGAAATATTTTTGATGCTTCCTTCTATTCACAAGCTTTATGGACGTCAATATTATATAGGCGATGAGGTGATCTATTATCTCGCAGATATTTCTAAAAGCAAGATTTCAAATCTCAAAACGTATGATGTAAAGTATCCTGGGAGCAATAAATATTTTGATTTTCAATTGATGTACCATCCTACGTTTGATGGCCAGCCTATTCAAAAAAACGTTTCATACAAGGGCAAATCAGCGCCGCTTGTTTTTGAGAAAGGTGAACTTGAATTGTTAAGCACCTATCCCCAATGCGATCTTAAGTTGTACTTTAGGTGTGGTATCAAAAGTGAAAATCAAACAAGCTTGGACGAACTTATTTTACCACATATCAAGGACAAGTCTGATCGGGAAATCCTGGATGTATTGATTGATTTTATCCAATCAACAATCGAGTATGCAACAGATGAAGAACAATTTGGAAAGGAACGCTATCTGTATGCAGAAGAAAGTTTGTATTATCCAAAAAATGATTGTGAGGACAGAACCATATTTTTATCTTTTCTTGTCAAACGTTATACTGGACTTGACAACATTGCATTGGATTTTCCTGGTCACGTGGCATTGGCTGTCAATGTACCCAATGCCGGAAATGGGAATTTTATCCATTACAAAGGCAGTAGATACCTCATTTGTGATCCGACCTATATCAATGCAAAAAGCGGCATGATTCCAGACCAATACAAAACCATGAAGGCAAAAATCGTAACCTACAATTAGACCATTGATGAACCAACGCATTATCATTTTGATTGCTTTCATTTTTTTATCCCAATTGAACATTGCGCTGGGACAGTCCATACAAATAGTATCTGGTGAAAGTACCATCCGTATTGAGCCCACCATGAGTTTACTGGAAGCCGAAGACAAAGCTGTTGAACTAGCCAGGATAGACGCATTGATCAAAGCGTTTGGGCAATACATTGAGCAACAGAACAATTTGGACTTAAACAATGGCAAGGTTGCTTTTCGATCCTACGGACAAACAAAGGTGAGAGGTGAATGGATTCGAAACATTGGTGAACCTGATTTCAAATATTTTGATAAAACCAATGATGGTAAAATTGAACGTTGGATTACATGTATCATCAGGGGAGAGGCACGAAAAGCCATGCCCAAGGCCGATCTTGATATTGAGATACTGAATTGTCCGAGCAAAGAATGCCTGGGTGATCGTTTCAAAAATGAACAGCTCTTGTATCTCTATGTGAAATCACCTATTGATGGA
>JBEGMC010000085.1:0-12417 GCA_041183265.1 Bacteroidota bacterium
CTGGAGAATTACCTCTTCCTTGCATTGTTTGGCAATTTATCAAGAGCCTTGTTGGCGATCATGTACATCACAGCCATCATCGTTGCAGTCATTCCGGATTATTTCAAATACAGGGATCAAAGTTTTTACAGATCGCTTGGTGCATCAGGTGCTGTATCTGCGGTTGTGTTTTCAGCTATCACCATACAACCCAAGATGCCCATCCAGTTTTTTTTCATTCCCTACCCGATTCCTGGATACGTTTTTGGAATCGGATTTTTGATACTATCGGCTGTCTTGGCAAAAAAAGGAGGCGGCAACATCGGACACAATGCGCATTTCTGGGGAAGCATCTATGGAGTGGTATTCACTTATGCAGCAGCAAAATTGTTGGCGAACATTGATCTTCTTCAATACTTTATCAAATCAGTGATTGGCTCATCAATCCCATTTCAACTGTAGAATCTCTTTTGAATGGGGCAATACTTTGAACCTGTCATCTATACGCCTGCCAACAACCCAGATGATTTTTTTTGCTGATTCAATCACATATTGTGATTCTTTTTCTGTCTTGGATAGCTTTTGATCGATCAAGAACTTTGAGATTTTTTTCTTTTTTTTCATCCCTAAAGGATAGAAATAATCACCGTTCTTCCAGGGTCGTACAAGAAGAGGAAATTCCAATTTGGAGGCATCCAGCCAAGCTTCGTTTGCTGCAGCTGAGAGCATCGAGGAATTTTCGTGCATTGAGATACAAATGGTTTTATCTACAACAGAAACTGATGACTGGTCTTTTTCTATTACATATACACTTGAAGAAATTTCATGCAATGGATCTATCAACAGCCAATCGCGGTTTTTCAATACACGGTGGGTTGGCGATTGCATGAAACTTCCGGTATGGGCAATGAATAACTTCTTCAATTCCCCAGTCTGTGCTGCTGTAAATCCGAATGGGGAAAAGATCTCATAGACAATGGTATCCAAGGGGACAAGATGTTTGATCTTATTAACTGCAATAGCATACCCCTTATCCCTTTTTTCTACAACACGTTTTTGAATTAAAGCAATTTGTTGCTTGAAAAGCATTTCGGTCTCCTGAAAACGCTTGATGTTGTTGGACAGATTTTGTTTGAAAGATGGAACAGCTTTTTCAAGCAGAGGAAACACATCGTGCCTCAATTGATTCCTGGCATAAATGGTTTCTTTGTTTGAGCTGTCCTCCACCCAACTTAATTTTTTATCGATGGCATATGACTCTATTTCATTTCTTGATGCAAACAGCAGGGGCCTGACAAGACATCCATCTTTGGTGTTCATGCCCGTGAGTCCCGCGATACCCGTACCCCGAAAAAAATTGAAAACAACCGTTTCCAGCTGATCATCCTGGTGATGAGCTGTAAGCAGCAAAGGCTGTTTGCCATTTGCAGCATGAAGATTGACTTGCTCATCGAACCAATTGTACCTGAGTATCCTGGCGGTTTCCTGGACTCCCTTACCCCATTCATTCATCACCTTTTCCGTATCAAATGTATTTACATGGCATGGAATGCTGAGCTGATCAGCAAGTTGAACGACAAATGCTTGATCACGGTTGCTTTCCTTTCCACGTAACTGAAAATTGCAATGCAGGATGCTGAAATCAAATTGGAATTCATGCAAAAGATGCACAAGAACGACCGAATCGATGCCACCACTGCACGCAACCAGCAAATGGTGCTGTTGGGTAAATAATTTTTGTGACTCAATAAAATCCTTGAATCTAAAAGACAAATCTTTGGTATGTGAGGAATTTTTCAATCTAAGTCCAGTTCATTTTTTAACTGGTCCAAGGCGCCGTTCAACTCTCTGTAATCGTTATGAGATGCATTGGATGCAGCAACTTTAATCCCCTTTTCCAACACCTCCAACGCGTTGGTGAACTTTTCAATTTTTTCGTAGGCTTTTGCCAAGTGATAGTATGTACCGACATGATTTTCATCGATCACCAAAATATTTTCCATCTCCTGAATGGCTTCTATTGTATTACCCATTTTGATAAACTCCATTGCCAAGGCATGCCGACTGAAACAATCATTGGGAAACTGCTCAATCATCTCTTTTAACTTTTCAACTCTGTTCATCAAAATTTCATTTAATAATCATACAAAAATACCCCACCAGTCGTTACCTTTATGTTAAGATAGTTGTCATGACAACTAATTTCAAAACATCAAGACCATGAAGATACTTGTTTGCATCAGCAGAACGCCTGATACCACGGCAAAAATCTCGTTCACCGATCAAAACACAACATTCAACGCAGAAGGTGTTCAGTGGATCATCAACCCATATGATGAATGGTATGCCCTGGTACGTGCAATTGAATTGAAAGAGAAAGATCCATCTACCCTTATTCACCTCATCCATGTTGGAAACAATGAAAATGAGGCCATCATTCGAAAAGCACTTGCCCTGGGTGGTGATGAAGCCATCAGAATTGATTCAAACAACAACGATCCATTTTTCATTGCACAACAAATAGCAGTGATTGCAAAAGAGGGATACGATTTGGTGTTGACAGGAAAAGAGACCATCGACCACAACGGTTCAGCCATTGGTGGCATGATTGCTGAATTGCTTGATGCCAACTATGTCAGTCTGGCTACAAAATTGGATATTGAAAATGGAAGTGCGGTTGTTGCAAGAGAAGCAGATGGCGGAGAAGAAAAAATCACCGCGCCTTTTCCGCTGGTGGTATCCTGCCAAAAAGGAATGGCAGAAGCAAGAATTCCCAATATGAGAGGCATCATGGCTGCAAGAACAAAGCCATTGAAAGTAATAGAAGCTGTGCAGTCCGAAAGCTTTACTTCGGTAACCGGATTTGAATTGGCCCCTGCAAAAGCAGGCGTAAAGCTGATTCCGGCAGATACGCCAGAATTGTTGGTTAAATTATTGAGAGAAGAAGCAAAAGCCATTTAAAAATATTTTATGTCTGTCATCATCATCGCAGAATTATCAGAGAAGAAAATTAAAAAGCAATCCCTCGAAGCCATTTCTTATGGAGTTGCACTTGCGAATCAACTCGGAACAGATTCCTGTGCATTGGTCATGGGAGCAACTGATGAAAATCTGGCTTCATTGGGAAAATTTGGATTGAAAAAAGTCATTCATCAAAAACATACGGCAACCATGCTGTCTGACAATAAATTGGCATGCCATTTCATTGCAGATATCTGCAGCCAACTACAGGCGAAAGTGATTGTATTCAGCAATTCATTGTTGGGCAAGGCTGTTGCGCCAAGGTTGTCGGTGAGAATGAGCGCTGGACTCGTAACCGGTGCGGTGCAATTGCCTGATACTTCCAATGGATTCAAGGTCAGGAAATCTGTTTTCTCAGGAAAGGCATTTGCGGATGTAGATATCCTGACACCTATAAAAATCATTTCACTGAATGCAAATGCATTTGAAATCCTTCAATCATCTGAAGCATCTGCAGAAGTCGTTGAATCATTTGTAGAAATAGGTGCTGGTTCTCTCAACATCATCGAAACAAAGAAAAACGAAGGCAGTATTTCATTAGCCGATGCCGACAGGGTTGTCAGCGGAGGCCGCGGACTGAAGGGCCCAGAAAACTGGGGCATGATTGAGGAACTTGCTCAGGCACTGGGTGCTGCAACAGCCTGTAGCCGTCCCGTTGCCGATTCAAACTGGAGACCGCATCATGAACACGTAGGACAAACAGGCGTTGCCATATCTCCCAACTTGTACATAGCTGTTGGGATTTCAGGAGCCATTCAACACCTGGCAGGTGTAAACAGAAGCAAGACCATAGTTGTCATCAACAGCGATCCGGAAGCACCCTTCTTCAAAGCAGCCGATTATGGAATTGTAGGGGATGCCTTTCAGGTCATGCCCAAGATCATAGAGGCAGTAAAAAATCTAGGCTAAATTGATGTAATTTAGAGCTTCGTATGAAGAAGATTGAATTGGAAATTGTTGCCCTCTCCCACTCCATCACACAAACCAATTCCTACGCCGTTGTATTGGGCGAGGTAAATGGATTGAGAAGACTTCCTATTGTGATTGGCGGATTCGAAGCACAAGCCATTGCTGTTGCATTGGAAAGAATGAAACCTACGCGTCCTTTGACACATGACCTCATGAAGAATTTCATGATGGCATTCACGATTGATTTACATGAAGTAATCATTTCAGATTTGCAGGAAGGCATATTTTATTCCAAGCTTGTTTGCAGCAGTGAGTCCGATACAGTTGAAATAGATTCCAGGACATCCGACGCACTGGCACTGGCCGTACGATTTGGTTGTCCCATTTACATTTACGAAAACATCTTTGATGTTGCAGGTGTAGAAAATACCGAGGGCGAAGAAGTGTCGGTTGGCAAATCACCCGAACCCGGTATTTCAACTTCACAAGATCTGAGGTCCATGTCGCTCGACGAATTGAACCTTTTGCTCAACGAAGTACTTGAACAGGAAGATTATATCAGAGCCATCGCAATTCGCGATGAAATCAATGCAAGAAAAAAATAACTGAATGGTTGTTTTTCCCAATGCAAAAATCAACCTTGGATTGAGGATCACATCCAAAAGACCGGATGGATACCACAACCTCGATACAGTTTTTTATCCCATCGGATTGTGCGATGTATTGGAAGTCGTTCAACGTCCCTCGCAAGAAATCATTTTTAACAGCAGTGGCAAGAGAATTGAAGGTACCATAGAGCAGAATCTCTGTGTTAAAGCATATCATCTGCTGAAAAATGATTTTCCGCAATTACCTGGCATACAAATCCATCTGCATAAACATATTCCGATGGGAGCAGGCATGGGCGGGGGATCTGCAGACGGAGCTTTCATGATCAAGCTGTTGAATGAAAAATTCAAATTGGGACTCGATCATGAAAAAATGGAGGGTTATGCATTGCAACTCGGAAGCGATTGCCCTGTTTTTATCCAAAACAAGCCATGCTACGCAACCGGCAGAGGCGAGCAAATGCAGGAAATACAGCTCAATCTCTCAACATATCATCTTTTGATGGTTAGTCCGGGTATCCATGTCTCCACCGCAGACGCTTTCAAAAATGTTCGTCCCGATGCCTCTGTCCAACCATGCAAAGACATCATTCAACAACCGATAGAAACCTGGAAAGATGCTTTGATGAATGACTTTGAAAAAACCGTTTTCCAAACTTATCCTGTTTTAAAAAAGATCAAAGATGATCTGTATGGGATGGGGGCAGTGTATGCATCCATGACGGGAAGCGGTTCAAGTTTTTATGGGATATTCAACACTATCCCAGACGGAAAACCCTTTGCTGACAAAGGATTCGAGGTAAACTTAATCAAGCCAAAAAGTTAACCCAAGAAACATCATCACCCCCTGCTTTTGGGTTTTAATGATTACATTCGCATATGCAAAAGAGCAATACATATACCCTGCTCTCCATGAACCTGGATCTCTTGAATCATTAGGTTCTTATCCTTTTATCATCATCTAGAATACAGATTGCAGTTAACCGTTAACTGTTAACCGTCAACTGTCAACAACTACAACAATTACAACCACTACAACTAATACATATATTTTCATGCATTCCTCATACTTTATAGACCTCGAAGAAAAACACGGCGCACACAATTACCATCCACTTCCCGTTGTCATCAGCAAAGCCAAGGGCTGTGAAATGTGGGATGTGGAAGGGAAAAAGTATTTTGATTTCTTAAGCGGTTATTCTGCCGTCAATCAGGGACATTGTCACCCAACCATCATTGAAGCACTGATTGCACAAGCTCCTCAGCTTACTTTGACATCCCGGGCTTTTTACAATGACAAACTGGGGATCTTTGAAAAATACATCACCGAATTGTTGGGTTTCAATAAAATGCTACCCATGAATACCGGTGCGGAAGCAGTTGAAACCGCAATCAAACTTGCAAGAAGATGGGCCTATGTAAAAAAAGGGATTGAAGAAAACAAGGCCAAGATCATTGTATGTTCAGAAAATTTTCATGGACGAACAAGTACCATTGTTTCATTCAGCACTGATCCCTCGTCATACAGCCAGTTTGGTCCCTATATGCCTGGATTTGAGGTGATTCCTTACAATGATCTGAGCGCATTGGAAAAAAAATTAAATGAAAAAAATATTGCCGCATTTCTTTTTGAGCCCATTCAGGGTGAAGCCGGCATCATCATACCGGATCAGGGATATCTCGCCAAGGTCAGGGACTTGTGCAGCTCCTTCAATGTACTTATGATCGCAGATGAAATCCAAACCGGACTTTGCAGAACAGGAAAAATGATGGCTTGTGATCATGAAAATGTTCAACCTGATCTTTTGTTGCTGGGAAAAGCATTGAGCGGTGGAACCATGCCCATCAGTGCAGTGTTGGCAAATGATGAGGTGATGCTGACCATCAAGCCTGGTGAGCACGGGTCGACTTTTGGCGGCAATCCATTGGCAAGCGTTGTGGCCGTAGCATCTTTGAAAGTGCTGGTGGAAGAAAACTTGGCTGACAATGCGGAAAAAATGGGTAGGCTCTTTCGGGAAAAACTGCGTCAATGTCAATCACCATTCATCCGGGACATAAGAGGAAAGGGATTGATGAATGCGATTGAAATCAATCACCCGAATCCCCATGCAGCCTGGAAATTGTGTGAAACGTTCATGCAAAAAGGCTTGCTCGCAAAACCAACCCATGGTGATAAAATCAGGCTCACTCCCCCACTGGTGATCAATGAAGCGCAAATCACTAAGGCAATTGACATCATCCGTCAATCGCTTCCGATACTGGAAACGCTATAATGCCAAATGTTAGCTCCTATTTTAGTAAATTTGCCGACTATTCAAAGCAATGAGCGAAGAGAAATCACTTAACTTCTTAGAAGAAATCATCGAGGCTGATCTGGCATCTGGAAAAACCAAAACGGTTCACACCCGCTTTCCTCCAGAGCCGAATGGATATTTGCATTTGGGACACGCAAAGAGCATATGCCTGAATTTTGGATTGGGTGATACGTACAAGGGTAAAACCAATCTTCGTTTTGACGATACCAATCCTGTCACAGAAGATACTGAGTATGTGGATTCCATCAAGGAGGACATCAAATGGTTGGGATTTGATTGGGAGGAAGAACATTATGCATCTGATTATTTTGATCAACTCTATGCCTTTGCAATGAAGTTGATTGAAAAAGGATTGGCATATGTGGATGATTTGAGTGCTGAAGAAATTGCTGCAACAAAAGGAACCCCCACTGAGCCGGGCAAAGAAAGTCCTTTCAGAAACAGAAGCATTGAAGAAAACGTTCAGCTGTTTCAGGAAATGAGGGATGGTAAATACAAGGATGGAGAAAAAATTTTGCGGGCAAAGATTGACCTGACTTCCCCCAACATGCACATGCGCGACCCCATCATGTACCGCATCAAGCATGCATCACATCACAGGACAGGCAACAAGTGGTGCATTTATCCCATGTATGACTTTGCACATGGACAATCAGATTCCATCGAACATATTTCTCATTCCATTTGTACACTTGAGTTTGAAGTCCACCGCCCCTTATACAACTGGTACATCGAACAACTGGGCATACATCCCTCCAGACAATTTGAATTTGCGAGATTGAATCTCACCTATACCGTAATGAGCAAAAGAAAATTGCTGCAACTGGTGCAGGAAAAAATTGTGGACGGATGGGATGATCCACGCATGCCAACCCTTTCTGGTATCCGTAGAAGGGGATTCACTCCTGCAGCTGTCAGGAATTTTTGTGAGAGAATTGGGGTACAGAGAAGAGAAAACGTCATCGATGTTGGTTTGCTTGAATTTTTTGTTCGTGAAGATTTGAACAAGTCGGCCTTGAGAAGAATGGTTGTATTGGATCCCATAAAACTGATCATCACCAACTATCCTGAAGGAAAAACAGAGATGCTCAAAAGCGAAAACAATCCGGAGTTGGAGGACAATGGAGGATATAGGAACCTGCCATTTTCACGAGAGCTGTGGATTGAAGCAGAAGATTTCATGGAAGTCCCGGCCAAAAAATGGTTCCGCCTGGCACCCGGCATGAAAGCAAGATTGAAGTCCGCCTACATTGTTGAGTGCAAGGATTTCAAAAAAGATGCTGATGGAAAAGTCACAGAAGTACATTGTGAGTACATCCCTGAAAGCAAAAGCGGACAAGATACCTCCGGCATCAATGTGAAAGGAACGATTCATTGGATCGATGCCCATCAATCATCTGAAGCGGAAGTAAGATTGTACGACAGATTGTTCAACACCGAAGATCCTTCATCTGAGGAAGGTGATTTCAAATCATACATCAATCCAAACAGCCTGGAGATCATCCCCCATGCTAAAATCGAGGCATCATTGCTTGACGCAAAAATGGGCGAACATTTTCAATTCATCCGAAAAGGATACTTCACACTTGACAGCAAATACTCCAAAGATGGCAAACTGGTTTTTAATCGAACAGTTACATTGAAAGACACCTGGAGCAAAGAGATTAAGAAATGAGTTAACCGTTAACAGTTAGCTGTTAACAGACTTTCCCTCCGGCAAAAAACTCATCACAAAAATCACCACAGAAGAAATCAGCATCAAGTAGAGTCCAATTTCTTTTTCGGGGCAATATCCCCTGTAACACGACCCAAACAAAAGGAAGTTTTTAATGGCATATGCCACATTCAATCCACCCACCAAAAGTGCAGCCCGCTTGAGCCATGAGTTCCTGATAAATGCACTCAGTGTGGTGAATCCTCCAAAAAAGAACAGCAATTTATAGGGTTTGCCGTAGATGTTTTTTTCAGAAAAAAATCCATTGAAATGTTTATCAACATCTGCATAATAGGCCCAAGGAAGGTAACATGCACCAACCAAGAGGGCAAATGCCAATAAACTGATCCATTTTGAGTATCTGGTCATAAGAAAAAAAGCGAAGATTCACTTCGCTTGGAGGTCCCGAGCGGATTCGAACCGCTGTAGAAGCTTTTGCAGAGCTCTGCCTAGCCACTCGGCCACAGGACCAATTGATTCAACCTTATTGAACCGTTGCAAAAGTACTAATTTTGAACGGATTAATAAAGAGCCCTATTCAATGAACCCGATAGCATCTTCAGAACTGATTATCAACAACAGAGGCGCCATTTATCACCTGGATCTACGTCCGGATGAAATTGGTGATACCATCATAACAGTCGGGGATCCTTTCAGGGTTGAAAAAGTGAGCAGGTATTTCGACCGCATGGAACACCAATCACATCACCGTGAATTCATCACCCATACGGGATGGATCGGCAACAAAAAAATCAGTGTTGTTTCCACCGGGATTGGTCCGGATAATATCGACATTGTTTTCAACGAATTGGATGCATTGGTGAATATTGACTTCGAGAGCAGGACTGAAAAAAAAGAGAAAAAAAAGTTGCAGTTGATCCGTATTGGCACCTCCGGATCACTTCAAAAAGATATTGAAGTGGATAGCTTTGTTGCCTCAACACATGCAGTTGGACTCGACAACCTTCTGCATTATTATGCACGCCATGATGATCAACATGAGCTTGATCTCTTGTCTCAGTTCAAATTGCAGATCAGGTTTTCACCGAATATTCAACCCTATGCCACAACCGGCAATGCAGGATTGCTTTCAAAATTTGCTGATATCGCACACAATGGCATAACTGTAACTTGTCCGGGGTTTTATGGTCCACAGGGAAGGGTCATCCGAATGGGACTCGCCAATCCGAATCTCAACCATGACCTCACAGCTTTCAGCTGGGGAAATCAGCGCATTTTGAATTTTGAGATGGAGACTGCGGCAATATATGGTTTGGGGAAATTACTGGGACACGCATGTTTGTCACTCAGTGCAATTGTAGCCAACAGATTGGCAGGAAAGTTCTCGAATGATGCAGATGCTACAATGGACAAGCTTATACGAACTACACTAGAAAGTATTTAGATGAAAATATCTTTTAGTAAATATCAGGGAACAGGAAACGATTTTGTTGTGCTTGACAACAGATTTGGTGAGTATGATGGACTCACCCTGGAGCAGGTTGCATTTTTATGCGATAGAAAATTTGGCATTGGAAGCGATGGACTCATGATGTTGGAAAATCAGGCTGGATATGATTTTAAGATGCGTTATTACAATGCAGATGGCCATGAAGGCAGCATGTGCGGCAATGGCGGAAGATGTTTGGTACAATTTGCGCATGACAAAGGGATCATCAAAAAAGCATATCAATTTACCGCCAGTGATGGTCCGCATGAGGCCATTATACTTGACAACGGATGGATCAAATTGAAAATGCAGGACGTGAATGGTATTCAAAAAAATGGATCTGATAGCATATTGAATACAGGCTCCCCGCATTTCATTCAGTATGTTGATGCCGTAAAAGATGTTGATGTTTTTCAAAAAGGAAGAAGCATCAGATACAACGAGCTTTTCAAGGAAGCGGGCATCAATGTAAATTTTGTGGAGAGGGTTGGTGAAGGAATTAAAATCCGCACCTATGAAAGAGGCGTTGAAAGCGAGACCTTGAGTTGTGGAACAGGAGCCACTGCAGCTGCGTTGGCATCTTCAGAAAAATTGGGACCTCAATTGACCAATGTTGAAGTAGAAGGCGGTGCATTACAAATAGCATTTGATCGTGTCGGCGAGCAGGAGTTCAACAATATTTGGTTGATTGGTCCCGCGCAATTTGTGTATGCAGGAACAATAGAAATCTGACCATGTTCAATATAAGAGTATACGGAATTCTCATTTCAGATGACAACCAGGTCTTGGTTAGTGATGAGTTCATCCGCGGAAACTATTACACCAAATTTCCCGGAGGAGGATTGGAGTTCGGTGAAGGCACACGGGCTTGCTTGGCCAGGGAATTTATGGAGGAAATGGATTTAAAGGTGGATGTAAAAGAGCACTTGTATACCACTGATTTTTTTCAGATGTCG
Source organism: Bacteroidota bacterium (assembly GCA_041183265.1). Classification (GTDB taxonomy): domain Bacteria; phylum Bacteroidota; class Bacteroidia; order Chitinophagales; family Chitinophagaceae; genus Pollutibacter. The sequence continues at coordinate 10,953 of JBEGMC010000085.1, forward strand.
GCATTCAATCCCGAGCATCAGATCGTCTCCATCTATTATAAAGTAGAGCCTTTGGAATTGATAAAGGTCCCACTGAGGAACAAGGCATTTGATTTCGATCAGTCCCAATTAGCCATGTACAATGAAACCGGCGAAACAGAGACCTTCAGGATGGTTCCCATGGAGGAATTCGGCGCACACGCAGTGAGTCTGCCTATTGACAAAGTCGTGGCAGATTTAGTCAAATCACTTTTTAAGTAAATCTCTTATTTCAGTCAGCAGTTGATCCGTCTTGGACACTTCAGGCGATGCCTGCTCCTCTTTCTTCTTGAGTGCATTGATGCCTTTGATGATCAGGAACATGGCGAAGGCAACGATGATGAAGTCAATTACCACCGTCACAAAAGCACCCCACTCGATGGCCACTTCGGCACCATGCGGAATCACTACTTTGCCACTTGGGTCAACCACCTCATTGACCTCAGATTTGAGGATTAATTTTTTATCGTAGAAATTGGTACCTCCCGTCAGCAGTCCAATCAAAGGCGCAATCAATTTTTCCGTGAAAGTGGAGACCACTTTTCCAAATGCACCTCCCATGACAAATGCCACAGCGATGTCTACTAAGTTTCCCCTCAGGGCGAATTGTTTGAATTCTTTGATGAAACTCATCTTCTTCTATTTTCTGAAAATTACGAATAAAATAAAAAAGCATCCCGGGGGATGCTTTTGGAAATGAGAATAATTAGTTTTTAAAAGCCTGAGACGTTTAATCGACCACCAGTAACAGTTTTGCCTGATAAGGAAGCAGTTGCTGTTGCTGCATTCAAGATTGCAGCTTTGATTTGAGCAGCAGTTGCCGATGGATTTAAACTTTTATACAATGCTGCTGCACCAGTGACATGTGGTGTGGCCATAGATGTTCCGTTATATGATGCATAAGAGGCAACAACCTTCCCTTTGGAAGACTTGGGAACAGTTGACCAAATAGAAACACCAGGTGCCCCAATATCAACTGTTGTAGCACCATATTGCGAGAATGATGCCAATGTTCCATTGCTTGCAATTGCAGCAACTGCAATGACATTTGGAACATCATAGTTTGAAGGATAGGATGCTGTTACATCATTATTAGTACCACTATTTCCTGCAGCGGCAATGAAAAGAAGGTCAGCAGCATTTGCCCTTATAATCGCATCCATCAATGCTTGGCTAAATCCTCCTCCACCCCAAGAATTATTTGTGGCTACTATGTTTAACCCTTTATTTTTTAGACTTGTGAAATAATCTACAGCTTTGATTGCATTTGCGGTTGTTCCACCTGTGCTTCCTAAAAACTTTGCATTTAACATTTTAACATTCCAAACAACACCAGCAACGCCTGCTCCATTGCCTCCAACTCCTCCAATCGTGCCAGCAACATGCGTGCCGTGATCATCACCGACACCATCAAAAACAGTATTATTGTTTCCGGCAAAATCCCAAC